>JAJEBS010000292.1 GCA_022822425.1 Gemmatimonadota bacterium | reverse complement strand
CATCCGACCTCGTCCATGCTCTCACGGATCAGTTCGCCCAGGTGCGGGGGGTTCAGCATCGCGCCCACGCGCTCGCCGCCAGTGCCGTTCATGATCTTGCCTCCCTCCCTTAACCCCTCATCCTTCCAGAAGCGAACCCGTCTCCTCACCGGAGCGCAACGCGCGCCCGGCTTTGCGGGCGATCAGCAGGCTGGCCACGCCTCCTCCCGCGCCAAGGAGCGGCAGAATGCTGAACGGGACGATGGCGCCCCCGTTGGGCCAGTCCCCCCAACTGCCGCCCACAACCAGTCCTGCCAGCAGGAGGCCGCCCAGCACGCCCACCGAGGCGACCCGTGAGCAGGAAAGCTCGTCCAGCGAGCGCCCGCCCGCCGCGATCGCCAGAATGGCCGAGAAGCTCGTACCGATCCCGACGCCCCAAACGGCACCCGCGATGATCATGAACCCCAACTCATCCTCGGCGCCGGGGAAGAACACCGCACTCACCAGGGCGACCAGGGAGAAGAACGCCGCGCCGATGGCGCCGAAGGTCAGCCCCATCCCGAGGACACCGCGGATAACCCTCTTCCAACGCGACATGGCGAACGTCCTGCTTGTGGTGAATCGATGCCATCCGAGGACATCTGAGGTACGATCAGGCGTGCGAACGGGTTCCGGCGCTTCAACCATCCATGCGATCACCGGCGGTTCAGGCCGCCGGGCACCGCACTGCATGGATGAACCTCGACCGACTCCACGCCGAGCGCATCCGTCACCTTCAGCAGCAAGTGGTCCGGGACAACGGCCATGAGGGCCTGATCCCGAGCCAACGCGATCCGGCTGGTCGGTTGCCCTCGGGCGTCAACGATGTCCCAAACCTGGTTTCGCCCGTCCGGAGTCCGGCGCACCCACAGGAGATCGTCCGGTCCGCCCAGGAGTTCGAACACCGTTGGGTGGTATCCGGGAAAGTCGACGGTTCGCCGTGCTACCTCTCTCAGGGGATCGAACACGCCCCGTTGCCCGAAGATCTCCTGCGGAATGGCGTTCTGAAGCCAGTATTCCCTGTCTTCCCCGGTAACCTCGAAACGGTCGTCAAGGGCGAGCGAAACCACCGACATCTGCGGGCCGTCGAAACCCAGAATCCTGACTTCCGGGTCCGGCCCGCGCCAAAACGCCACGCCCCCGGAAACGGGGGTCCATTGCGGAGTCGGCGAGTAAGGATGCGAAAGAGTGAGGCCCGGCCCTCCCGGTGCGGTGAGACGCAGGTCGGCCGTCCGCTGGGGGTACGTGATCACCGTTTCCTGACCAACCGGATCTTCGTCGGCGCTGGCTCCGAAGGATCGTGCAATGATGGACCTCTCGTTGCCCATGGGCACGGACACCCCGATCAGAACCGTGTCCCCCCCTGCCCGATGGAGCCAGCGCGGGAAATTGGGAGGCATTCCGAAGTCTCGAAGCGCCACGGTACGCTCCAGATCGCCCGTGAACTCGAAGATGGACAACCGTCCCTGATTGCCATCGAGCGCATAGACATGGCGGCCCACCAGCACAACTCCGGAGGCTGACTGGAATTCGCCGGGTCCCTCGCCGCTCCGTCCCCAACTTCCTCGTCGGCGGCCGTCGGCCAGATCGAAGAGGTGGACGGCCGGATAGGACTCGGTGAGCACGACCAGAAGAGAATCGTTGGTGCTGACCGCCCTCACATCGTCCCAAACGAGGTCACTCCCGTCGAGGCGGTAAAGCAGGTCGCGGTCGACGCAAGTCTGCTGCCCGGCACTGGCTGCGGGCATCGCGAGCGCTGTCACAAGGAAGACGATGCAACGCTGCGAAAGAGTCATTTCCTTCATTCTCCCTTTTCGCTCTGCTGTGGGAACCGTGGTCTCAGCGGATTCCCGGCGGCAGCCTCTTCACCTCGATGACCGGGACATCGAATTCATCCTTTTCGATGAAGGCGACGAGGCCATCGGGGCCGAATTCGTCAGGCATCCGCATCCGCCCGTCGAGCGTGCCCAGATAGCGGCCACCCGGTGTGAGCACGTCAATCGGTCCGAGGTCCACGTCGGGTTCCTCCCCGCGTCGTTGAACCCAGAGATTGCCTTCCCAGGTGGTGCGCAACGCGTACAGCACCGGCACTTCCGGAAAGAACTGCATCTCCTCGATCGCTTGCACCTGGCCCGAGCGGAATCCCGCCACCATCGCCCGAGCGGTCGGGGGGACGCCGCCAAGCGCCGGATCGTCGTCCGGCGTCAATTCCGCCAGTTGGCGGTCGATCTCCGCCCGCCTGAGTCGATTGGTGACCGGCTGCGGGACGATTGGGCGGCGCAGGATCCGCACCACTTGGCCGGACGGTCCAGTGACCTTGATCGCATACGCGGACGAGTCCGAAAACGCAATTCCACCGCCCGGCAACGCGTCGAAGAGCAGCGGCGGCACGAACCCCCACAATGGGCCGCCTGCCACCTCGGCCAGACTCCCGAACTTCGCTTCGGTCCCCAAGGGCGCCCATGCCTCCACCGACGGCTCGACCCGCGCCTCGTCCGACGACAGGTCGGTGCGCATGATCTTGCGAAAGCCGTCGGAAAGGACCGCTGCGCCCTCGCGGGCGGGGCGGGCTCCGTACGATTCGGACCTTGTCCAATAGAGGATATCCCGCAGGAAATCGCGGTCCGGCACGTCGGACGCCATCCTCACCGATCGCTCGAACACGCCTTCGGGGCCGAAGATATGGAACGCCAGGCGTCTCACGTCCGTAACGACGATTCGCCCGCCCGGCAGGACATCCAGTTGGCGCGGGTTTCCGAACTCGCCCGGACCCCCGCCGGCACGGCCGAACTGGCCCAGAAAGTTGCCGTCAGGGTCGACGGAGACCACGCGATGAGGCGAGTTCAGGAAGTACAGGTTCCCGGCCTCGTCAAAACCCGCGCCTCCAACCACGTTCAGAAGCTCCCAGTCGGCGACCGCAGCGGCCGACCCGATGCGGTAGACCTCCGAGAACTCCAGGACCAAAGGTCGGTCCTCCCCCGAAAGCTCGACCGTTTCCTGGGCATGACCATGTACCGCGATGAACAGAGCCGCGAGGCACGCTGGAAGGAGTATGCGGGTCATCTGATCAAGCCTCTCACCGGGGAATGGCGGAACCTAGTCCGTCGCGGCAGAGGTGGAAAGCGGCATCTGCTCCAGTCGCCGGATGGCCTTGTCACCCGGCCTGGAACACCTCATGGTTCGACCTCGTAGCGTCGAGACGCCCCGGTCACATCGTGACTGACGCGATGGCCGCAAGGGACTGCGATTCGGACCGTGCTGTCCCTGGACCCCTTTCGACGATTGCTTGACCCAGCCGTGCTGGACCAATGCGAACATCTGCTGTTGGCCGTGATCGTCTCGCCGTGAGCAGCATATGGCCAGAATGACCGGCAGCGACGGCATAACGGTCCGGGCGTCCGCGCTCGCCGCACGCCTGACGGTCCTGCTTTTTGCTGCCTGTGCGGAGACGGAGGGTCCCGCCGCCGCTCCGGTGACCGCGACCCTCGAAGAAGTGTTCGCCGTCGACGCCGTCGTGCAGCTCGGTGAAGACCCAGCCGATTCGATTGCCGAGATCGGCGACTTCGCCGAGCGGCAGGGCGGGGGGTACGTGATCGGCGACCTGTTCCTGCCCCGCGTGCGGAGCTACGACGAGGAGGGACGGCTGGAGGCTGCCTTCGGGAGATTCGGGGACGGTCCCTTCGAGTTTCGGCGGATCAACGCACTGGTGGAGACGCCGTCCGAGAACATCGTGGTCCTGGACCTGCTACGGGCTCGGTTGACCTTCCTGACCAGTTCCCTGGCTCCCGATACTTCCGCAATGTGGCCCGCGACTCTCCTGGATGCTCGGGCGCTCGGACCTGACCTGCTCGTGCGGATGATTACGGGTGACCCTGAAGAACGCCTCTTCGCCCGTCCACCACTCCTGTACCGGATGACGGCACCGGAATTGGAGTTGGTGTGGAGCAGCTACGAACGTCCGTTCTCCGACTTGGAGAGGCCCTATTGGGGCGCATTTGCGCGCTTTCCGATCGCGGTCGGCGGCGACTCGACGTTTGTCATGTCGGGTCTGGAGTACCCCGTCACGGTCATCGACGGCGCGGGAGAGACCGTCGGCACCCTTGGGACCCCGTCCGACTCGTTCCGGCCCATTCGGGTGTTGGAGCTGGGCGCGTTTGCCAACCCTGCGGCCTACGGCACCACGCTGGGGGAGTTTCTGGGGACTTTCGACGTGGTCGACCGCATCGACGTGGTCGGTCGACACCTGGTCCTGACGCGCGCCCGGTTCGACCCCGGGCGGCCAATGCCTCCCTTCCGGGTTCTGCACACCTCGCTCGAGATCTACAACCGGCACACCGGAACCAAGCTCTATGAGGATGTCCCGCTTCCAAGCGGATCCAAGGTTTTGGGCGGAGGCCGGTTCCTGTACCTTCTCCTGGACAGGGACTTTCCGCCCTGGCGGATCGCTAAGCTCCGGCTCCTGACGGAGGATTGAGGCAAGTCGCGCGCCAACTGACCTTGACCTGCCTCGGTAGGCTGGAAGAGAGCCTCGCTTGCGACCGATCCAGACATGTGGCCAGGTCTTCACGATGCCTCCGTTCGCGACCACGCTTCACGGCAAGCCTCGCCTTGGCCGAAGAAAATGCGCGTAGGAGGCTTGCAGTCAATGCCGGAAGACAGTTCAATGCCGGAAGACAGCTTCGAGGAAACGCAGACGCCGCCCGGGAGCGCCGACGAAAGCGAGCTTCCCGATTCCCCCCGCCACACACGGGGCCGAGGTCGCGCGACCCATCGCATCCCCTTCGGCCGTCTTGCGCTCGAGTTCGTGGTCATCGTCGTCGGCGTTCTCGTCGCCCTCGGCTTCGATCAGTGGATGACCACCATCGACCAACGCCAACTCGTCAACGAGACGCTCTACGCCCTGGCTGCGGAAATCGCCGAGAACACGGTAACCCTCGACCGCCGCATGGCCTATCACGACGAGATCCTGCCGGGGCTCATCGAGAATCAGCGGGCTGCCGAAGGAGGCGAACGCCAGAGCATCTCGATCAGCGGAGCACTGCCCGAAGGACTCGGCCTCACGCCCTTGAGGAGTACGGCGTGGGAGTTGGCCAGCGTGACCGAGGCCGTGCGGCACTTCGATTTGCCGATTCTCTCCACGCTCTCCCTCACGTACTCCCTTCAGGAATCGCTCCACGAGTACGATCGGATCGTCTCCGCCGGGATCATCCAACCGCAGTTCTTCGCGGCCACGGACCAGCCCGGCCCGATCATCTATCTCGGCGTCATGGTAAGCGACGTTCGGGCACGCGAAGACGAGCTTGGGCGGTTTTACGCCGAGACGCTGCGGCATGTGCGTCTGCAGCTGGGAGATCCCGAGGCCGGCGCGGTGATGGAGGTGCGCTGACGGGGGTCGGCCGAACGGCTACGTCCGTGGCCACCCCTCATAGTATCATCAGTCGACCTGCGATAGTATCACCCCTCGCCCCCGGACATCAGCCCACGCAGGATCGCGTCCAGCGCGTCCTCCGCGAGCTGCTCGAGTTCCTCGGGGTGGCGGTTCTGGACCGGGTGGGGCACCCACACAATCTCCGGCTCGAAGCCGAGCGAGGGGATCTGGAAGGAGGCCGCCTCGCGGAAGGCGGTGGTGGCGATCAGGAGGCCGGGGAGGCCGCGATCGTCGAGGGCCTTGATGTCGTGCAGACCGCACGATACGCACGACCCTCAATCAGCGAGCGCCTCCACGACCACGTCGGCGCCGGCGGCGATGTCGTCCAGGATCGCGCTCGTGGCGGGCTTGGCGTTGGTCGGCTTCGCGAAGCGCGCGGTGGCGATCCCCCGGGCGCGGAGCCGTGCCTCGAGGCAGTCGAGGAACTCGTCGGCGCGGGACTTGCCGATGTCGAAGAGCGCCACCGTCCTGCCGTCCAGCGACGCCGGGGGCCTGCACCGCGGACGCGTTGCGGGCGCGGTCTCGGAGGTGGGATCGTGCAGGGTGACGGTGGATTCTGTCATTCGCTGATCTCTCTGGTAACGGGGTGGGATTCCTCGAACAGGCGCCCCCCCGGCCAACCCGACAGGATGGCCGAGAACAGCCCGGCGGGACCCCCGGCTCGCAACAGCAGAAGGGCGCCGGGATGGAACTTGGGGATGCGCTGGCCCGCGCGGGAGGGGGGCATTCCCTCCGCGACGCCGTCGGCGCCCGCCGCCACCTTCTCGCCCGGGAGCAGCAGCGCGTCCTGGAGCGCGCTGGTGATCCGGCTCCGGTCCCATCCCGCCTCGCGGTAGATGGCGTAGTGTTCGGGTGACAGGACCAAAACGGCGGCCGCCCACTCGCACAGCTTGGGATGTCCCACCGCCTGCAGCCCCATCGCCAGGGAGCGGGTGAGTTCGCGTGGCGTGCGCGCCCTCTGGTCGGTCACCCCCTGGATCCCTTCGCCGGCGAACACCGTCACCGCGCTCCTGCCGGGAGCGATTCCGCGCGAGACGGCCAGCGGTTCCCAGCCATCGTCGCCCTCATCCTCTGCAAAGCAGAACGTGTACTTGCCCGGAGAGCCCAGCGTCGCGCGGTCGATTTCGCCGGGCCGCCCTCCGCC
This sequence comes from Gemmatimonadota bacterium, assembly GCA_022822425.1. Taxonomy (GTDB): domain Bacteria; phylum Gemmatimonadota; class Gemmatimonadetes; order Longimicrobiales; family Gaopeijiaceae; genus BD2-11. The sequence goes on along the minus strand of JAJEBS010000292.1, from coordinate 54,871 downwards.
CACATTGCGGACCACGAGGTTCACCGCGCGGCCGATGGTGGCGTTGGCCCGGTTCCCCTGTCCGAGTGCGTTGAGTCCCGAGTTCATGCCGATGCGCTTCGCGATGGGTCCGTTGACGATGATCACCGGGCTCGAGAAGCAGGTACTGCAGGTAACGCCGTGCAGGGTGAACCCCGGATCCAGGGCGGCCTCGAGGGCCGTCAGCACGACCGGCATGTATTCGGGGCGGCACCCGGCCATGACGGCGTTGATGGCGACCTTCTCGACAGTGCAGGACGCCAGCTCGGGGGGCATCTCGCCGATGACCTCGTGCGGGTCGCGGCGCGTGCCGCCCAGCATGCGCAGGATGCGCTCGGGCGTCGGCGGGACGACCGGGAGGCCGTCGCTCCAGCCGCGGTCATAGCACGCCTCGATCGCGTCGGCGCTGGAAGCGACCTCGACCGTGCGCGCGCGGATTCCGGTTTCGCCGAAGCGCACCCGCAGGGCCTCCACGACCCCCGGCTCCACCGAGCGGGAGCCACAGCCGGGCCGGTGGGGCGGCAGTCCCGTGCCCAGCGTGGGGATAGCCGTGAGCGCACGCCAGTCTTCACGACTCCAGCCAACCGTGCGGCCGGTCTCCGCACCGCCCTCCAGCCGGATCAGCGTAGGTACCGTCTCGACGGCGAGCTGGAAGGAGCGCTTGAGGGCGCGGTCGTCCACGGCTGCGACGGCGAGGCCTGGGCCCAGGAATCCGCCGTCGTCCTGCCAACAGATGGTCAGCGGATGGCCGGCCTGGTGGATCTCGGCGAGGACGGGCACCGCCAAGTGGCAGGTTTCGCACTCGTCCTTCACGACGGCGACGTAGGTGGCGGGCTCGGACATGCCTGTTCCCGAAGGCAAATTGTAGTTACGTTCTGCGATGACTCAGATGCCTGGATACGAATGGGACGAAGCCAAGCGGGAGTCAAACATCAAGAAACATGGCGTGGACCCACGAGAGATCAGAGAATATGCCAAGACCGGAAGATGAAGGGCGCGCCACGACATTCGAGAAAATCGCGGCTGAGCAGGGCGAGGAGGCTGCGATTCGTGCTGGAATCGCTGCCGACCCGGACACCATGGAACTCGACGAGGAGTGGTTCGCCAATGCTCGACCCGTGAGCGAAGCACACCCCCAGGTAGTCGAGGCATACCGTCGCAGGCGCGGAAAGCAGAAGGCACCGACGAAAGAGCAACTGACAATTCGCCTCGATGCCGACCTGGTAGCCCATTTTCGGAAAACCGGAAAAGGTTGGCAGACCCGAATCAACAAGTCGCTGCGCAAAGCCGTCTTCGGATCGCAGTGACCCCGATCCTCCCTCAATACGGCAGAGGGGCACTCTAACCCGGCAACCTCAACGACACATGCAGGTGGTCGGCGGTGCCCACGTGGCGGAGCGTGTTGAAGCCCATTGCCCGGAACGCCAGTTCGGCCGCCAGGTTCCGCCATTCGGGCCGGTTGATGGTGCGAAGATCCAGCGCGTGGACGAATCCGTCGTCCTGGCGGAAGTGCAGTGACGACTCGTTGGCCGGGAGCCCCGCGCGAGCGTAGAACTCCGGGGTGCGATCGGCATCTGTGATCACGGCGTCGGCGTCGGCCAGGACGAAGACCGATACGCCCATCCGCAACAGGGGATGAAGGGCCGAGTACTCCGCTCGCACCTCTTCGGATTTCACGTTGCCGCCCGCGATGACCAGCAGCGAGTAGGCCACGAAAGCGGCGGCGGCAAGGGCCGCGGCCCGAATCATGAACTTCCTGAACCACTTCCCCGCCCCCAGCCGCCGACTCACGGCCCACGCGTAGCACGCCAGGAGCAGCGCGGTGGCGGCTGTCGAGACGGCCAGCGAGGGCCACGCCCCCAAGCCCCATTGCTGGTAGGCGAAGACGCCTCCACGGACGAGGAGGATGAACGGAAGCACCGAAAGCAGCACTGCAGTCACGCTCCACCGCACGACTCTGCGGAGGAAACGCCGCGGTTTCGTGCTGTTGTGCGGGTTCGGTTGCCCCGGTCCGGTGGCGGCTCCAGGTCCCGTCCCCGCCCCGGGACCCGGATACTCGACTCTCAGCGTACTCACATGTCCTCCGGTGACCCTGTTCCTTTCTCCGCCCCTACGGAGAAGTCGTCCGTACGCTTCGGGCGGAGCCGATCCCCTGGCGCACGGCGAAACCAATCCCCCGAGTACTTCCGTACGCCTTCCAGAGTGCGCGAGCCCCCCTGTCGCGGACGGGCGGGTCGCTCTGGGCGCGAATCACGCGGGGAGTCACCGGTCGCATGGGAACAGGCACGAAGATGGTTGTCGGCACGATCGTGGTCGGAGGCCTGGGAGCCTCGGCGTTCGCGGTGGTTACGGCCGCGGGCGGCAGCGATACGGAGGTGGACGCCGTCGCTGTGGAGAGGGGTGAGATCGTGGACCGCGCCCTCGCGGTCGGACGCATTGAACCGCTCGTCGAAGTAAGCGTGAAATCACAACTCGCGGGCGTCGTGCGCCGGATGTTCAAGGAGCCCGGCCAATACGTCCGGCAGGGTGAGCCTCTGCTCGAAGTCCAGCCCAACCCGACACCGATCGAACTGGTCGAGGCGCGCCGCAACATCGAATTGCGCGAGATGGAGTTGCAGCAACTCGAGAGGCGTCGCGATCGGCTGGCTGAGTTGCGCGACCGGGAACTCGCATCGGAACAGGAGTTCGAGGACGCCGAATACTCGCTCAGCGAGGTCTCGCTCCAGCTCCAGATCGCCCGGGAGCGCCTGGCCCTGCTCTCGGAAGGCCGCGTGACGATCGGAGACGAGGCCGTGGAGACGGTCATCCAAAGCCCCATCCAGGGCTTCATCCTTGAGAAAATGGTGGAAATCGGAGATCCGGTGGTCCCGCTCACGACGTTCCAGGAAGGGACCGTTCTCATGACGATGGCCGAGATGGACGAACTGCTCTTTCGCGGAACGGTCGATGAAATCGATGTGGGCCGGCTGGCGGAGGGAATGCCGGTCGAGGTCACGATCGGGGCGCTTCCCGACGCGCGCCTCGAGGGGCGGCTGACGAGGATTTCGCTCACGGGACGCGACGAGGAGAACGCGACCATCTTTCCGGTTGAAATCGCGGTCCTGCCCGCGGAGGGCACGTTGCTGAGAGCGGGCTATTCGGCCAACGCCCAGGTGATCATCGAGCGCCGCTCGGACATCCTGATCATCCCGGAGCGCGTGGTCAGGTTCGAGGAGGGCGGAGCGTTCGTGACGGTTCGCGTGGGGCCCGAGGAGACCGAGGAGCGCGAGATCAGGACGGGTCTCAGCGACGGGATCAGCGTCGAGGTGCTCGACGGCCTGGCGGAGGGCGAGCGCGTCATGGAGCCCCCGCGACGCGAGATCACCTAGGGCCGCGGGCAGTGGAGTCGCCGTGAGACTGGTCGACGTGGTCCGGCAACTGTGGTCGGACCTTTCCGCTCAGCGTCTGCGCACGGTCCTGACCATACTCGGGATCACCTGGGGCACGGTGGCGGTGGTCGTGCTGCTCGCTTTTTCGGTGGGGCTCGAAAGGCAGACGCTCAAGCGGTTTCACGGGCTGGGCGACCGGATCGTCGTGCTCTTCGGCGGACGCACCACGCTGGCCCACGCGGGGTTCAGGGAGGGCCGGACAATCCGGCTGCGCGAAGCGGATGCCCGGATCCTCGCCCGCCAGATTCCCGACATCACGATGATCAGCCCGGAGTACTCGACGCGCGAGGCCCCCGTCCGCCGCGGCCGGAACGGAGTCAATCCCAATATCACCGGCATTCATCCCGTGTATGGCGAGATGCGGAACATCTTCCCGCTTCCGGGCGGCCGATTCATCAACGAGCGGGATCTGGCGGAGCGCCGCCGCGTCGTATTCCTCGGCGACGAGGTCGCCCGCGTCCTGTTTGGCGACGCGGATCCCGTTGGCGAACAGGTCAGGATCGGGGATTCCCCTTTCACCGTCATCGGCGTGCTCCAGCCCAAGATCCAGAACAGCTCCTACAACTCGCGCGACGAAGACCGGGTGTTCATTCCGGCGAGCACGCACGCAGCTCTTTTCGGCTCGCGCTTCGTCTCGAACCTGGTCTACCGGACGGCGGACGCCTCGCGCACCGCGGCGGTGGAGGCGCGAGTCTTCGAGGTGCTGGGCAGGAAGTACCGCTTCAATCCACGGGACGAGGACGCGCTCCAGGTCTGGGACACGGCCGAATGGGAGCGCATGTTCGGCTTCATGTTCCTCGGGTTCAAGCTGTTCTTCGCGATCGTGGGCACCTTCACGCTCAGCGTAGGAGGGATCGGCGTCGCGAACATCATGTACATCGTCGTGCAGGAACGCACGCGCGAGATCGGGATCAAGCGCTCGGTCGGCGCGACCCGAAGGTCCATCCTCTGGCAGTTTCTCGCGGAGAGCGTCCTCATCGTGGCTGTCGGGGCCGCGCTCGGCGTCCTTGTATCGGCGGGAATCGTGAAGGTGGTGTCCCTGTTCCCGATGAACGACATCGTGGGCACGCCTGCCATCTCGCTCCAGGTAGCCGCCGTGACGATGGCGCTGCTCGCGTTCGTCGCGATGCTCGCCGGCCTCCTGCCAGCTCGTCGCGCTGCGGCGCTGGATCCTGTCGAATGTCTCCGTCACTAGCACCGGCGCTGGCGCGTGCGCCGGGGCACCGCACCCGCCAGGTGGCCTGATCGATGTGGAAGATCCTCCTCGCAGACGTGCTCGGCGACCTGCGGGCCAACCGCACTCGCAGCTTCCTCACCATCTTCGCGATGGTGTGGGGCACGATCTCGATCGTTCTGCTGCTTGCCTTCGGCCGGGGGCTCCGAACTCAGGTTTCGGAGGGCCTGCTCAATGCGGGAGAGCGAATCTTCATGGTCTACGGCGGCCAGACGAGCCTCGAGCACGAGGGTCTCTCGCAGGGACGCCGGATACGGCTGCGCGAAGATGATCTCGACCTGGTGCTGCGTGCGATCCCGGAGTTCGAGTTCGGCAGCCCGTCCTACGGGCGCGGCAGGACCCATCTCAAGGCGGGCGAGAACCAGACCACGACCTACATGGAGGGCGTGAACCCGATCTTCTCCGAGCTTCGGCGCATGTTCCCCGCTCCCGGCGGACGGTTCATCAATCAGCGCGACGTGGATCAGAGGAGGCGCGTGCTCTTCCTGGGTGACGAGATCGCGGCGCGTCTGTTCGGCGACACACCGCCCGTGGGACAGACCGTCCTGCTCGACGGGCTCTCGTTTACGGTAATCGGCGTGATGGAATCCAAATTCCAGGATTCGAGCAACAACGGTCCCGACGAGAACCGCGCCGTGATCCCCGCCTCGACGTTCCGGAGCATCTATGGCACCGAATTCGTGAACCACCTCCTCGTGCGGCCGCGCAACGTGGCGGACGCGCCGGTCGCCAAGCGGGAGCTGTACCGGGTTCTCGGTGGCCGGCACAGGTTCGATCCTGAGGACGAACGAGCGCTCGGCATCTGGGACTTCATCGAAGACGAGAAGATCGTGGGCCAGATCGGTTACGGCATCCAGGTCTTCCTGGGGCTGGTGGGCGCCTTCACGCTGCTGGTCGCCGGGGTCGGCGTCGCGAACATCATGTACGTCGTCGTCCGTGAGCGGACACGGGAGATCGGCATCAAGCTCGCCGTGGGCGCGCGCCGACGGCACATCGTCAACCAGTTCCTTTCGGAAGCGGTCGTCATCACGGTCGGCGGGGGTTTGCTCGGACTCGCCGTCGCCTCGCTCCTGGTGATCGGCATTGACAGCATTCCCAGCGACAACCCGGCCATGGAGTACATCCTGAACCCGAAACTCTCGCTCCCGATCGCGTCGATGTGCGTCGGCATGCTCATGGCGATCGGGCTCGTGGCGGGAATCCTGCCTGCGCGCAAGGCGGCGCGTCTCGATCCGGTGGAGTCCCTGAGGTACGAGTAACTATTCCCTCGCCAACCTCGCATTATGCACGAAATAAAACTGCCCTTCCGACATCAGCTCAAAGTCGCGCACCTCATCTGATACCGCATAGAAGATCGGCTCGCTGAGCGTCGGGAGCATGAGCGCGTTCTCCATGATGATGCGCTGGGCTTCCTGGGCGAGCTCGCACCGGGCTTCCCCGTCCGGGATGGTCCTGAGCTGACCCACGAGCCGGTCCAGTTCCTCGTCCACGAAGCCGGTCCACGCCCATCCGCCCACCACGTCGTGGGCCGAGTTCCAGAGCATGTCCATCAGCAGCGGATCGGGGCTGCGCTGGCGCTCGTACATCAGGTCGAAGTCGCGGTTGTTGACCATCTCGAGCTGCACCGGGCCGGGCACGATCTCGATGGCCACGTCGATGCCGATCGCGCGCCACTGGGCCTGGACCGCCTCGCCCATCTCCTCGCGGTCGAGGATGGTCCAGCGCACGCGGAGAGGGGTGCCGTCGTCCACGCCGGGAATCCCGTAGGCCTCGCGGATCCCGTCGCCGTCCCGGTCCGTGTAGCCCGCCTCTTCCAGAAGCCGGCGCGCGGTCTCGGGGTCGTGCGGATAGAGGTCCGCGTTCCCTTCCCAGTAGCACGGATGGACCGTGTTCAGCGGGCCGTCGGATGGTAGATAGTACCCGTCGTACAGCAGATCGTTGATCGCGGGCTGATCGGTTGCGTACAACACGGCCTGCCGGACCCGCAGATCGCTGAAGGGCGGGCGCCGCACATTCATGACCATCTGCAGCCCGGTCCCCGCCTGGTAGCCCGTCAGCAGCGAGAAGCCCTCCGCATCTCGGTAATCTTCGATGTAGGCCGTGGGCAGATTCATGGCGATATGGGCGTTGCCGGTGCGGACGACGTTGCCCAGGACCGCCTCCTCGCCGATGAAGCGGATCGTGATCCGCTCGACCTTGGCCGGACCCGCGTCGTTGCTGATCGAGTTCCAGCCGCCGTAGCCGTCCCAGCGCCGCACGGTCACGTGATCGTTGGGCACCCACTCCTCGAGCAGGAACGGCCCCGCGCCCACCAGATGCCGGTCGAACTCCTCGATGCCCCACTGTTCCGCCGCCGCGGGAGACCAGATCGGGATCCTGCGGAAGGCGTCGAGGACCGTCACCCAGGGCGCCTCGTAGTGGAGGGTGACGGTGGTGTCGTCGACGACCTCCACCCGCTCGACCGGCCCGACGTGGGCGGCCATCTCCCCGGAGCGCGTCGCCGGATCGAGGATGCGCTCGACGTTGTATTTGACGGCCTCCGCGTCGAAGGGGGTGCCGTCCTGGAAGATGACGTCGCTCTTGAGCGTGAACGTCCATTCATCCGCGACATCGTTCGAGGACCAGCTTGCGGCCAGCGCCGGATGGAACTCGCCGTCCGGCCCGAGGATCAGCAGCGGATCGGCGATCTTGTAGTCGATGAGCCAAGCGGTCTGGTACGGCTCGATGTGGCCGTCGAGGGAGGCGGGCTCGCGGGAGGCGGTCCAGGCGATGATGAGTTCGTCGTCCGGGCCGCCGGAAGCGGAGTCCGGGCTGGCGCAGGCCAGCATCAGTGCGGCCGCTACGGCCACCGCAGGTCCCCTGGTGCTTGCCATCCCCCTCAATACGGCAGGAAGAACAGCGCCAGCGCGATGAAGGGCACGAGCAGGATCATCATCGTGATGCCGTAGCCGAACATGTCGCGGGCGCGCAGGCCGGTGATGGCGAGCAGCGGGATCGCCCAGAACGGGTTGAACAGGTTCGTGTGCGCGTCGCCGACGGCGTAGGCGGCGATGGTCTGGCCGTGCGGGACGCCCAGTTCCGCCCCTGCCTGCATCATCGGGCCCCCGACGATGGCCCATTCGCTCCCTGCCGAGGGCACGAAGACGTTCAGGATGCCGCCCGTGATCCAGGTGACCACGGGGAAGTTGTCCGCGGTGGACAGCGCGAGCAGGCTCTCCGTCATCGTATTCACGAGCCCGGTCCCGGTCATGATGCCGACGATCCCCGCATAGAAGGGGAACTGCAGGATGATGCCGGCGCTTCCCTTCACGGCGTCGGTGAACTCGTCCTGGTACTGGGAAGGACTGATGTAGAGGAGCATCCCGATCATCAGGAACCCGAAGTTGAAGACGTTCAGGTCGAGGGCTCCCATCGGGTCGGTGAAGAATTCCCGTCCCAGCATCACGACGCCCGTCAGCGCGATTATTCCACCCAGGATGCGGCTGTGGTTGATCCGGTCGGCCGGGCTCGGCTTGGCGATGGCCGGCGCGGGGGAGGCAGCGTCGTCCGCCTCGGCTTCCTCGGGCACGTAGCGGGCGATTCCGCGGCAATTCTGATCCGGCGGGGCGAGCAGATAGAGCATCAGGCACCCGTAGGCCAGCGCGAGCGCCGTGAGCAGCAGCGGATAGGAATGGAAGACCCACTCGCTGGCCGGGATCACCCGGTCGACGATGCCCATCTGCATGAAGACGTTGTTGTCCGTCGCCTGCAGGAGGCCCGCGGAGCTGGACATGCCCCATCCCCAGGTCAGGCTCATGCCCATGTATCCGGCCACGGCGAGCAGCGGATAGTGGACGGCCATGCCTCGCCGATGCGCGACTTTCCCCATCTCGCGCGCGAGGATGGCGCCGAAAATGAGCCCGAGGCCCCACGAGATCCATCCCGTCAGCATCGAGCCCACGCCCACCAGCACCACCGCCTGGCGGCCGTTCCGGGGGAGCCGCACCAGCCAGAGTATGCCGCGCTTCACGACAGGGTGGTACGCCACGACGAACCCGGTCACCAGGATGATGACCATCTGCATGGCGAAGGTGAGCAGAACCCAGAAGCCGTCGTACCAGGCAAAGGCGATCTCGGCAGGGCTCGATCCCTCGGACAGCCAGGCCGTTACCGCGGCGACATAGGTGAGGATGATGGCGAACAGGAACGGGTTCGGCATCCATCGTTCGACGAAGTCCGCGATGACCTCACCGAACTTCTGTACGGGCGTGAGTTTCGGCTCTCCGGCGCTGGTCTGGGTCAAGGCGCTTCCTCCGTCTGGCGTCTTTGGAGTGGAACTCGCCCGCGGGTCCCGGCTGCGGGACGGCAACCCGGCAACATACGGAGCGGGCTGCTCCGGGAACAGTAAAGCGTGCGGGGCCTTGCCCTTGCCCGGAGCCTGGGGTGCAGGCACGATGGGAAGGATTCCCCGCCCTGCATCCCTCCGCCCCAGCCAAGGTGGTGCCATGTTCGCTCGCAAGAAGGTCTCGGCCATCGCTTCCCTTCCCGATCGCCGATGCGGGCGATCATCTCCAACGGGGTTGGCGCTCGTGTTCGCGGTCCTGGCCGGGCTGATCGCAGCCTGCGCGGCACCGGACGCTCCTGACTCATCCGGCGCGCCCAATTCTGCCGGAGGGATGCCCGGCGGAGTCCCGCAGTTCGAGCCCGTTGATGGGTGGTTCCAAATGCCCGAAGGCTTCGAGTGGGGGCAGGTGATCGGCCTTTTTGCCGATGCCCGGGGACACGTCTGGACGTCCAGCGGCAGCCGGATCGGGGAATGGGACACCGAGGGGAACCTGGTGCAGTCGTGGAGCGCGGCGGGCCCCGAGGGCAACTGGAGCACGATCCACGGACTCTTCGTGGATCACAACGACTTCGTGTGGACGAACGCGCGGGAAAGCCAGATGACGCTCAAGTTCACGCGCGACGGCGAGCATGTGATGACGCTCGGGCGCATCGATGAAACGGGGGGCAGCAACGACCCGACCCTCATGGGCAGGCCAGCCGAGATCTGGGTCGATCCCGAGGATAACGAGGTCTTCATCGCGGACGGATACGGCAACCGGCGCGTGATCGTGTTCGATGGCGAGAGCGGGGAATACCTGCGCCACTGGGGCGCGTACGGGGAGCAGCCCGACGACGACTACGAATGGGACCCGATGTCGGAAGAGCCGTCCCGGCAGTTCCAGACCGCGCACGGAATCTTCGGTTCCCGGGACGGGCTCATCTACCTCGCGGACAGGGCCAACAACCGGATCCAGGTCTTCCGGCAGAGCGGCGAATACGTGATGGAGAAGGTCGTGCGCCCGCTGTGCCCGCCGGAGGGGGAGCCGGTGCCGGACTGCGGGGGCTCGGCGACCTTTTCCGTCGGTTTTTCGCCCGACGAGGCGCAGACCTGGCTCTACGTTGCCGACGGCGGTTCGCATGTGATTCTGGTCCTGCGGCGTTCGGACCTGGAGGTCGTCGATGAGTTCGGCGGTCCCGGGGTGGGTCCCGGAGAGCTCGGACGCCCGCACAACCTGTCCATCGACCCCCAGGGGAACATGTTCGTCGCCGAAGCGGCCGGGCCCATGGTGGTCGACGCCGCCGGAGACAGTGTCCAGGCCGGGTTCCGGGCACAGAAGTTCGCGGTGCAGGGGGCGGATGGGAGCTAGCGGCGAAGGCTCGATGGAGAGGGATGACTCGGTTTGTGACTCATGATGACTCGTTTGATGACTCATGACCGTGCGGCTGGTCTTGTGCTGCTGGCGCTGGCCGGCCCCGTCGGGCTCGCGGCTCAGGCCATGGATGGCGCGTCCAGGCTCGACCGGGTGCTGGCGTTCCCGGCGGCGGTGGCCGAAGAACGGCTCGATCCCGACCGCGGCGCGATGGGGGCATGGCAGCGCATCCTCAAGCTGCGCACGACCGCGAGCCTGCTTCATGTGACCGCCCATCCCGACGACGAGAACTCGGGCATGCTCACGCTCGCCAGCCGCGGCTGGGGGGCGCGCACCGCCCTGCTGAGCCTGAACCGGGGCGAGGCCGGCGCCAACGCCATCGGTCCCGAACTCTTCGACGGTCTCGGGCTGATCCGCACGCGCGAGCTGGTCCTGGCGGGCCGCTACTACGGTCTGGACGACCTCTACTTCACCACGGCCGTGGACTACGGCTACTCCAAGACGGTGGAGGAAGCCTACCGGAGTTGGGACCGGGAGGCCGTGCTGGAGGACATGGTGCGGGTGATCCGCCTGAACCGTCCGCTGGTGGTGGTGGCCCGATTCCACGGGTCGAGGCGGGACGGACATGGGCATCACCACGCGTCGGGATTGCTGACGCCGGAGGCGGTGGAGGCGGCTGCGGATCCGGCCCGCTTCCCGCAACAGATCGAGCAGGAGGGGCTTCGGCCGTGGCGGGTGCTCCGCACTTACGGCGGCGGGATTCGCGTGGACGAGCCGTTCCACGTGGAGGTGGATGCCCGCGGCGCGAGCCCGTGGGTCGGTACGAGCTTTCAGGCGTGGGCCAGCCGCGGACTCGGGCTCCAGCGCTCGCAGACGGCGGGACGGGTGCGCACCGGGGGCGGGCTCTATCGATATGAGGTGCGCGATGTGGGCGGGAGCCCGCGCGCGCGCGGGCGAGCCGATGAAGCTTTGCCCTCGGGTCAAGCCGAGGCTTCCTTCTTTGCCGGGCTGGACACGTCGCTGAACGGGCTTCCCGGCCTGCTGGGTGAGACGGCGAGCCCGGAGACCGGCGCAGTGCTGGCGCAGCTTCAGGGATTGGTCGACGAGATCATCGCCGGGTTCGACTTTCGGGCTCCGGGGCAGTCGGTTCCGGACCTGGTTCGGGGGCTCGATCTGTTGCGTTCCGCGATTTCGTCTTCTGCAGCCGCGTCCGAAACAGGCTTCCATCTGCGGCTGAAGGAGCGGCAGTTCGAAGACGCGATCGCCGCCGCCAGCGGCCTTCGCGTGGAGGCGGGGCTGCCGGGTGGAGCCGCCGGCGCGGTGGTCGTGCCCGGTCAGGGCCTGGCGGTCGGAATCGCAGTCGAGGCGTCCGGAGCTGCAGGTGTTCGGGTTTCGGAGGCGCGGGTCGTCGACCGGGCGGGGGTCGTGCTGGGCCGCACCTCCGGCTTTTCCGGGACGGGAAATGGCTTTGCGGCCGAAATGGAGGTGCGCGTGCCAGAGGCGGGCGCCGACGCGATGGCCGCCGCTCCCTACTTCGCGCGCGACGGGCTCGCGCAGAACCACTACCAGGTGAGGGATTCGGCCGACCTGCACCTTCCGTGGCGGCGCCCCGCCCTGTCCGTCGCCGTCGACCTGGAAGTCCAGGGGACCACCGTGATGCGGACCACCCCCCTCACCGCCCCTGTGCCCCGCCTGCCGTACGGGTCTGTGACGCGCCCGGTCGAGGTGCTGCCCGCCCTGTCGGTCGTGGTCGAGCCGGCCGTTCGGGTGGTCCCGGTGGAGGCCGCGGGCGCGCCACCCGGCGACGCGCGGCCGGCCGGTCCCACCCCCGCATCCGACCGCCCGGCGACCTCAGCGAACCGCCGGGCCGCCCCCCTCCCCATCCAGGTGCGCGTCACCGCCAACACGGCCCCCCTCCCCACCACGACCCGCCTGGAAGTCCCCACCGGCTGGGCCGCCGCGCCCGCCACCGTGGCGCACGACTTCGCCCGCGCGGGCGAGGTCGCCGAGGTGGCCTTCGCGGTCACCCCACCGGAGGGGTGGAGGGGCGCCGCCACCATCGAGGCCGTGTCGCGGGCGGGCGGGCGCGAATACCGCGCCGGCTACCATACCATCGACCACCGCGACCTCCGGCTGGCACGGCTGTGGCGCCCCGCGACCACCACCGTGCGGTCGGTGCCGGTCACCCGCCTGGACGGCGCGCGCGTCGGCTACGTGATGGGAGTGGGCGACGAGGTGCCGGCCGGCATCGAGGCACTGGGCGCTCAGGTGGAAATGCTCGACGCTGCCGCCCTCGCCGACCCCGCGTCGCTCACCGGACTCGACGCCATCGTGGTCGGCACGCGGGCGTACGCGGTGCGGCCCGACCTGCTCGAGCACAACCAGCGCCTGATCGAGTACGCGCGCGCCGGCGGCCACCTGGTGATCCTCTACCAGACCCAGGAGTTCGTGCCCGGGGAGATGGCTCCCTACCCCGCCTCCCTCCCGCGCGGCGCGGAGGAGGTGTCGGAAGAGGATGCCCCGGTGCGCCTGCTCCAGCCGGCCCATCCGTTCATGACAACGCCCAACCACATCACCGAAGGCGACTTCGACGGATGGGTCGAGCAGCGCGGATCCAAGTTCTTCACCGAATGGGATGCCGCGTACACTCCGCTGGTAGAAACCCACGACCAGGGACAGGAACCGCAGGAAGGAATCTGGCTCACCGCCGCCATCGGCGAAGGCCACTACACCTACCTTGCGCTCGCCCTGCACCGCCAGCTCCCCTACGGCGTCGCGGGAGCGTACCGCATCCTCTCCAACGTGCTCTCCGCGGGCGCGGGTCGCTGAACGGTGCGCCAGCCGCCCAGCGTCCCAAATCCACACACCGGCGCCCGCGCTCCGCGATGCGACGCCCACCCCGCTGACCCATGGCCCTGACCTCCCTCGACTGGATCGTGGTCGCCGTCTACGGCGCCGTGGTGCTCGCGATCGGCTTCGGCATGGCGCGGCGCGCGAGCGGGAGCGTGGAGAACTACTTCATCGCCGGACGGTCCCTGCCGTGGTGGCTGGCGGGCACCTCCATCGCGGCGACGTGGTTCGCCAGCGACGCGCCCCTCGCCACCGCCGCGCTGGTGCGCCAGCAGGGCATCTTCGGGAACTGGCTGTGGTGGTACGAGGCGGCCGGCATCCTCATGCTGACGTTCTTCTACGCCCGCCTGTGGCGCCGCGCGGGCGTGCTCACCGACGCCGAGGTGATCGAGATCCGCTACGGCGGCGCGCCCGCCCGCATCCTGCGCGGCTTCTCCGCCGTCTACCAGGGGCTCATCAGGAACGCCGTGGTGATGGGCTGGGTCATGCTGGCGATGGTGAAGTTCAGCAGCGTGCTCCTCGGGTGGGACCCCGCCCTCACCCTCACCGTCTGCGTCGGGCTGGCGCTGGCCTACACCGTGGCCTCCGGGCTCTGGGGCGTCGTCGTCACCGATCTGCTCCAGTTCATCGCCGGCATGCTCGGCGCGCTGACCCTCGCCGGCATCGTGCTGAACCGCTTCGGCGGCCCCGCCGCCATGGCCGAAGCCATCCGGGACGTCCCACAAGCCCCTCCCGGCGCCCTCGACCTGGTGCCAACCGCCGCCAACGCCTCGTCGCTCGAGATGGTGTCGTTCCTTTGCCTCATCCTCGTCCTCTGGCTGAGGAGCGGGCAGGGCGACGGCTACGTGGCCCAGCGCCTGTTCGCGACCCGGGACGAGCGCCAGGCGGTGAAGGCCTCGCTCTGGTTCGCCTTCGCCGGAACGGTCCTCCTTACATGGCCGTGGATCGTGGTCGGTCTCGGATCGCTGCTGGTCTTCCCTCCCGCGACCATGGATGCCGCGCTGGCCGCCGATCCCGAGCTCGCCTACCCCATGATGATCCGCGACCTGATGCCCGCCGGGCTGAGGGGGCTGATGGTCGCGACCTTCCTCGCGGCCTTCATGAGCACCATGGACACGCACCTGTGCTGGGGCGCGTCGTACATGGTGAACGATGTCTACCGGCGCTTCATGCGCCCCGGCCGCTCGGAGCGCCATTACGTCGCCGCCTCCCGGGTCGCGGTCGTGCTGCTGGCCGGGGTCGCGGCGGTGGTGGCGTGGCAGATGGACTCCATCCAGCGCGGCTGGATCTACATCATCGAAATCACCGCAGGCATCGCGCTGGTCTGGCTGCTCAGGTGGTACTGGTGGCGGGTCAACGCCTGGGCCGAGATCGCCGCCATGGCAGGCTCGGTAGTGCTGGCCAACACCCGGGTGCTGCTCGGGCTGGTCGAGCCGGTGGTCCCCGGCGCCGTCCTCCAGGCCATAGACGTCATGTACGCGCCCGGGATGGACCTGGTTCGCGGCGTGCTCATCCTCATCATATGCACCGTGCTCTGGGTGGTGGTCGCCCTGGCGACGAAGCCCGAGTCCGACGAAGTGCTGGACGGCTTCTACCGGAGGGTGCATCCGGGAGGCTGGTGGGACCGGGTCGCGCGCCGTACCGGCATCACCACGAACGATCCGTCGGCGGGCCGCATGTGGATGGGTTTCCTGCTCGGGGCGCTCTTCGTCTACGCCAGCCTTCTCGGCGTCGGTTATCTTCTGACCGGAAAGGCCATCGCGGGCACGCTTCTTGTTGTGGTTTCGCTGGGTGCGGGAGCGCTGGCGGTACGGAGCGCGCACGCCAACGTCGGAGAGACTCCTGCGGGCACCGCACCTTGAACCTCGTACGCGTCATCCGGTGAAGTGAACCGGCCCGCGAAGGGAGCCATCCCAATGGGGAGAGAGTCATCCGTTGAAGGGACCCAACCAATGAAGGTACCCATCCAATGAAGGAACCCGCCCGATGAAAGTCGTCCTGGTCGGCGCCGGAAGCCGCGAGTTCGGACCCGCGTCCATCCGCGACCTGCTGCTGAGCGACCCGCTCTGCGAGAACGGCCTCGACATCGTCCTCATGGACCTGGACGCCTCGGAACTCCCCCGCATGCAGCGCTACGCGGAAGCCGTCGCCGGGCGCCTGGACCGCTCGCCCCGGCTGTCCGTCACGACCCGCCTCGCGGACGCGCTGCCCGGAGCCGACGCGGTCGTGATGGCCATCGAACTCGACCGCTATTTCTACTGGGCACAGGACTTCCACATTCCGCGCACCTTCGGCTTCCCGCAGATCTACGGCGAGAACGGTGGACCCGGGGGCCTCTTCCACGCGCTCCGCAACATGGGCCCATGCGTGGACGTCGCGCGCGCGATGGAGGAACATTGTCCGGACGCCTGGCTCCTCAACTACACCAACCCGCTCACCAAGCTGTGCGAGGCCCAGTCCCGGCTCACCGGCGTGCGCGTGGTGGGTCTCTGCCACGGGGTCTTTCACGGCATCGAACAGATGGCGCGCATCCTCGGCGTCCCAACCGGACAGCTCGACGCCCGCGCCAGCGGCATCAACCACTTCACCTGGTTCGAGTCGGTGCACGACCGCGAAACCGGCGAGGATCTCTATCCCCGCCTGAAGGAGCGCGAGCGCGAGGCCCATCTGCTGCACGACTGGGACGAGATCGCCCTCAGCCGCATCCTCTTCCGCGTATTCGGCCGCTTCCCCAGCCCCGGCGCCAATCACATCGGCGAGTATCTGGGATGGGCGCAGGAGTTTCTGGGCAGCAGCGCCGTGCAATTCTTCTACGACCCCGTCGAGGGCGCGCCCTGGGAGACCGGCGAGGTGCCGACCTGGATCTACAACCTCGCGGACCATCCCACCGACATGCCCGCGTTCCCCGGCGGCCCCGTGCCCCGCATGAAGCCGACCCGGGAACAGAGGGCAGCCGCGGCCGAGGCGCGGGCGGCGCGCGCGGAGGGAGGATCCGGGAACGCGGACGGCGCCTCCGGGCGCGCGGAGGCCGAATTCGGGAACGCCGGCGGACTGGAATTCCCCGGCCCGCTGACTCCATCCGGCGAGCTGGCCGTCCCGCTGCTGGAGGGCATCCTGTGCGGGGTCGAGACCTATCTCGACGCGGTCAACATCCCGAACCGGGGCCATGTCCCGGGGCTCCCCGACGGCTCCGTCGTCGAGGTGCCGGCGCGCGTCGACGCGAGCGGCCTCCATCCGCGGGAGATGCAGCGGCTGCCCGAGGGAATCCTGTCGCTGCTGCGCACCCAGACCAGCATCCACCAGCTTCTCGTGGATGCCTTCGCGCGCGGGTCCCGGCAGACCCTGCTGCAGGCGCTGATGCTCGATCCCACGACCCATTCCTATCGTGCCGCGGTCAACCTCATCAACGAGATGTTTCGCGTGCAGGGGGATGTGCTGCCGGAGATGGAGTGGTAACGGGCACGCACGTCATGGAGCGCTACTTCCCGTTGCCGCATAACGCTGCGGGCACTCGCGCCAAGGGCACCGCACCGTGAAGAACAGGCGCCCCCCGTTCCGGCGCGACCCTCATCACGACGTCGCCGTGGTCCGCACCTTCAGCTACCGCTACCAGGGCGAAGTGGCGCGGGCCGTCCTCGATGCGGCGGGTATCCCCTGCATGCTGCAGGTCGACGATTCCGGGGGCTCCGAGATCGGCATGGCGTTCGCGAACCCGGCCCGCCTGTTGGTCAGAGTCGCGGACCTGGAGGAGGCGGAAGAGTTGCTGGAGTGAGTGGAAACCTCTACCGCACCGGGCGGGCGTACCAGCCCCCCCAGGCCACCTTCCAGCGCCGGAAGAGCGCGATGAAGAGCGGGTTGGTCCAGACCAGGGTCTTCCACAGGGGCCACTCGTCGAAGCGGCGACTGGAGGGTCTGACGCGCGGCGCCCGGATCAGCCGGACCGCACTCCCTTTCTTCAGGGCGAGCTTCCTCAGGTTGCTGTAGAAGTCGGTGTCCTCGCCCATCCAGACGTCCTCCGGGTAGCCTCCGGCTTCCTCGAACGCGGACCTGCGGCAGAACTGGGTGGCCCCCTGCACCAGAGGAAGCACCGCGGCCAGCACCCGCCACGCCCGCAGATGGAGCCGGACAACCAGGTGCCGCGGATGATGCTCGGTGTCCACGCCTCCGCCGAGGCATCGCGCATCGCGCATGGTCTCGTGAATGACATCGAGGAGGTCGCGGGGGATGTGGACGTCCGCGTCCACGAAGACCAGCACCTCGCCGGACGCGTGACGCGCTCCCGTGTTGCGCGCGCGGCCGATGCTCCGGACGGGCTCGTGAATGACCGTCGCGCCACTATCGCGCGCGATGGCGGCGGTGTCGTCCGTGCTGTTGTTGTCGACGACGATGGTCTCGACGTGCACGCCGGATCGCGCGCGGACGTGATCGGCGGCCGCCCGGATGGAGTCCAGGGTGGCCGGAAGCCATGCGTTTTCGTTGTACGCTGGGACGATCACGGAGATCATGTCGCTTGGCCGTCCCGATCGATGCCCGTCGCACCTGCGGATCCCTGCCGCGGTGCTCCGCTCGTCGCGCGACAGGGGAGTCGCGGTCTACAGGTATCTACAGTGCGAACACCGGTCCGCGCCAGTGTCCGGCGCCTGCAGAATCCTCGGCCGCAGCTCGGGCTCGCCCTCCCCCGCCGCGCGCGCCGAATCTCAGCGAATCGGGACCCGGATCCAGATCTGATGGGTCAACACGGTGACGTCCTGGAGCGTCAGCGCGCCCCGGGGCGCGGCGATGAAATCCGGGGACGACGGGGCAGAGGCCATCTCCTCCTGGATGAAGAAGTTGTCGATGCCCGGAAAGCCGGTGCCCGACGTGATGCGGGTGCTCGAGTGCAACTCGAAGTCGCGGGAGCGGAACTGGACCCCGAACGAGGGTGTCCACTCGGTCCAGGCCTCGTCCTGATCGCGCGAAGTGGCCTCGACATGGTCGTCCTGCTCCAGGTGATAGGCGTAGGAGCGCGCCTCCAGGCCCAGCTGGAAGCCGAACCTGTCGTAGCGCTGCGTAACCCCGGAACGCAGAACGACATTCGAAAAGGTGAAGTGGTTCTCGATCGTCATGTCGCCGATTTCCAGGACGCCCCCGGGCGTTTCCATGCGACTATCGGCCTCCTGCCAGGTGTGGCTCCAGATGGGCTGGTACGCGACGTCGATGCCGAACGATGTCGACTTCCGGTGCCTCCCGATGCCGAAGCCCATTTCGTAGGCCCAGGTCGTTCCCGGGTCGCGCGGGATGTTCTGGATCTCGTAGTTGGGGATCTTGGGATGCGACTTGTGGTTCGCGGTCAGGGTCGCGCCGATGCTCCATCCTTCCTCCCCCAACTGCCGGTCCCACTCGAAGTGCCCGCCCAGGGTCCGGGTCTTGTCCTCGTTGAGCTCCTCCCTGAACTCGAATGTGGGTTCCCAGGTGACGGTGTCCCAGGCGACGACGTCGGTGTAGTGCACGTCGTGCTCCATCGAGACGCGGTTGTGGATGAGCGTGAAGCCGATGCGGTCGCGTTCTCCATCACGGAAGACGCCCGCCCGCAGGTCGGTGACGCCGCCCTGCTGGTCGATGCGGTCGGCTCCCGCGTAGAGCAGGTCCACGCCGGTCATCATGTTCAGGTCGGCCCGGAACACGGCGAGCCCGACCGACCAGTCCGAGTCGGCCAGCTTCCGGCCGATGGCCGCACGCCCGTACAGGTTGCGCGCCGACCGCTCCGACAGCCGGGAGACCCTCGGAGCGGGCCAGGGCTCGATCCAGAGGCCGGGCTCCGTCCGCCCACTCAACTGCTGGAGCGCGACCGATGCCCCGCCGAACCAGGCACCGTCCCGCAGGAGGCCCGTGAAGGGGAAGGTCTTCCCTCCGCCGCCATCGTCGGACACGCCGTAGAAGGTCGGAGCTCCGATGACGACGGGCTCCTCGATGAACACACCCTTCGCGGGATTCGACCATAGGTCGGCGATCGAGTCGTCCACGGCGATGGTCGTTCCGGCCATCCCCAGAGTCGCCGACGGCACCGTGAGGAACTGGTCGCCGCTCGCGACCGGGACGGTGCGGATGGGGATCAGTTGGGCGCTGAGATGGGAAGGTGCGAGGAACAAGCACCCAACGAGCGCGATGAGACCGGAAATGACGGACAATCGCGGCAATATTCCGGGTATATTCTGGTTTCGCCAATACGTTCCTGCATCGCTATTGCGAGACTTGATCAGACCAATCATGCGAGACATCCTCCGTCACCCTTCCGAATGGATCGATCCGCGGTGAGCCGCGGCGTGTATCCAGGGAGCGACTGGAAAGCCCGGTTTGTGACGAATGGCGGGCGTGAGGATGTAAGGGTGGGACCTCAGAACGTGACCGCCACGCCGATGACCGGCAGGAAGGGGCGCTCCGCGAGCGGTGTAAGGGAATCGCCGCGCCAGGGCTGGAAGGCGTAGAAGAGGGCGTCCCGGCGCCTGAGGGCGTTGAGTACGCGCAGGTAGGGGCGGACGCTCCAGCTGTGGCCGCCCCATTGGGCGGTCAGCCGGGCGTGCAGTTCGAAGTCAAGGCGAAGGAAGTCGTCGTCCAGTCCTTCCAGAAGGGGTGAATCGGCGGCGGCGAGAGGCCGGAGCCCGGTCGTATCGGGCGGCTCCGGTGGTGGTGCGGTGGGCGCGGCCGCCTCCTGATCGAGACCCAGGGAACGGAAGGGAATGGCCGTATACGGGAGACCGGCACCGTACGCCACCCGGAATTCTCCGCGCACCGGTCCCCAGAGCTCGCTCGACACCCCCGCGGTGAGCAGGTGGCGGCCGGCGAAGTCGCGGCTGTAGCCGGAGAGGTCGCGGTCGGACCAGAACCAGGAGAGGCCGTAGCCGAGCCAGATCACCTCGCGCTCGCCGGCGCTGCTCAGACGGAGGTCCATCCCGGAACTGCGGATCGATTCGCCCTCACTCGAAGCCGCCGCCAGGCCCTCGTACCCCTTCCAGTAGCCGTGCAGCCCGAGGCGCACGCGTCCGGCGAGCAGCTGGTCGAGCGAGACGACGACGTGGTCGGCCCGGGCGACCGGGAGGAGTTGCGGCGCGGACAGGTCGGAGGAAACGACCTCCTGGAGCGTGCGCTCGACCTCCACGTCCGGGGTTCGCGTGGGCTGGTGGTAGCGCCCGACCGCCACGCTCAGGAGCGCGCGCGGGTCGAAAGCCCATGCGAGGCGGGAGCGGGGCGCCAGGGCCAGGTCGCCATCCGGGAAGAAGTCGGCGCGCACGCCCGCGCGCAGCGTGACCTCCGGCGCGAGCAGGCGGACGGCGTCGACATGGAGGCCGGTGGTGGTGTGGGTGGCGTTGGTGCTGGTGCCCACGCCGGCGGTTGGATCGTGCGCGCCGTAGGACGCTTCGATGAAGTTGTGGGACACGCCGACAACCGTGCGGGCGGCGGCCCTTCCCCATTCCACCTCGGCGAGCAGGCGCGCGCGCCGGTTGGCGCCGGTCGCGAGCAGTGGGCCGGCCGCGGGCACCGAATCCGGGCTCGCCGGCTGCAGCGGAAGCGAGGCGTCGTAGTCGCTGGCGGCTGCCAGAGCGCGTACGCGAGCACCTCCGGCGGCGCCTTCGTAGCTGAGCGAGAGGGCGCGGTTCGACCAGGTGGCGTCATCGGGCGCGGCCTCGTAGTCGAGGAGCACCGCCTCGGAATTGCGGAAGGCGGTGACGCCGATGCGATGCTCGTCGCCGGGTTCGTACTCCGCCGCGAACAGCACGTCCGAATACCCGTAGGGACGGTCGCCGCCCAGGGGTCCCGATCCGACATCGTGGAGCCCGCGCGCCGAGGCGAGAAATCCGCCCCGACGGCCGAGCGGGCCCTCCACCGCGCCCGACGCGGTGAGCAGATCGAGGGCCGTCGACGCGCGCAACCGGTCGCGGCGGGGCGAGCGGGTGCGGAGGTCGAGGATGTGGGTCAGGCCGCCATCGTAGCGCGCGGGAGCCCCGCCCCGGTGGAGCGCGGCTGCCCCGAGCAGCGCCGGCTCGAATCCGGGCATCAGCCCGGCAACGTGAAACGGGGTGTACACCGGCGCTCCATCCAGCAGGACGAGCTTCATGTCGGCCGTGGAGCCCCGGAGGTAGAGCACGTCGGTGGCGCTGGCGGGATCGTTGCCGGGAAGCGCGCGCACCGCCGCCGCCAGGACGGGATCCCCCACTCCGGGGGTCAGGTCGAGCGCCTGGATCTCAAGTTCGGGTATGGGCCTAGGTCGTCCGGGCTCGTCCCCACCGGCGCCCCCGCCGATCACCCGGTCGGCTCGGACCTCCACCGGGTCGAGGCGCAGGGGCCGTCCGGTCAGCTCGAGGTCGACGCGCACCGAGGCGCCGGCAGCCAGGGTGACCTCGACCGCGATCGCTTCGTATCCGGGATGGCGCACGCGCACGGTGACCACGCCGGGCCGGAGCCCTTCCAAAAAATAGCGGCCGTCCTCGCCTGCCTGCACCCAACGCCGACCAGCAGGCGTCTCGACCGCCAGCAGGGCGTGCGGGAGTACGCTGCTGCGGTCCCGGAAAACCCCGCTGACGGTTCCGTGCAGAGCAGCGTCCGCACCATCGGGGGCGGCCTGAGGGCCGGCGATGGCGGGTTTGGCGGCCATGGACGCCAGCACGACCGCCACCAGCGCCAACCGGCCCGCGAGGCGGCCCGAACGGCCCGCCGCCGACCCGCTCAATTCGGCACCTCGAACGTCACCAGGTCTTCCCCGCTGGCCGCCGTGGCCGGTCCCGCCACCTCCATCCCGGCCGCGTCCACTACCAGGTAGGTCGCCCCGTTGACGACCAGCGTCGCCGGCACCACCCCGTCCGGCAGCTCCACCGTGACCGGGCCCGCCACCACGGCGGCCCGCACTTCCCCGCTCCCGTAGGAAAACTCGCTGCCGGTCGCCGCCAGCACCCCGACGGCCCGGCCGGCGACCCGGCGGACGTCGACGACGGTGCCGGGCACGACGTTCTCCAGACGAACGGTCACCGGACCGCTCACAACCTCCATCCGTCCCCCGACCTGACCCGGCAGCGCGGGCGCCGAGGTGGACGGCGGGGCCGGCGGCGGGGCCCCCGTGAACACGCGCGGAATCCATCCGTTGAACGGACCGGGAAGCGCGGACAGCGCACCCGCGCCGATGAGCACGAGCACGGCCGCCCGCCCTAACCAACGAAGCGTCCGGACGGTGCCGCGCGTCCGGGTTCCCCGGACCGCATCCCCGCGCCCGTGCCCGATGGGCACCACGCGGGCTCCCGTTCCCGCCGCCTTCTCCGCCACGCCGCCCGGCTCCGCCAGGGACACCCCTTCCGCCCGCGCGTCCATCTTCAGCGGCACCGTCAGTGCCGACAGCGCCTGCTCGACGGCCTCGGCTCGCGACCGGGCCTCCTCCAGCGCGCGTGCACAAGCGGCGCACTCGTCCAGGTGGGCCAGCACCTCGTCCGCGACCGGCTCCCGGTCGCGCACCGCGAGAATCATTCCTTCCGTCAGATGGATCATCGTCGCGCATCCTCCCCGGACGGCCTCAGAAGCTCCAGAAAGCGGCGTTCGGCCCGGGCCAGCAGCGTGCCGACAGACCCGCGCGCAACGCCGACCTGCGCGGCGATCTCGCGATAGCTGAACCCCGAATAGCGGAGCATCAGGATCTCCCGGCTTCGGTCAGGCATCCGTCCCAGCATCTCCCGCACTCGTTCCCGCTCCTGCTCGCGCTCCAGAACACGGTCCGCCTGTTCCGGTTCAGCGTCGTGCACCGGATTGGAGGCCAGCAGCCGCTGGCGGTTGCCGGCCACCTTTTCCCCGTCGAGGATGAGGTGCCGGGCAGTCGTGAACAGCCACGCCGCGGGATCGGCGGGAGGCTCCTCGGCGTCGCGGCGCCAAAGCCGCACCATCGCTTCCTGCACGATATCCTCCGCCGCATCCGGATCTCCGCACCGGTAAGTGCAATAGCGCAGCAGCCTCGGCTTCAGTTGGTCGAAGACGTCGCGAAAGGCCTCTGGCTCCACCCGAGCCGCTCTCCATTGTGAAGTCGTGTTCGTCCGGGAAACGACCGGGACGCGGAAAATGTGACGGATCAGCCCACCGCCTCGGCCGGCGCCCGGCAATCGGGACGCAGGCCGTCCTTCCGCTTCCTTCTACCAGCGCCCGCCCGCCACCGTGCCCGACGGGTTGCGGAAAACCACCGCAGCATAGAGCGTTGAGGTCGGCTCCGGGGTACCTCGGGGCGCATGCGCGCGGGGCGGACGCAGAGGTCTGACCAGGGCTGGGTGAACGAGGACGAAACGGGAAAATGATGACGCTCTCTCGCACGCAGGCCGCCGGCTTCCGCCTCCCGTTGGCAACATCCCTGGCTGCCGCAGTTGTTGCGGCGCTGTTCGCCCCCTCGACGCTCCACGGCCAGGCTCCGACATCCGAGCCCGGCCCTTCGGCGGACGAGGCGCGGACCACGCCCATCCTCATCCCGCGCATCTCCGGCCCCATCGAGCTGGACGGCCTTGTCGACGAGCCCGCGTGGGACGACCTGGAGCCTCTGCCCGTCACGGTGTTCAGCCCCACGTACGGCGCGCCGCCCACCGAGACCACCGAAGTGCGGATCGCCCACGACGACGAATACGTGTACGTGTCGGGCCGGCTCTACGACTCCGAGCCGGAGGCCGTCCGCACCAACACCTTCTATCGCGACCGCTACAGCGGCGACGACGGATTCGCCGTCATCTTCGACAGCTACAACGACTTCGAGACCGGCGTCTGGTTCGTCACCAACCCCTCCGGGAATCGCATCGACCGCACGGTCTTCAACGACGCCCAGATCGTGCCGCGCGCCGGGATGCCGTCGAACGAGGACTGGAATTCGTTCTGGGACGTCGTCACCAGCCAGAGCGACGAGGGCTGGTTCGCCGAGTACCGCATCCCCTTCGCCACCCTCGGCTTCCAGGTCGAGGGCGACGAAGTGACGATGGGGTTCATCTTCTACCGGATCATCGCGCGCAAGAACGAACGCCACACCTTCCCCGACATCGATCCGCGCTGGGGCGGGATCGCCTTCGCCAAGCCCTCGCAGGCACAGCGCGTCGTGCTGCGGGGCGTTCAGCAGTCCACGCCCGTCTACGTGACCCCCTATGCGCTGGGCGGAGTACGCCAGACGCCGCGGCTCGTGGATGGCCCCGGCGGGCGGGGGTCCGCGTGGGAAACCGATCGGGAGGGGTCACGGGAGGCCGGGCTCGACCTCAAGTACGCCCCGACGTCCAATCTCTCGCTGAACGTCACCGTCAACACGGACTTCGCGCAGGTGGAGGCGGACAGCGTCCAGGTGAACATCGAACGCTTCGAGCTGTTCGTCCCGGAGAAGCGCCAGTTCTTCCAGGAGCGCTCCGCGACATTCGACTTCAACACCGGCGGCCCCTTCAACCGCCTCTTCTACAGCCGGAAGATCGGACTCGACGCGGGAGACATCGTCAGGATCTACGGGGGCGCGCGCGCGGTGGGACGCGTCGGAGGCACCGACTACGGGCTCCTGAACATGCAGACGGCGGCCCACGGGGAGCGCTCCTCCGAGAACATGGGCGTGCTGCGGCTGCGGCAGCAGGTGCTCAACTCCTATTCCAACGTCGGCGCGATGGTCACCAGCCGGCTCGGGACCTACGGCGGAGACAACGTCGCGTACGGGCTGGATTCGTCGCTGCGGCTGACCGGCGACGAGTACGCGCTCCTGCAGTGGGCGCAGACCTTCGACGAGGCGACCGCGGACGCGGGCGGCCTGGAGACGGGATTGATCAGGGCGCGCTGGGAGCGGCGGCGCGACGTGGGCTTCACCTACTCCTTCGATGCCGTCCGGGTGGGGTCCGAATACAACCCGGGCCTCGGGTTCCAGCGTCGCAAGGCCTACAGCTTCATCGGCGGCGAGCTGGCATACGGGGATTTCCTGGACGATCCTGAGACGATGTTCCGATCACGGGGCGTGAGGCTGACCACGCGGCAGTTCACCCGCAACTCCGACCGCACCGCGGAGACCCGGCTTCTGAATCCCAGGCTCGAGGGCCAGTTCAGAGCCGGCGGGCGCGTGGATGTGGGGCTGGAATCGCAGTACGAGAGCGTGCGCGAGCCCTTCCCGATCGCCGACGTGGTAGTGCCGGCGGGTGACTACTGGTTCCATGAGGTGAAGGCGAACCTCGACCTCGGCCGCACCGCCAGCTTCCGGGGCCGGTACAGCGTCTCAGCGGGGAGCTTTTACGACGGCAGCCGCGTCAGCCTGTCGGTCGGGCCGATCTGGAACCTGTCCCGCTATCTGGAGCTGGCCGCCGTGTATTCCCTCAACCGGATCGACTTCTCCGAGCGCGACATGGCCACCACCGCGCACATCGCGCAGCTGAAGCTGGAGGTGGCGCTCAATACCCACTTCGCCGTGAGCGCCTACGCCCAGTACAACGGGATCGACGACCTGACCAGCATCAACTCCCGCGTCAGGTATCACTTCCGCGAGGGCACCGACCTCTGGATCGTCTACAACGAAGGACTGCTCACCGAGCGCGACGCCAACCTGATCCCGCGGACGCCGCTCTCGACGGGCCGGTCCATCTCGCTGAAGTACTCGCAGACGTTCGCGTGGTAGCCGGCGGGGTATGATCAGTCCTTTCGCGGAGGAGGAGGGGGAGGTGGGTTCTTCGGTGGCGGCCATCCGCCCTGGCGTTTCTCGGGCGGCGGTTTGGGCTGGGGTCCACGTCGGGGATCAGGTTGTGGCCGGGACACCCGAGGCGGCCTCCTTCCTGTAGTAGGCGTAGGTCGCTTGCTCGGCGGCTATCAGCACCCGTTCGTTGACCCGGTCCTGCGGGCTCCGGGCCGTGATGGCATCGGCCCGTCGTGTCAATTCGATCCAGCGGCTCCGGACCTCGGCACCCGGTGCCATCCTGTCCTCGACACGTTGCCAGAGGTCGGTCCACTCCGTACGGAGATCGCCGAATTGCTGGTGTCGGAATAGTGCCTCGACAATCCGGCTTTGGCCCTGCGTTATCGTGCCGACGGCAAGCACCACTCCCGCCAGTGACACGACCATCTCCAGCCACCCGGGCACGCCAAGGGCATCAAGATGAGGGCCGACGAAGGCAACGAAGCACCCGAGAATGGCAAGAGTCGAGGCCCGCCGTGTGTGCACTCCCGCCAGCCGGCCGTAGTACCGACGCAGTCGATCGGCGTCCACCCGCCCTTCCCACACGTGCGTGCGTAACTGGTCGGGTATCCTTGTTTCGTCCGCCATTTCTCCTCCGTTGCGCGGGAGGCCGCAACCGTCCTGGATCCCTCTGACGGTATCCATCTTCGCTGAACGCCGTCAACTGAAGAGAATCCAATTGTTGCAGATGTCTACAAGATGGTCCCATCGGGACATGCCGACACAGGACACCAACCCCGGATACGGTGCCCTCAGGCGCTCCCTGCCCCCAGCGCCCCCGCCAGCACCAGCGCCGCATGCACCGCTTCACGGCCGCTTCCGTGCGCGATCTGGCTCCGGCAGCTGGTGCCGTCTGCGACCAGGAGCGCGTCCTTGCGCGCCGCGCGCACCGCGGGGAGCAGATCCAGCTCCGCCATCTTCATCGACAGTTGGTAGTGCTCCGCCTCGTAGCCGAAGGAGCCGGCCATGCCGCAGCAGCCGGACTTGATGACCTTCGGCTGAAGCCCGGGAATCCAATCCAGGACTCGCGGCGTGGCATCGAAGACGCCGAAGGCCTTCTGGTGGCAGTGGCCGTGGATGAAAGCCGAGTCCGTGCCCCGCGCCTGCAGATCGAGTCGGGGACGCACCCGTTCCTCATCGCGGACGAGGAGTTCCTCCAGCAGCAGAGCGCGTTCAGCCACATTCGCTGATTCCGCACCGGGAAGCATCGCCGGAATCTCGTCGCGCAGCGTAAGCAGGCACGAGGGTTCGAGCCCGACGATGCTTGCATCGCGGACGCGGGCGGCCGATAGCGCGTCCAGCAGCCGGCGCGCCTCCGTTCGAGCCTCCTCCACGAGTCCCGCGTTGAGGTACGTGCGGCCGCAGCAGAGGGGGCGGGCACCCGTCCGACGCGCCGGTGCGGCCCGCGCCGCAGGCCCGGCCAACGCCCCCGCCACCTCGACCCGATATCCGCCCGCCTCCAGCACCTTCATCGCCGCGTGCGCGTTCTCGGGTTCGAAATAGCGGCTGAAGGTGTCGACCAGCAGCACCACCTCGGGCTGGCCGCGAAGGGCCGGGGGATCCCGGAAGCGCCTGTTGGACCACCTGGGCAGCTCGCGCTGCCGTGCAATGCCGGTAAGCCGCTCACCCATGCCCCGCAGAACCCGACTCCGTCCCCCGAGGTTGATCAGGGGCGCCAGCCGCGCTCCCCGCGCCGCAAGCCGCGGCAGATGCGCGAGCGCGAGATCCCGCGCACCGGCGGGGTGCTTCTTCCGGTAGTGGTGCAGGAACTCGACCTTCATGCGGGCCATGTCCACGCCTGCCGGGCACTCGCGCCGGCACGCCTTGCAGCCGATGCACAGGTCGAAGACCTCCTTCATCTCCGGTGAGCGCATCGCGTCCGGGCCGAGCTGCCCGGTCAAGGCCAGCCGCAGCGCATTCGCGCGCCCGCGGGTGACGTGCTTCTCGTCGCCGGTGACCCGGTAGGACGGGCACATGGTCCCCGGGTCGGCCTTCCGGCAGGCGCCGTTGTTGTTGCACATCTCTGCGGCGCCCGCGAGCCCGCCCCACCGGCTCCAGTCGAGGGTGGTCTCGAAGGGCTGGTGGGCGTAGCCGGGCCGGTAGCGCATGAGGCTGCGGTCGTCCATGCGCGGGGGATCGACGATCTTGCCGGGATTCATGAACCCGTGCGGATCGAACGCCTGCTTCACCTCTCCGAAGGCCGCAGCCAGCCGCCGCCCCATCAGCCCCTCGATGAACTCCGAGCGCACCAGCCCGTCGCCGTGCTCCCCGGAATGGCTTCCCCCCAGGTCGAGCACGACCTCGTGCACCTCGGAGGCGATGGCGCGCATGCGGCCCACGTCGGGCCCCTGCTTGAGGTTGAGAGACGGGCGCACGTGCAGGCATCCCACGGACGCGTGCGCGTACCAGGTGCCGTCCGCCCCGTGCCTGCCGAACACTCCGTTGACCCGCACGCCGAACTCCGCCAGGCGCGGCAGAGGCACGGCGCAGTCCTCCATGAAGGAGACCGGCTTCACGTCGCCTGGCGACGACATGACGATGCTCAGGCCCGCCTTGCGCACACCCCAGACCCGGGCCTGGTCGGCCGGGGTGAGCGCGCGCCGCATGGGGCCGGGGTAGCCCAGATCGCCCATCATCTGCTCGAGCCGGTTCAGCCCCTCGTGCGCGGCCCGCTCTTCGAACGCGGAGAACTCCACCACCAACACCGCCCCCGGCTGCCCGGGGAAGACTTGCTCCACCACGGGCCGGAAGGTGGGGTTCGCACACGCCAGGCGGAGCACGTTGTCGTCCATCAGCTCGACCGCGGTCGGATCGAGGGTGACGATGTGCTGCACGGCGTCGAGCGCGCTCTCGAGGTCGGGGAAGCGGCAGATGCCCAGCAGGCGGTGCGGGGGCAGGCGGGCCAGGTCGAGTTCGAGGGAGGTGAAGAAGGCGAGCGTTCCCTCCGAGCCGACCAGCAGCGGCGCCAGGTTCAGGCCGGGACGCGCGAGGCGATGCAGGTTGTAGCCGGCGACGTGTCGGAGCACCTTCGGCACCCGCCGCGCCAGTTCTTCCGCCTCGCGGACGCGGATCTCCCACATGCGGCGCGCCAGCGCGTGGTGCGCGCCCCCGTTCTCTTCACCCGCCCCCTCCGGCACCTCCCCGAAGCGGAGCGCGGTCCCGTCCGCGAGCACCGCGTCGATGGCGCGCACCCGGTCGGCCATGATGCCGTAACGGATCGACCGCGCCCCGGAGCTGTTGTTTCCCGCCATTCCCCCCAGAGTGGCCCGGCTGGCGGTCGCCACATCCACCGGATAGAACAGCCCGTGCGGCGCCAGCCGCCGGTTCAGGTCGTCGAGCACCACGCCGGGTTCGACCCGCACGGTCTCCGCCTCCACATCCAGGCGGGAGATGGCGCCCAGGTGCTTGCTGGTGTCGACCACCAGAGCCCGCCCCACCGCCTGCCCGCCCTGCGACGTCCCCGCCCCCCGCGGCAGCACCGGGACCCCCTCCTGCACCGCGATCCCGATCGCGGTCGCCACGTCCTGCACGGTGCGCGGCACCACCACCCCCACCGGTTCGATCTGGTAGATGGATGCGTCGGTGCTGTAGAGGCCGCGGCTGACCGGATCGAAGAGCACCTCGCCCTCCAGCTCGCGCCGCAGCCGGGCGGCGAGGGAGAGGTCGCCGATGCGGGGTCGGTGGTCAGGCATGGGCGCGCTTCATTAGCTTGCAGGGTTCGTTGCCGGGGGGTCGCCGCATTCTAATCCGCGGCCCTCTCCACGTCACCCGAGGGCGCGCATGACCACACGCAGCGGCCGGCACTTTCTCCAGCTCCCCGGCCCCACCAACGTACCCGAGCGGGTGCGGCGCGCCATGGACCGGGCGGTCATCGACCACCGCGGCCCCGAGTTCGCGGAACTCACCCTGGCCGTCCTCGAAGACCTGAAGCCGGTCTTCCGGACCGACGGCACCGTCTTCGTCTTCCCCTCCTCGGCCACCGGCGCGTGGGAGGCGGCCCTGGTGAACACCCTCTCCCCCGGCGACGGCGTCCTGGCCTTCGACCGCGGCTTCTTCGCCGACAAGTGGGCGGAGGTGGCCGGCCGCCTGGGACTCGACGTCGACCTGGTGCCGGGCGACTGGCGCGCCGGCGTCGAACCGCAACTGGTCGAGGACAGGCTCCGGAGCGACACGAACGGGCGCATCCGCGCGGTGATGGTCGTGCACAACGAGACCTCCACCGGCGTGACCACCAACATCCCGGACATCCGCGCCGCCATCGACGCCGCCGACCATCCCGCCCTCTTCATGGTCGACACGGTGTCCTCGCTCGCGTCCATCGACTTCCGCCACGACGAATGGGGCGTCGACGTGACCGTCACGGGCTCGCAGAAGGGGCTCATGCTCCCGCCCGGCCTCGGCTTCACCGCCGCCAGCGCGCGGGCCCTCGCCGCCCGCCAGGCATCGCCGCTGCCCCACTCCTATTTCAACTGGGATGACCATCTCGCGGCCAACGCGAGCGGCTTCTTCCCCTACACCCCCGCAACCACGCTCCTCTTCGGCCTGCGCGAGTCGCTCGCCATGCTCGCCGAGGAGGGGCTCGACCGGGTGTTCGCGCGCCACAAGCGCTTCGCCGAAGCCACTCGTGCCGCGGTGGCCGCCTGGGGTCTCGAGTGCTACAGCGCGAACCCGTGCGAGCACTCCAACTCGCTCACCGCCGTCCTGCTCCCCGGGGGCCACGACGCCAACGCCCTGCGCCAGGTCATTCTCGACCGCTTCGACATGTCGCTCGGCACAGGCCTCGGGAAGCTCGACGGGCGCGTCTTCCGCATCGGCCATCTGGGAGACCTGAACGAACTCACGCTCGCCGGCACGCTCGCGGGCGTGGAGATGGGGCTGCGCCTGGCGCGGGTTCCCCACAGCGGTGGGGGCGTGGACGCGGCGCTCGACCATCTCGCGATGACTCATGAGTGATATCACACGCTGGAGAAAGATGATGTCCCGGAAGCATATTGTGGCGCCCGCCCTGCTCGCCGTCTGCGTCCTGTCCGCGTGCGCCCCCGGCGACGACACCGGCCCCGTCGAGATCCGCCTGGGACATGTGGGCGCCCCCGAGTCCCTCTACGACATCGTGGCGAACGAATTCGCCGAGCGCGCCAACGAGCGCCTGGGCGACGCCGGACGCGTCATCGTCTACGGTTCGAGCCAGCTCGGGGGCGACGACGTGCTGCTGCAGAAGCTCAAGCTGGGCACCGTGGAGATGTCGCTGCCGTCCACGGTGATGTCGTCGGTCATCGACGGCTTCGGGCTCTTCGAGATGCCCTACCTGGTGCAGGACCGGGAGCACATGAAGCGCATCGAGGAGGATGTCTTCTGGGATCATCTGGCCCCGCTCGCCGAAGCCGAGGGCTACCGCATCCTCGCGCTGTGGGAGAACGGCTTCCGCCACATCACCAACAACGCGCGCCCGATCCGCGCGCCGGAGGACCTCGCGGGCATCAAGCTGCGCACCCCGCGCGGGGTCTGGCGGGTCAAGCTCTTCCAGGCCTACGGCGCCAACCCCACGCCCATGCCCCTGGCCGAGGTCTTCGTCGCGCTGCAGACCGGGGTGATGGACGGACAGGAAAACCCGCTGGCGCAGATCGCCTCGGCCAAGCTGCACGAGGTGCAGTCGTACCTGTCGCTTACCGGGCACGTGTACACGCCCGCGTTCGTGACCGTGGGCGAAGCGCGCTGGCAGCGGCTGCCGGAGGAGGTACGCGCCATCCTCGAGGACACCGCGCGCGAGATGCAGGCATTCGTCTACGAGACCGCCGCGCGCATGGACGCGGAACTGCTGGAGGAGCTGCGCGCCGCCGGCATCGAGGTGAACGAGGCCGACCGGGCGCGGTTCCGCGACGCCAGCGACGCTATCTACCAGGAGTTCGCGGACGACGTCGACGGGGGCGGCGAACTGGTGCGAAGGGTGGGGGAGTTGGCGGGCTAGCCTCGGCATTTCTCAAGGCGGTCCGCGAGGCTCCCACGCAGAGTGGTGATGACCGAACTGGGCATCCAGGGAGCGCTCACGCTCGACCGCCACTTCATGGTGGCGGGCTTCATCACGCTGCCGGCCCGCCGCTGACGCCTACCGGGCCTTCCTCCGGGGGCTCCTCATTCGGCTCCCGCCGGGCGGGAGTCTCCCGCCCCTGCCTCGAAGCGTCCGGCCAGCAGGTATCGATACAGCCTGAGCGCCAGCCGCTCCTCGAGTTCCTCCAACCGGTGCCGGGCGGGCGGCGTCAGCAACATCGTCTCGCAGGACCCGTCCGCGGTCACCGTGGGCGCATCCTCGTCCGACGGGTCGGCCGGCCAGATCGCGGCGCCGGGGCCGTACTGCCGGGAGCGCCTGCCCCCGGCATCGTGTGCGGAGGCCCGGCCGGAGGTCAGCAGCTGCAGGCCTTCGTTCGGCACCTCGCGCCCGGCGAGGGGCTCCCCCGCAGCATATCGGCGCGGACTCAACCAGCCGCGAAGCTCGTCCATCAGGTCCTCGAAGCGAATCTGGCGCTCCAGATGGCGCTCGAGGTCGCCGGCGGAGCGCCGGAACAGCGAGACCCGGCGCTCGTCGACAGCTCTGGCGTGGGACTTCCACGCCGCAATCACGGTCTCCTCGCAGTATTCCAGGGCGCGGTCCGCATTCGGCTCGATCCGCACCGCGGCGAACTCGGCGGCGGGGAGGTTGCGCTCCAGACCGATCCTCAGCTGCGCGGACGGCGCACTCAGCACCACCTCCACGCGCGCCGCGTTCGCCGATTGGACGAACCTGGCCAGGACGTTCACCGCCGAGTAGTCGAAGCCGGAGACCTCCCCGAAGTCCAGCATCAGGCAGGTGGGACGGGGATCGCCGCCAAGGGCTGCCCTTAGATCGTCGGCGAGGGGGTAGACGCTTCCAAAGAAGACGTAGCCGCGCAGCCGGTACGCGAGCACGCGCTCACCCTCCTCGAGCAGGATCGCGCGATCCGGGACCGAACGTGCCGCCGTGCTGCTGCGTTCGCGGGCGGTGAAGCGCGATCCGATCGGGTCCACGCGGCTCAGGCGCACGGTGAAGAACATGAGCGTGGCCAGCATCCCGGCGCCCACGGCCTCAAGCAGCCCGAAGGCGACGATGACCACGCCGATCAGCACGATGATGCCGTACTCCGACCAGGGCAGCCGCTTGCGGCTCATCACGAGCCCCTGGTCGAGCATGCCGGCGCCGGCGAAAAACAGCATGCCTCCCACGAACGGCACGGGGACCAGTTCCAGCATCCCCCCGCCCAGGAACACGGCGGCTGCGATGACGAGGGCGGTGACGACGCCGGTCAGGCGGGTGCCGGCCCCGAACAGCTTGCTGCGCAGCGACGCGGGCACGATCATGCTCGCCGCGGTGCCGCCGCCGAGCCCCGCCAGCACGCTGGCGAGCCCCGCCGCGCTGAACTCGCGGTCCCAGTTCAGGTCCTCGTTGGCCGCCATCTCGAGGCCGGCGAGGTTCATGATCACGACGATGAGGGCGACCAGCACCAGCGCGAGCAGGGTCGGGAGCTGTGTCGCCATCGCCGCCCAGTCCACCTGCCCCAGGTCGCCGGGCGCGAACGCCGGCCACAGGCCACCTTGCGCGGTGCTCGTCAGAAGGAGGCCCGCCGCCCTCGCCTCCTCGCCGGAGATGGCGAACGCGGCGAGCACGAGATGGAATCCACCGACGCCCACCACGACGCTGGCGGGAAGGATGAGCGGGTGGCCCCAGCGCTTCATCGCGAGATAGAGGGTGATCCCGAACGCTGCGCCCGGGCTCCACTTCCACAACTCCGAGGACTGCAGGAGCGCCGGAATCGCGCGCCAGTCCGGATCCACGCCCATCATGGACATGGCGGACAGGCACACCGCGACGCCGATGCCGGTTACGAAACCGCCCGCGACCGGATAGGGCACGAAACGCACCAGGTTGGCGAGCCGGTATCGCCCAATCAGGAGAAAGCACGCCCCGGTCGCGACCGCGCCGATCATGAGCGCCGCCACGGTGGTCGCAAACAGCGCTTCGCCGTCCGCCGGCATCGTGGCTCCGATCAGCGCCATCACGATCACGAGCGCGGGAGACAGTCCCGATATCGCCCCGCGAAAGCCCCCTGCGAGCGCGATGACGAGACAGGCGGCGAAGTTGCCGAAGAGCACCAGGCCGACGCCCTGAGAGGAGTAGGGAGCCAGGGCGCCCGAGAAAATGAGGCTCCCGAAGGCGACCTGGGACGCGACCAGGCCCAGGCCGGAGGTAAGCCCGGCCGCCAGCGCCGGCAGGGCCTTCGGCGAAAGGGTGTCCGCGTAGACCTCCGACGCGAGACTGCGCAGCGGGGATGACCCGGTCACGGTCTCATGCGGGAAGGCGCGCGGTTCCCATGGTCAGAAGTCTGCATCGGCGCAATCTACCCATAACACGCGTATCGCGTCAGCAACGGCGGCCTGCGAGGCGGCACGCCCAGCAGGAGGAGCGGGGTCAGAGCCTCATCTTCGGCTCGCGGCCCGCCCGGGGGACCGAGGCCTTCTAACCCCGCCGTCTTCGTACGGGCAGCGACCGGGCGGATGCGGAGTCTCCGGCGGGCCGGGCATGCGGCCTCCGGGCGGGCTGCAGCCCGGGACGCACGGCCAGTTGCGGGAGGCGGTCCGGATCGACCCCGTCCGCCGCCCGGGCCAGCCGCTTGCGCACCGACCCGGGCACCCGGTGCAGATCGCCGTCGCGGAAGGAGGTGAGCGCGTTCAGCGTGGCGGGCAGGTCGAATCGATCGCCGAACACGGCGGCGGCCGCGCCGAACGCGCGCCTCATGGGGATTTCGCCCAGCCGCAGGAGGGCATCGATGTCGAGGTGGTCCGTCGCACGGGAGCGGGTCCCCACAGCCTGGACCGTGGTGGCCGCCAGGTCCACCAGGGAGGCGACCCTGATGCCAGGCGGCTCGGCGAAGTCCGGATCCTCCACACGGCTGCTCACCCCGCCGGCGAAGGAGACGCGCACGATTCCACCACGATCCACAAGGCACGTGAGCGTGTCCCTGCCACGCCGGATGACCTCGGCGTCGCGCAGGTACGGGACGGTGTCGAGGAGCCGAAGAGGATCGAATGGCTGCGCCGACAGGAAGCCGAATGCGTCCGGCCTGCGATGCGCCAGCCGGAGCGCGAGCGCGGCTCCGCCGTAGAGCACGAAACCGTCCGGCGTCGCCCCAAGCTCCGCGAGCACGCGCCGCTGATGATGGGAGAGTGTGTCCAGCCGAGGTCGCAGCAGGAGATGCCTCCTCATCTTGCGATGCCAGGTTTCGGTGCGGGACTTGCCCGCCGCAGTCCCCGGTAAAACATGGCGATGTGGCGTGGGTCGGAGTCCGGCAACACCGCAAATACACTTGCCCGGCGGGCGAAGATCGCGGATGCTGCTCCGGTGATCGCGCCCGACTTCCCCGGAGAAGCTCCCTGACCACCCTGCCCATGACCACGTTGCGCACCCGCTTCGAGCGCCTGCTCGAGGCCATCGTGCTCGTGCTGGTCGCGGCCCTGGCCGTGGTGGTCGTCATGGGCGTGGGCTTCCGCAAGTTCGGGGCGGCTCTGGTGTGGTACGACGAGGTGGCGTCCATCCTGCTGGCCTGGCTGACGTACTACGGGGCGGCGCTGGCGGCCCTCAAGCGCGCCCACATCGGGTTCCCCAACCTGGTGCGGCGGCTCGGCCAGCGGTGGCGGCTTCCGGTCGTGGTCGCGGGGGAGGCGGTGGTGATCGCGTTCTTCCTGATCGCGGCGTGGGCGGGGTGGCGGGTGCTGGTCATCCTGGAGGGCTCCGGCATGGTGAGCCTGCCGTGGGTGCCCACGCGCCTGACACAATCCGTCATCCCCATCGGCAGTGTGCTCTTCGTCATCGCGCAGCTGCTGAGCCTGCCGGAGATGCTGCGTGCGGGTGGCGGGGCCAGCCCGGAGGCGCCTTCGGTCTCCGGCGAGGGCGGCGGGTCGAGCCCGGAGGCTGCCGCGGGCACCGGCAGCGGTCGGCCGGCAGCCGAAGCCCCGAGCGAGGGCGGCCCGTGACCCTGCTGCTGATGTTCCTGGGGATGATCGCGCTGGTGACGATCAACGTGCCCATCGCGGTCGCCCTGGGGGTCATCGCGCTGATCGCGATGGTGGTGACCTCCGGGGCCGCGGCGATTCCCAACGCCGGTCTCGTGCTCTTTACCGGCGCCACTTCCTTCCCGCTGATCGCGATCCCGCTCTTCATCCTCGCGGGCGCGATCATGAACGCGACCGGCATCTCGCGCCGCCTGATCGCCTTCGCCTCCGCCCTCTTCGGCGCCATCCGCGGCGGGCTGGCCATGGTGTCGATATCGGCGTCCCTCTTCTTCGCCGAGATCTCCGGCTCCGCGGTGGCGGACGTGGCCGCGCTGGGGTCGATCCTCATCCCGGCGATGAAGAAGCGGGGCTACTCGACGCCGTTCGCGGCTGCGGTCACCTCGTCCTCGGCGACGCTCGCGGTCATCATCCCTCCATCCATCCCCATGATCATCTACGGGGTGATGTCGGAGAGCTCCATCGTCGAACTGTTCGTCGCCGGGGTGGTGCCCGGCGTCGTCGGCGGCATCCTGCTGATGGCGGTGGCGTACGTGCTGGCGCTCCGAAACGGCTTTCCGGTGGAGCACACGTTTCAGCTGAAACGCGTCTGGACCACCTTCCGCGACGCGGGCTGGGCGCTCCTCCTCCCGGTGATCATCCTGGGCGGCATCTTCACCGGATGGGTCACCGCCACCGAGGGAGCCGGGCTGGCGGTCGTGGCCGCCCTGGTGGTGGGCGGGATCATCTACCGGGAAATCGACCTGGCCGCGCTGCGCCGGGCCGCCCTCGACGGGGGCGTTCAGACCGCCGTGGTCATGCTGCTGGTGGCCACCTCGGCCCTGCTGGGCGACTACCTCACCGAGGCCCAGGTGCCGCAGCGGGTGGCGGACAGCATCATCGGCATCACCGAGTCGCGCTGGGCCATCCTCGCGCTGCTGAACGTGTTCTTCCTGGCGATCGGGCTCTTCCTGCACTCCGCCGCCGCCATCATCCTGGTCGTGCCCGTGGTGATGCCGCTCGTGCACGCGGCCGGCATCGACCCGGTGCACTTCGGTCTGGTGGTGACCCTCAATCTGGGGATCGGGCAGCAGACCCCCCCGGTGGCCAGCGTGCTGGTGACCGCGTGCTCGGTGGCGAAGGCCGACATCTGGGACGTCAGCAAGGTCAACGTCTGGTTCGTGGCGGTGCTGCTGGCCGTGCTGGTGATGGTGACCTACCTCCCGGTCGTGCCGATGAGCCTGGTGGAGCTGTTCTACCGGTAGCGGACGCGCTCACGTCTGCCATTTTGTCAGGTGGCAATTGGTGAGTCTGCCAAAATGGCAGGTGGGCGCGGATCAGGATCCTGTTGCGGGCATTGAGGTTGGGAGTCTTGTCACTACATGTCGTGTATCGATATGTTGTGAGTCGTAATAACGATCATCGATAGCACGCCGGAGATTCCGCAATGCACAAGAGAACGCGAGCCATCCCGCCATGCGACGCCCCTTGGGGCCATCCACCTCCAACAGCCACTCCATGGATCGCCGCCATGCTGGCGCTGACCACCGGCGCGTGCGAGCCGATGCCTCGCGACGAGCAATCCGCACTTGCTCGCGACTCCGCAGGCGTGACGGGAATCGCCAACTTCGAACCGGACGAACAGGTTACGGCCATTGACGCTTCAAGGGAGACCGGCGCAGTCGTCAACCCGCAGATCCCGACCTCTTCCGGATTTCACGAGTTTCGTGACTGCCCGGAATGTCCGCTGATGGTGGAACTGCCTCCGGGCGAGTTCGTGATGGGCCGAGGCGCGCACGAGAGGCCGGATCCCGGGAACCCGCCGCAACCTGAGTGGATGGTGGAGGCGCAGAGACCGCCTACCGAAGTGCGAATCGCGTATTCCTTCGCCATCGGAAAGTATGAAGTGACGTTCGGGGAATGGGACCTCTGCATTGACGCCGGAGGGTGCACATACGTGCCCGATGACAACGGCTGGGGACGCGGCGACCGGCCGGTGATCAACCTCGCCCATCCCGATGTCGACCAGTACGTCACGTGGATCAGCGAACTCACGGGTCAGACCTACCGCCTGCCCAGCGAGGCGGAGTGGGAATACGCCGCCCGAGGCGGCACGACGACAACGCGCTATTGGGGGGACGGGCCCGGCGCCGGCATGGTGACCTGTGAGGGTTGTCCAGGCCGATCGGACAACCACACCACCCCTGCTGGATCGTTTCCAGCCAATCCCTTCGGGCTCCACGACGTAATCGGGAATGCTCGGGAGTGGGTTGCAGACTGCTGGAATGACACACATGAAGGGAATCCCGGCGATGGCTCTGCGAGGATAGAGGAATCGCCGTGGTGGCAGGACGGCACCTGCATCCGACCGGTGAGGCGAGACGGTACATGGTCGTCGTATTCGTGGGCCGTAACGGCTGCCCACCGCACCTTCTACCACCCGGGCCCCTGGAGTAACCGCTACAACATGCATGGTTTTCGCCTCGCGCGAGACATCAGCCAACCAAACGGAAGAGCTGTACCTCGCACTGCGCTCACGGAGGCACGATCGGCCATGAACAAACCAGGTCTTGCCGTCCGGCCCTGAGATTCGACGCGCAGGGCTGCGCCGGGGGAATTCGGGAGCCGCTGATATTCGCCGCGGTGTCGCTGCACGCGCCTGGGTGCCGTAGCGCCCTGGACCGAAGATCTCCCGCCGATCCTCCCCGCAACGCGCCGCCCTGTGTCGTGTGGCACAGGTGCCCATCGGCTTCCCCTCGCAGGAGGGACTTCATCATGTTGCCATACTATCGACTCTCGCTATATTGATGTTCGTTATGTCGGTGCTCGATAGGATATGAACGGAGGAAGTCCCCATGCAAGCACGAACGCGAGCCCACTCGTCATGCGGCGCCCCGCAGCGCCATCCATCTTCAACAGCCCCTCCATGGATCGCCGTGATGCTGGCGCTGGGTACCAGCTCGTGCGAGCCGACGTCTCGCGACGTTCAGGCCGCGCCTGTGCGCGATTCCGCGGGCGTGACGGTAGTCGAGAACATCGGTCCGGAGGAACCGCTGGGCATCCGGGCAGAGCGAATGATCGATCTCATCCCTCCCGACAGCGCGCTTACGGCGGTTCCGTGGGGCGTGGCCGCAGACCCGACGTCAGACAGGATCTACCTCGCGGACTGGACGGGGCAGAGAGTCGCGGCCTTCGACGCTTCAGGGGCCTACGCGGGCAGCTATGGACGCTCAGGGGACGGACCCGGAGAGTTTCGGAACTCCTCCGCCGTCTCCCTGGATCCCGACGGAATACTGACCGTGTGGGACGCCGGCCGACAGATGCTGAGCCGCTGGTCGAGCGAGGGCGAACTCCTGGGCGAGCAGCGACCGGAACTGCCCTACTGGGGTCCGGGATTCGCGATCGGAAGCGACTGGATCGCCACGGTGACGAATACCACCTCGGGGACGGTCACCGAGCAGCGACTTGTCGTCAAGGGAGAACAGAATACGACCACGCTGCATGAAGTCGCGATGGAACTGGCGACGATGGAGCTGGGCGGCAGCTCCATTCCGGCGCCCCGAGTGCTTGCTCCTTCGGTCGTCTGGACGCACCGGGGAGACTCCATCTTCTTCCTGAACGGGCCGGGTTACCGCATCGACAAGCATGTCGGCGGCTCGGTGGTGGCGAGCATCAGACGGTCGGTGGGTCCCATCGAAGTCACGCGGGAGATGGCCGTGAGGGGTGCGGAGTTCGGTCCCGGTCCCTATGGCATCTTCATGCGGCGCTTCGGGTTGGAGGCGGAGGACATCGTGATGGCGGTGGGATACGAGGAGCGGGTCTCGCCCGTGCTGTCGATGACCGCAGCACCTGGAGGCGATCTTTGGGTGACCCGCACTGCGGACGGGATGACGCCCCACTTCGTCGACATCTTCGATTCCTCGGGAGAGTACACGGGCTCGTTCGACGCACCCGGGGTTCCGGTTGCCGTGGTGTCCGACTCGGTCTTCGCGGGTCTTCGGCTGGAGTCGGTCGGAGAGACGATCGTCTCTCTCTACCGCCTACGCCCTGCGGATGCCGCAGGGGCGCCGACGACCGAAGGCGGCGCTTCCACAAACCCGCGGATTCCGACTTCGTCCGGATTCCGTGAGTTTCGCGACTGTCCGGAATGTCCCTTGATGGTTGAACTGCCTCCCGGCGAATACGTGATGGGACGCGGCGCGCACGAGAAGCCGGATCCTGCGGACGCGCCGCAACCCGAATGGACGGTCGAGGCGCAGAACCCGCCCACCGAGGTGCGAATTGCGTATCCCTTCGCCATCGGGAAGTATGAAGTGACGTTCGCGGAATGGGACCTCTGCGTCGACGCCGGAGGGTGCACGTATGCGCCCGACGACAACGGCTGGGGACGCGGCGATCGGCCGGTGGTCAACCTCTCCCGTCCCGATGCCGACCAGTACGTCACATGGATCAGCGGCCTCACCGGTCAAACCTACCGACTGCCCAGCGAGGCCGAATGGGAATACGCCGCGCGAGGCGGTACGACGACGACCCGTTATTGGGGCGATGGACCTGGGGCCGGCATGGTCACCTGTGAAGGCTGCCGGGGGGATTGGGAACTCCGAACGACGACCCCCGCCGGGTCGTTTCCGGCCAACCCGTTCGGACTCCACGACGTGCTCGGGAACGCACGGGAATGGGTTGCAGACTGCTGGAATGACACTCATGAAGGGAATCCCGGCGATGGCTCCGCGAGGACGGAGGATTCTCCATGGTGGCAGGATGGCACCTGTGTCCGGCCCGTAAGGCGAGGCGGTTTCTGGTCATCCGATTCGTGGTCGGTAACGGCTGCCTACCGCGGTTTCTACCACCCGGGTCCCTGGAGTGACCGCTACAACATGTATGGTTTTCGTATCGTGAGAGACATCACATCAAACCAGGCGGAAGGGTCGGAGTTCGAACTGCACTCAAGGAGGCAAGATCGGCCATGACCAAACCAGGCTCCCGCAGCACCCAGGAGTTCGACGCGCAGGGCTTCGCCCGGGGAATCCACGAGCTGCTGATCCTCGCCGCCCTTCGGGAGGGTCCCAGGCACGGCTACCAGATCGCCCTGGATGTGGAGGCACACAGCAACGGGGTCTTTCGGTTCCGACACGGCACCCTGTATCCGATCCTGCACCGGATGGACGTGAACGGGCTCATCCTGGGCCGCTGGTCGAGCGGATCAGGTCGCAGGAAGAAGATCTACTCCCTGACGGATGCCGGCCGCAGGCATCTCAACGGACAGACGGACCGGGTTCAGGAAGTCCTGTCCGGGCTCACGCGAATGCTGCGCCGTGCGCGGGAACTCCCGGCGTGAATGCCGAAGTCTCGCCGCGGGAGTTGCCGTCGCGGCCACCGGAATTGGCGCAGGCGAGGCCAGCCGACCCGAAGCCATTCCAGGCGACGCTGCGCAAGCTGGATCGGGATCTGACGGTCCCCCTGCCGGACCGCCTCAGGATCCTGCGTGAACTCGAGTTCGATCTCGAGGCGCTCTCGGATGAAATCGAAGCCCGGGGCATGCCGGCCGCAGAGGCTCGCGCTCGTGCGCTCGACGCCCTCGTGCCCGACGGGGCGACGCTCCGCGAACTCGACCGGCTGCACGCCCCGCACTACCGCCGACTCACCGGCCACTTCAGTCCGGGTCGCCTGCGAACCATCGAGCGCTCGGCACTCGCGCTGGGCACCGCGGTCGTGCTTCTCACGGAGACCTTTCTGCTCCTGCGGGTCGACTGGTTTCGTCATGCGTCGCCCTTCCTGTGGCCGGTTCTCGGACTCGGCGCGCTCCTGTTCGCGGCTATCGCCACCCAGTCGTTCAGGCTATGGGTGAAGCACGACCACCAGGACGCGGCAGCGAGCTTCCGGATCATCCTGTTCCTGTCCGGCCTGACGCTCGCCACGAGCATCTTCGGCGCCCTCGCCGACTTCTTCCGGCTCGCCGGGGTACTGGAGGCCGAGCCCGGGCTGGCCGGATCGCTGCTCCCCGAGTGGCTGGCCGGGAGCTGCGTCCTGCTCTCGTTCTCGCTGCTGTTGGCTCTCGCCGGAGGGCTGGCCTGGTTCATTCCGGCGCACCGGCTCGCACTCGTATCCGGGGCGCACGCCGAGCTGCTGGGCCATCCCCTGCCGAACATCCGTCCCGGAGCGCCGCAGTCGCCCGACCTTGCTCATCCACACCATTCCCGGTCGCCAGGAGAATCATCATGAGCGCTATCGAAGCCTTTCAAGCCATCGGCGTCATGCGCTGGCCCCTCGCGTTCTCCCTGCTGGCCGTCGTCGCCCTCGCGCTCAGGTCGTTCCGGCTCGTCAAGCCCGACGCCATGCCCGACCGGCACGCCAAGGCATGGATCGACGCCATTCTGTTCTGGGGAGGATTCGCGGTCATAACCGGAGTACTTAGCACGCTGGTCGGCATCATCATCGCCGCTCAGACCATCGAGACCATGGACGGACTCTCGGCCGGGCTGATCTGGGGAGGCATCAAGGTCGCGCTCCTAAGCTCCGCGCTCGGCACCCTGATTCTGGCCGTCGCTTCCCTGCTCTGGTTCGGACTACAGCTACGCTGGCGCTTCCTGATCACGGAACACGCCGGCGGTGCCGCATAGGCCCTTGCGGCAAGGCCCATCGGCGTTCCGCGACGGGCACGTCCACGCTTGTGCCATCGTCCGTTTCCAGCGTGGCGGGCTAGTCGCCCCCGTTGGCCAGTCGCCCGAAGTGGTTCGCGTGCCGGTACGCCCGTGCCGCGGCTTCCACGTTCCCGTGCAGCTCCTCGGAGACTCCCTGGAAGGCGTACGCCATGGAGTACGCGGAGGGAACACTCGACCTCGACGACGGTTCGGGCCACTCCTCCATTTCGAGGAGGTCGTCGACGAGATACACCTCCTCCAGCAGCGCTCCGGTCCGCGCCCGATCGTTCCACGTGGGTACCCACGGCGCCGTAACGTGCCCGGTCAGGTCGACCAGGGTATCCGATGCCTCGAGCGGAGCGTCCACGAGCTTGAAGGCGAGCCCGTGCCGCACGAGGTGGGACTTGAGCTGCCACTTGTCCCAGACCTGCCCGGCGGTGGCCGCGAAGTAGACCGGTCGGTCCCCCAGCGACTGCCTCGCAATCTGGAACGCGCGGATGTCCCCGGGTGACACGACGTCACCCCCGCGCACGGTCCCCGTGACCCAAGCCGAGAGCCGGTATGTCGAGTCCTCGGGGACCCGCAACGCCCCCTGCAGATCGTCGATTCCCGAACCGGGCGGAGGGACGGCCGGGCGGTTGGGCGGCGTCGCGTCCGCCTGCGCATGGAGATTCGGCGCGGTCGTCGGATCGAACGGACGCTGGCACACGATCGTCGTCGGAGAATCTTCCGGGGACTGGCCCGGCCCGCATGGCGTCGTCAGGCGACGAAGCTGCCGATGATACCAGGCGGTCCCCAGATAGGTCTGGACGATGACCGTCACGTCGCGGCGGATTCCCTCCACTTCCTGCAGATACCACAGCGGGAAGGTGTCGTTGTCGCCGTAGGTGAACAGCACGGCGTACGGCTCGACGGACTGCAGCATGTTGTGCGCCCAGTTGCGGGCCGCCCGCTCGTCGCTTCGATCCGCGCGGGTGAAGTTGAAGGCGAAGGGGATGAGTCCAACGGCGAGGAGCGCGGCCGCCTTCCGGTGCCGGGCACTGAATCCCGAGGGCCGACGTGCCCGGACGCCCGGTGGCGCGGACATGGCCCAGCCGCCCCAGAGCGCGACGAGCCCCAGCCCGGCGTAGATCCCCCACAATTGGAAACCGATGACGAAAAAGTAGTCCCGCTCGCGAACCTCGTGAGCCGCGATGCCGGGTACCTCTTCCCGGTAGATCGAGTAGCCGTACTTGAAATTGAGGTAGTAGACGAGAAGCAGGGTGACCGTGAACAGCAGGGTCCCGGCGTATGCGAAGGTCTTTCGGTCGCTCC
Organism: Gemmatimonadota bacterium; assembly: GCA_022822425.1. Lineage (GTDB taxonomy): Bacteria > Gemmatimonadota > Gemmatimonadetes > Longimicrobiales > Gaopeijiaceae > BD2-11. The sequence goes on along the minus strand of JAJEBS010000292.1, from coordinate 10,988 downwards.
GCAAGTGGGCCCGAAGGCCGACCAGGGCGAGGAAGAGGAAGAGGATGCTCGCGGCGAGCCGCCCCCCCGGCGGCAGCGACCGCGCCCACTGCCAGTCGAAGTACTGCCAGTAGTTCGCCATCTGCGCCGACAGCGGCGCCTGGCGCTGCGTGATCGGCGGCGGGGCGTACTGGTCGCGGATCAGCGACAGCGCGAGCGGCTCGCACGCCACGGCCAGCTTGCTCTGCCCGTAGCGGTCCGTGATCCGCTTCGGAGTGATGGCGGAGACGAGCGTGGGACACTCCGGATCGGCCTCATCGATGATCGGGTTCTGCGCCGAACGGATGGGAACGAAGAGGAACTGCATGGAATAGCCGACCGCGAGCAGCAGGATCCCGAGCCCGAGAACGCGCGGATTCAGCGCCGCGCGCCAGCGGTGGACGAGCACGAAGGCCGCGAGGGCCAGCCCCGGCAGCAGGGACATGGTGTGACTCGCCCACCCCAGACCGAGCACCAGTGCGATGAGCAGGAGCAGCCGGTTGCCGCGCGCCGTATCCGTCTCGTCCATCCACGCCATGGCCAGATAGCTCACCAGGGCGACGATGAACATCGAGAGCGGATAGACCTTCTCGTTGAGGTTCGACTGCGTCCACACCGTGAAGGTGGTGGCGCCGACCCATACGCCGGTGACCGCGGCCACGAGCACCTCGTGCCGGTTCTCGCGGAACCTCCCTACGATCCGTGCGACCGCCAGAAACCAGAAGAAGCTCGCGCCGGCCGAGAGTGTGGCCCCGAGGGCGTTGATCCGCAGCGCGACCGGAAGACCCGTGAATCCAAGCAGCAGGTCCCACACGCGGCCGACGAGGACGAAGAACGGGTTGCCCGGGGGGTGTGGCAACCCGAGGATGTGCGCCGTGGTCACATACTCCGAACTGTCCCAGAAACCGACCGTCGGCGCGAGGGTCAGCAGGTAGAGACCCCACACCGCGAGCGCCGTCACCAGCCCCCACGCGCGCAGCGTCAGGCGGCCGACCTTCTCGCGCTCGATGCCGTTCATTTCGTCGCTCCCGGGATGACGCCCCCTTTCGCTCGACCCGGTCTGGCCGACCACAATCCCCTGATTGGGACGCTCGCGAGAGCAATCCCGTTGCACGGGCGTCCCTGGTGCGAAGCCGTTGACATGCAAGCCCATGCTTGCGTATCATAGGTGCCTTGACATGCAAGCGAACACTTGCCTTATACTGACATGTGGACATTTACCGCGCGATCGCTGACCGAACCCGGAGGGCCATCCTGGATGAGCTCGTGGATCGGTCGGGTCAATCGCTCTTCGAGATTTGTGGGCGCCTGATCATGAAACACGGCATCGGCTCCTCGCGGCAGGCGATCTCGCAGCACCTGGACGTCCTGGAAGCCGCCGGGCTGATTCGCACAAAGCGCGAGGGGCGGTCGAAGCTCCACTGGTTCGTGGGCGCCCCGCTGCAGGAGATCGGCCAGCGGTGGCCGGTCTCGACAGACGAGGACACTTCACACTCAACGGACGAGGACATCGAGAAATGAGAATCAACCACACCAGCGTACCCGTGGACGATCAGCAGAAGGCACTTCGTTTCTACACGGAAACGCTTGGTTTTCGTGTGAAGCACAACATCCCGCTGGGAGAACACGCCTGGATCACCCTCGTATCCGAGGAAGCTCCGGATGGGACGGAGTTGGTGCTTGAGCCTGCTGAACATCCCGCAATCGGTCCGTTCAGGAAGGCGCTCGTGGAGGACGGGATCCCCTATACCGCCTTCACGGTCGACGATGTCGGAGCCGAGCACGAGCGTCTCGTGGCGAAAGGTGTGCGATTCGTGCAGCCGCCAACCGACCTGGGGACGGTCATTACCGCAGTCTTCGACGATACATGCGGCAACCTGATCCAGATCATGGAGGAAAAGGGTCAACCGTGACGATGCTGCGAGCCATGATCCGTTGGGCCGCCTGCGGCTTGATGCCCGTCACGACGCTCGCCGCTCAGACGGTAGCCGAGAGCGACGATCCAGGCGGTCCCGAACTGACCCTGTCGGACGAGCCGTTGGTGCGTATCGGCGTCCTTGATGGGCCGATGGAATACATGTTCGGGGAGGTAACCGGCGCGATTCGGTTGGAAGACGGGAACGTAGTAGTGGCGGACGAGCAGAGCTACGAGGTCCGGATGTTCGACGACGGTGGTCGGCACGTGTGGACGAGCGGACGGGCAGGCGAGGAACCGGGAGAGTACAGAGGCCTCCGGCTCCTGAGGGGCTGCTCTGGAGCCGCGATCACGGTTTTCGATTGGAGTCTGGACCGAATTACCGAAATCGATTCAGAGGGTATGGTAACCGACACGCGGGAGCTCAACCCGGTCGGAGTCGTCCCGTACAGCGGACCCATGTGCGCGCCCGACGGCACGTTGGTCTTTACGCCGTGGCCGGCAACGGACTACGCGGACCTGGCTGTGGGTGAAGTCTACCGCTGGAGGATGTCGCTGAACTGGGCGCGGGGTGACAGTGTGACCACCCTGCGTTCCGGAATACCCGGTACAGAGCGCTTCTCCTACCGCGGAGGTAGCGGGCCGAGGCAGTGGGGAAAGGACATGGTCTTTGCGGTAACGGCTACCGGCGTGTGGTACGGGTCGGGCGACGACTATGAACTGGAACACGTCGACTGGGGTGGTCGCGTCACGCGCCATACCCGGTGGTCCGGTCCGGACCTCGAGGTCACGGGCGAGCATGTGGACAGGTACCTGCGCGCCTATCTGGCCCGGTATGACACGCCTGCGGAACGTCGGAACTTTGAGAGGGAAAGATGGCCGGGCATTCGCGACGGCCTGCCGGAGCGGTTCCCCGCGTTTGAATCCGATGGACTCCTGGCGCTGTCGGACGGCAGCCTGTGGGTGACGACCTTTGGCTGGCGGGGGCCGGACCGGGAACTCCACCTGCTGCAACCAGACGGCGCGTGGGTCGGTCGCCTCGTCATCCCCGCTCACTCGACGTTGCTGGACGCTGGGCCGGACTGGGTGCTCCTGCTCGAGCGCGGCGAATTCGATGAGCACAGCGTGGCCGTGTACGAGTTGGTGGAGGCGGGCGATTCCGGTTCCGGAAGCAGGGCCTGGTAGGCGAGGGCGTTGACCCGATCGTCAGCCCGGACGCTGCGTAGCCAATATCGCCTTCAGAATGTTCTCCGAGCATCGCTGTCCACGCCCTTGTCCGTAGGCGCGTGACATGATAGCCGTATCCGTCCGCATAGATGTCGCTATCGGAAATATCGAACCGAGGCTTCAGGCTTTCTTCGATCCACTCGGCGCTAACCACCTGTCGATCACTTCCTGATCGGTGGTTCGCGTGCCCGGAAACGTGGCGCAACCGCGGATTCCCGAGAACCGGCAGATCCGTGTCACCTCACCCTGCCATTTTGTCAGGTAGCGTTCAGGGTGACCTGCCAAGACGGCAGAGCGCCCCCGTCTCAGACCGCCTGCTCCCCCACGATGCGCCGCACCCCCTCCTCCAGCCGCTCCAGGTAATCGTCCAGGTGCTCCGCCGCGATGGGATTCCCGTGGATGGGCGCGACCCAGGACACGTCACGCGCGTCGAGCATCCCCCGCAACACCCCCATGAGCACCGACGGATCGGCGTAGCGAAGCCAGATCAGCGTGTCGCGGTGGAAGGTGTAGATCTCCTCGCTCCGGAAGCCGTCCGGCAGCTGGCGCGAGGTCAGCCCGGTCTCGTCGTCCGCGTGGTGGTAGCCGAAGCCGTCGGCAACGAAGAGCACGCGCGACGCCCGATCGTAGATCCACGAGGTGTGGGAGCGGTCCGCGAGCGGCGGGTCGAGGAAGTCGAGGACCCTTCCGGCCACCTCCAGGCTCCCCCCGATCCGGCTGCGGCGGGCGTACGGAAGCCCCTGGATCTCGGGCTCGCCGGAAGAGGCCACGATCTCGAAGTCGCCCCAGCGTCGCCGGAACGCCGGGATGTTGCCGGAGTGCGGATAGTCGGAGTGCGACAGCACCAGCGAATGGATGCCCTCCCCGGCGGTTGCGCTTGAGATGCGCTCCTCCAGGCTCGATCGATGATAGAAGGAGCCGGAATCGATAAGGATGTTCTTCGCCCCCGCGCGGATCAGGAACACGCTGACGTGGACGTTGCGGCCCTCGCCGAGCGGGTAGTTCTCCGCGATCCAGGAGACATCCCGCGTGAGCTCCACCCCGCTCACAGCACCCCCGTCCGGCCGCCGGTCGCCACCCGCTCCACGACCTCCTTCATCATCTCGAAGTAGCGCGGCACGTCGGCGCGAATCACGGGCCCGTGCGCGGAAGCGACCATCGCCGGACGGTACGTCTCCGCGAGCAGATCGATCTCCGCCTGGGTGCGCGACACATCCACGTACCGCATCCAGAACATGACCCGCCCGTGGAACTCCGCGTAGCGGTCGACATCCACCGGAGAGCGGAACTCATCCGCGAACAGGAGCCCTTCCCCGTCCATCAGCGGCAGCCCCATCCAGTCGACCGGCAACAGCATCCCCGAGGTCTCCTCCGTCATCCACATCGACATCGCCGCGTCCAGGAATGCGGCGTCGTGGAAGTTCAGCCGTAGCCCGCCCAGGTCGAGCGAGTCGCCCGGCCCCACCTTGTGCGCGTCTTCAAGATGATAGAGCTCGTGCGTGCGTCCGAACCGGGGCGCCACCAGCGTAGCGCCGGGATGACGCTCAAGGATGCGGAAGGTGTTGCCCGCGTGCGGAACGTCCGGGTGCGAGAGCGCGAGATAGTCAAGATCGCGGCCGTCCAGCGCCGTCTCCAGGTCCGCGAGGATCTGCTCGTCCGCGGCCGGCGACAGGGTGTCGAAGAGGAGCGTCCGCTCCCCGGCGAAGAGGAAGGCGTTCTGCGGAACGTGGATCTCGCGCCCGGGACGGTACCAGTGGGCTCCGCGATCGACCAGGGACTTCGCGATCCCCGGCCGATCCGGCCCGAACTCCTGAATCCAGTGGATCCCGGGATGGATTTCTCTGGGCATGGCGCGCGTCGAAGGAGATGACGCCTCTCCCGCGAGAGGCACCCGAAGGTGTAGCGGTTGAAGCGCCGGCGCCAGAGGCACGCCGAAGCGAAGGATCATGCCGCCCCGCCTTCCCTCCCCGCCGTCGCCCGGGCGGCCGGAATCCTCCCGGCCAGCAGCGCACAGATGGATGCCAGGATCAGCGCGGCAGCGGCCGGAAATCCGGCTTGCGATGCCTTACCGGCGGTGGCAGCCGGCTCGAAGACGGGAACCCGCTCCCAGTCCACCTCGGCGATCACCGCGGCCGAGAACAGAACCGGCTGGAAATGGGCCTTGAGGCGCTCGTGGTAGCGCCGGACCGCGTCCTGGTAGGCGAGCTGGGTGGGCAGGTCGGTGGACGCGAGCCGGTCGAGCGCGATGCGGGCTGCGAGCGGCGGCACCAGCAGCGACCATCGCCGGGCCCACTGGTCCCGCTCCGTCAGGACATCGCGGTAGGCGCGCGAGGCGTCCCGGGCGGCCTGGTCGCCCCGGTGGTTCATCGCGTAGTACCAGGTCCACGTAAACTCGTCTTCCGGGACGGTCCGGTCGCTCCACTGCGGGTAGTCCTCGAAGAACGAGTCCATCGTCTCGGCCTTCGTCAGGTCCCACGCTTCGTGATATCCCTGGCGCTGGCGCACGGTCAGCTCCAGCGCCTCGGGCGCGGGGTGCAGGATCGAGTTCGCCAGGCTCAGGACCGCCGGGGCCAGGAAGGTGAAGGCCACCCACACCCCCACCAGGATCATGGCATTGGCGGTCGAGGAGCGGCGCCCGGCGGCGACACCCAGGCAGAGCGCGAACCAGAAAAGGGTGTGCAGCGCGATCAGCGCGGCCGCCCAGCCCGCACGGCCATCGCCTTCGATTCCAGTCAGGAGTGCTCCCACCAGCGCCAGCGACGTCACTAGCCCTCCTACGAGGATCACCCGCGCGCCGATCTTTGCGGCGACCAGGCGCCGGGGCCGGGCGAAGAGCCGCGCCATGCCCCAGGTGCCGCGCTCACGTTCACCCGAAACGATGTCGTAGGTAACGGCAATGACGAATAGAGGAAGCAGGGCGATGAGGACGAACGTCAGATCGAGGTGCCCCGCAGCCGCGAGACGCGGGTTCAGCGTCTCCTGTTCGTAGAGCTGTCCTTCGAGCGCCAGCAGCCGGATTCGCAGGTTGGCCGTCTCGATCTCGGTCCTGCCGCTCGCGAGCGCCGACAGCCGGGACGACGGCTGTGATGCCGGCAGGGCCAGGTAGTACAGCAACTCGCCCGCCTCGGTCGCCGGCGGATAGCGGGATACGAGATGGGCGAGCTGATCCCGGTAGGCGGTTTGGGCTGCTGCCGCGGCGTCCTCGGCCGCCGCGACCCTGCGATTTCCCTGCCAGGCCGCATGGATGCCGAGCACCAGCAGCAGAGCCGCCGCGACCGTGACGCCGCCGGAGCGGACCACACGGGTGAGTTCAAGCCGGATCAGGCGCACCCACGCTCTCGCGCTTTCGGACCTCACCTCTCCGCTCTCACCTCGACGGACGATCCATGCCCACGCGCGGCAGCCGCCTGCGGCCCAGCGCGAGGCCCGCGAGAGGAAGAGCGATCCACAGCCCCAGGGCGGCCAGCGAAAGAGGACGATCGGCCAGAGCCCGCCGGAGCGAAGGCGGGTTCGGCTCGAAGACCGGGAACCGTGTCCATTCCTGGCGCGCGATGCGCTGAGCGCGGTCGTTCTCGTAGTGGATCTCGTGGATGTGAAGGTCGTTCAGCCGCTGGATGATGTCGTAGCGATGAGCTTCGGCCTGCGCGCGGAAGGCCTCCATCGCCTCCGGCCCGGTTCCCGCCGCCGCCATCGACAGGTCCCGGGCCGCCAGATGGGGAGAGAGCAGCCCCAGCCACGCCATGACCCGGTCCTGCCGCCGATGAAGGGCGAGCAGTTCCTGCTGTTGCTCCTCTGAGATGCGGCTGGTGACCGCCTCTCCCTCGCGGCTTACGACCCCTGCCCAGTTCATCGGAAGCTCCTCGACCGACGCCACCTGGTAGCGCGCCAGGTATTCGTCGCGCAGAGCGCGGAAGAAGGGATCGTCCGGGTTGTGGCTGTCCCCCACCTGCCTCTGCGCCTCCTCCACCCGGGCGGTGAACTCGGCGCGCGACGGCATGGGATGAAGCGCGTTCGCGAGGGAGGCGCCCAGCCGCGGGGCGGCAACGCACAGCACGACCCAGATGGCGACGAGCCGGGCGAGAGCGGCTCGAGGGGAGGCACTGCGTGACGAGACCCGGACCGTCAGCAGCACCCACCCGGCAAGGTACGCCGCGTAGACTGCCGCGAGCGCCAGCATCCGCGCGATCGAGGGTTGTTCTCCGCCTCCAGTGGCGACGAATGCGGCCGTGATCAGCCCGATCGGCAGGACCGCCGCTACGGCTGCCGTCCCGATGCCCAGCGCCTTCCCTGCCATGATCTGGGCCGGAGTCGCGCCCTGTGCCAGGAGCATGGGAAGCGTACCCTGCTCCCTCTCGCGGCTTACCGATGCGAATCCCGCGGCCACAACCAGCAAGGGCAGGAGCAGCCCCAGCACGGCGGCCGGCGTGAGCCGCCCGAAGCTCAGCAATGCCGTCGCATGTCGGGCATCGCCGAAGCTGGCCGAATTCTGCCGGTGCCCCTCCAGAAAAAGCGATGTCCCCGCCCAGGCGCCGAGACCCGGATCGAAGAACGCCAGGGGCGCCTCCTCGCGGAAGACGAGGAAACCGTAGTGGATCACCCGGTGCGGATGGCGGTCCGGCTGCTCCGCCCACTGGCGGTCGACCAGCGCCTGGTAGCGGGCACGCTGTTCCGCCTCGCTCGCGGTGTGATGCCGGGCCCCGAGGACGGAGACGATCCCCAGAGCGGCGACGAGTCCCAGCAGGAACACGACGTAGCGATCCTCGCGCATCGCGCCCACCTGCCGCCGTGCGATCAGCAGAATGTTGCTCATTGTGCGACCGATTCGCCTCAGTCCGCTCCCCGCACCCGGCCGAGCCCCACCCCGGCGCCCACGCCCGCCAGGACGAGAAGTCCGCCGAGGACCGTGAGCGGCACACCCGCGCGGCGTGCCACGTCGGCGCCTTCCTCTTCCTCGAGCCGGAACTTCGGCACGTCGGGAAGGACGCTGGCGTCCATTTGCTCGCTGGCCAGGATTGCGGGCACGAAGAACTCCCGCCATTGCTCGGCGAAGGCGCGAACCTGCGACTGGAAGCCCGCGAAACGCGCGTCTCCCGTTCCCGCCGCGTCGATGAGCACCTCCTGGGCCAGGAGCGCCGGCGACAGGAACCGGTAGCGGCGCACGAGGGCGATCTGCTCGGCGCGGCGTGCATCGTGTTCCGAGGTCACTTCCTCGAGGCGGCGGTTGACGGCGTCCGTGGCGGCCCAGGCGAGCGCGCCCAGGCCGGGCTCTTCGGCCACCACGCCGCCCGCCATCTCGGGATGGTCCTCCAGGTAGCGGGCGAGCAGTTCGCTGCGACGGTTCACGGCCTCGTTCGAGGCCTCCCGCTGGGCGGTGACCATCTGAACGCGGGACGGCAGCGGGTGCAGCAGGCCCGACGCGATGTTGATGGCCGCCGGCAGCACCACCACCAGGACCAGCCACGCCCCCACCAGAACCGTGGCGTTCCAGGCGGAGGATCGCCGCAGGCTGTTCACCCACGCCGCGAGCACGAACCAGAAGAGCGCGTAGGTGACCACCGCGGCGCACCAAAGAAGCACCCGGCCCGGCGAGCCGAAGCCCCCCGTGACCAGAATGCCGACCAGCGAGGCCGCCAGCACCATGCCCACCACCAGCAGCGCCCGGAAGGCCAGCTTCGCGGCCACGACGTTGCGGGCCGACACGGGCTGTGAGAGCGTCAGGGCCAGGGTCCCCTGCTCGCGCTCCTCGGAGAGCACGTTGAAGCTGAGCGCCAGCACCAGGAGCGGCAGCAGGTAGATCACGACGAAGGCCAGGTCGAAGCGCCCGACCATCAGGTTAAGGGGATTCTCCACCTCGCCGTTCTGGTGGAACGACGACTCGTTGGTGTAGATGTTGACGTCGTAGTAGTAGGGCAGGAGATCGCTCTGACCGACCGCCAGCGCCGTCAGGGGACCGGGTTCCAGCACTGCGGTATGGCTGCCGCGGGCCCCGCCCAGCACGTTGGGGGCGCGGGGATCGGCGAAGCGCGAAGCCGGCTCGGCGCCGTTCTCAATCGCGGCCAACTCCTCGGCGAGGGCGCGCGCGCGGTCGACGTTGCCGGTCTGCACGGCCTCCACCGTGCGCTCCTGAAAGCGCATCCAGACCACGCCGTTGGCCAGCGCATAGACGAGAAGGACGGCGAAAAGCCCGAGCACGATGCGGAGCGCCCGGTCGGCCATGAGCAGACGCCATTCGTTTCGGAGGACGGTGCGCGCGGTCATGCTATCCCACCTCCGCGCGCCGGACCCGCGCCGCGGCCGCAAGGATTGCCCCGACCAGCCATGTCCCCAGAACCAGGATCGACAGGATGCGGTTGCCCAGCACCCAGCCCAGCGTCGGGGCGGCGTACTCGAGCGGCGGCGTCTCCTCCCACAGTTCGGGTCCGGCCAGATAGGTGTCGCCCGTGCGGGAATTGTCGGCCAGATCACCGTTCATCCGCCGCATCAGATCCCGGCGATACGCCTCCGCTGCGGTGGCGAAGTGCCGGTGCTGCTCGACATCGGTCCCGGCCAGCCCCATGGAGAGCGTGCGCACCGCCAGCAGCGGCGCCACCACCGCAAGCGCCTCATGCACGACGCCCTGGCGTTCGAATGTATCCCACAACGCACCGTAGTTGCGGTCGAAGATGCGGTTGCCGAACTCCTCGCTCTCCTGCAGGTAGACCCCCACCTCGTTTACGGGCAGGTCCTCGACCCGCTCCACTCCGTGCTCGGCCAGCAGGCGCTCGGTCAACGCCGCGCGGTCCGGGCGGGAGATGTCCTCCACGCCGGCGGCCATTTCACGTTCGACATTGCGGGCGAACTCGAGCGCCGACGGCGTCGGATGGAGCCACTTCGACAGATCCACCGCGACGCGCGGCGCCACCAGCCCGTTCACCACCCACACGCCCAGCAGAATCACCAGCGCGGTGCGCGCCGAGCGGGCCCAGGCGGACACCGCCAGTGACAGCGCCAGGAAGGCGGTGAAGTAGGCCAGGTAGACACCGGCCAGAACCACGCCCCGGGCCAGCGGGGAAGCCGCCGGACCGGGACTTCCGACAACCAGGGCCGCCGCGCCCACCAGTGCCGCAGGCACGAGCAGCAACGCCAGCGCCCCGGCTATGCCCAGCGCCTTTCCCAGAGCCAGCTCCCGCCGCCCGATTCCGGTGGCCAGCAGCTGGCGCAGCGTGCCCCGCTCCCGCTCGCCGGCGAGCGCGCCGAAGGTCAGCAGGATGATGAGAAGGGGCACCAGGTGCTGCAGCACCTGCGCGGCCGTCAGCGCGCCAATGCGCTGGGCCGCCGTCGCGTCCTGGGCCGGACGCAGCAGGAAGTCGTTCTGCCGGTGCGCCTCGAGCCACACCGACGTGCCGGTATAGGGATCGACGCCCTCGTCGACGAACGACAGCGCCAGGCGGGGCTTGAAGGCGTAGATCCCGTAGTGGGCCGCCGAATGGGGATTCTTCTCGCCCTGAGACTCCCAGTGGTCCCGGGCAGTGGCCTGCGCGGCGGCGTGTTCCTGCTGCGCGCTTCTTGCCTGAACCCATCCGTGGCCCAGGGAAACCAGCAGCAGCGCGCCCACCAGGATCGAGCACCAGCGGAAGCGCCCGTCCCGAAGGACATCGGTGAACTCCTTGCGTACTATGTGCCTCATCGTCGGTGCCTCCTAGTCGTGCATGTGCTTCAGATAGATGCGCTCGAGATCCGCGTGGCCGATCTCTTCCGTGCCCAACTCCGTGACAAGGCGCCCGTAGCGCATGATGCCCACGCGCGTCCCGGTCTCCTTGGCGCGAAACAGATCGTGGGTCGCCATGAG
>JAJEBS010000320.1 GCA_022822425.1 Gemmatimonadota bacterium | reverse complement strand
GATCCGCTGGTTCCGGAAGAAGATGTTCCAGGTCTCGGGATGATCCGCGTTCGAGAAGCTCGTGACGTTCCCCGGCCACTTGTCCTGGTCGCGGGTCGTGAAGGAACCGCTGAACCGAGTGCTCGGGCCCATCTGCGTCGTGAGCTTGAAGAACGAGTGGGTCTGGTTCGTCTCGAAGGGCTGCGTCGGCAGGAAGGGCTCCTGCTGCTCGACTTCGAGGCGGCGGAGGTTGCCGAAGAACCAGGCGCGGTCGCGGACGATCGGCCCGCCCAACGTGCCCCCGTACTCCTGGTTCCTGACCGTGCTCGTGGCCGCGGGGAGCTGCTCTTCGAGTTCCGGAGTCAGGTTGCTCCACTCGAGCTCCTCTCCCTGGTAGTAGCCGTTGAGCGTTCCGGAGAAGTTGTTGCCGCCGGACTTCGTGACGAAGTTGAAGACGCCGCCCATGGAGAGTCCGAACTCGGCCGAGATCCCTCCGGTGGTGACCTGGACCTCCTCGATCATGTCGATCGGGATCTCGGTCGAGATGTAGCCGACGGTCGTGTCATTGAGCCCCGCCCCGTCGATGTTGAACAGGTTGTCGCGGGGGGAGCTCCCGTGGACCGTCTGCGCCGGCGTGAACGAGTACTCGCTGTCGAGGACGCCCGGCATCGAGACCAGCAGATCGGAGTAGTTCCGCCCGAGGGGGATGTTCTCGATCAGGTCCACATCCATGGTGCGCATGGCCTGGTTGCTCTTGACGTCCACGAGCGGCGCCTCGCCGATCACGGTGACCGTCTCCTCCACCCCGGCGGGCGAGAGGGTGGCGTCGAGGCCGATGTCGGTTCCGGCGCTGACGACCACGCCTTCGAAGGTCACGGTCTGGAAGCCGCCGAGCTCGACGGTCACGGTGTAGGCGCCCGGGGAGAGCAGCGGAACGCGGTAATCGCCGCGATCCCCGGTCACGCGAGTCTCGGTCTGGATGTGCGACGGGCTGGTGAGCGTCACGGTCGCCCCGGGGATCGCGAGCCCCTGATCGTCCGTGACCTCGCCGTAGATCGTGCCGGTCAGCTCCTGCGAGGCGGCCCCGCCGGCCACCAGCAGGAGCGCCAGGCCCAGGGCCAGCGCGGAAGGCGACCTCCGGGCCGCCGAATGTCCTCTCAGCATGAGTCTCCCTCCTTGGTCTGGCTGCGCTATGGAGCGCCGCTCTCCACCGGTTCTCCCGGCAGGGGTGCGGCACGTTGGCGGCGCGTTCCTCCCGCGCGTGACCGAGCGCCGAACTCCGGTCCCGCGCCGGCGCGCCGGACTCCAGTCCGGCAATTCGGCGCCAATCCTCCGGCGTCCCGGCCACCGCGCAGCAGCCGGAGCGCGGCATGGACGACGGAACGGAACACGGTCTCTCTGCCGCAATCAGACAGCGCGGGGCCGCACACCGTCAAACGCGACGGGCCGCCCAAGTCGTTGACACATCGCTCTCCCGGTCCGGGATGTGGCCGTGCTCATGGAATGTTCATCGCTTTTTCACCGATCTGTCACACTCCTTGCGCTAACCGATTGAGGAGTGCACATGGTCGAAACTTCCGGCTCGTGCGGCGCACCGTTGCTTTCGCAGGGACGGATCGACTATTTCTCCGGCGACCGGGCGTTGTTCTGGGCGTCCCGCGCGGTGACCCCGCGTCGCGCGATCGCCGCGAGATGGACCGCCACTCCCGAGCAAGCCTGGCTTGGCCGGGCCGGGTTCGAGACTCCCATGATTTCGACGGCGCCAGGCTCAACCCGGCAGCAGTCGCGCCGCCCCGAGAGCGATCACGCGGGCCTGCCGACGGTCCCGTCGTGCCCCCCAGACACTCCGGAGTGAGAGCCAGATGACACCCTGGCCGCGTGGCCTCGGTCTCCCAGCCCTACATCCGCCCAGAGCTGCGCTGCGATGTCGTCCAGATACTCGCCGTGACCCGGCTGCGGAGCGGCGCACCACGACGATCGCGATGACTAGTGCGGCGCGCAAGGGACAGATCCATGCAGGGATGGATCATGCCAGTCAATTCACTCCGTGTGGACACCTGTCGCAAGTCGCGTCCCAGCGTCGCTCCCCGCAATGCATCAAACGGCACACGGAGGGACGCCGCAAGGCAAGTTGGCCGGACCCGGATGTTCACGCATCGGTCGGGCGGGGGCCCGGGCGAATCCCGCCACCTTGGATTGTATGGATGTGGCCTGCCTCGATGAGATGCTTCTTGATCCGATCAACCTGCCTTTTGTGCCCCAAGTCGTCGAAGTCTGTCCTGCCAGCTCTCCTGCGATGATGTACTTCCACGTACATGTCCTCTGCGAGAGCCTTCTCGTCCGGCGTGAGGTCTAGTGAGGCAACGGCATGCGCGGCGACATCCATTGTCGAACTGTCATGAAGGAAAGGATCCGCCCTGAGCCAGCGTCTGAGCTTTCGCAGTGCACCATAGTCCTGACGTGCGACAAAGTCGTGGAGTGACGCTGGATCTGGCGTCGCCCGAGTGGCTGGAACGATCTCTCGCCAAGTGCCATAGTCGTCAGGCAGTCCCGCCAGAATGAAACCAACACCGGTCCGCACTGCCTCTCGAGTGATTCGCCCTACTTTCTCGAGTTCCCCATCGTCCTTCGCCCCCGGCTCGGCGCTCCGGTAGCAGAGCAGATAGGAGTGGGTGGCGCTCGCCCGGTGCGCGAGAGCCTCGTAGAGTCCCTTGATATCGATACTCGCCTTGACTTCGAACGTGACGACGTCAAGGAACTTGCCCGGAAGGTACGGGAGAGTCTTGCCTCCGATGAGCGTGATGTCAGGGGCCTTCCACTCGCCGATCGACAGCTTGGAGGAGATAAGCACTTGGCAGAAGCGATTAGGCTGGTAAGCCGGGAAGCGCTTGGGATCGGGTTCATGACTCGCCAGGACATAGTCATGAGGCGGTTCTTCCGCCCACCGCGTCTCGATTTCCGCCCTGATGCTCGGGTACGCGTCCGGTTCGTTCGGGTACTTCGTCAGCCTTCGGTCAACGCCACCACCTTGAGTAGTGTCCACCAACTCGGCATCCCTCAAGTAGTCAACACAGCGAGAGACATTCTCATAGCTGTTCTCCTCGGGAATGCTGTTGAAGATCGTCTTGCGTGTGGTGCGTGTGCCATCGGACGGGATGCGACTCCACACTCGCCCGAGCGTCCTTTCGTCAGTGAAGTCGTCGCCACGAAGTTTGCGCACTAGGAGCCTGCGCCGCAGAAAACCACGAGAGTGGTGGACGCTCGTTGCGGGCGCGGATCCGTCGTTCCATCTTATGGGAGGAGGTCGCTGGACCGGGGCCTCGTGGCGGGCATCGCGGCGGGGCGCGGAT
>JAJEBS010000271.1 GCA_022822425.1 Gemmatimonadota bacterium | reverse complement strand
GATCCGGAAGAACGCGGGTCTCGTGGGCTCGATCCGCAACGCGTTCGCCGACCGCCCCGACAACTCCGTCTGGCAGATCCGCGACGTCTTCACCGGAGCCTTCTGCGACGTGGCGGGGGCGACGCGCTCGCTCGACGAGATCGAACACGAGATCATCCGGCCCACATGGGGTGAGCCGCGCATCCACTTCGCCGTCAACTGCGCGGCACTGAGCTGCCCTCCGCTGGCCGCCGAAGCCTACGTGCCGGAACGCCTCGAGGGCCAGCTCGATCGAGCCGTGCGTGGTCTGGTCGAGAATCCCGAGCACTTCCTGATCGACCGCTCGGGCGCCGGATCCGTCACCCTGAACCGGGTGCTTGACTGGTACGGCGATGACTTCGGAGGAAGAGACGGCCTGCTCGACTTTTTCGCCCGATATCTGCCCGGGGAGGATGCCGAATTCCTCCGGCGCCCGGGCGTCGAAGTGCGCTTCTTCGAATACGACTGGACGCTGAACGACCTCGACCCGTGACCGGCGCCACCCTGGGGGTGGTGATCCCGACGATCGACGAAGCGGGTCATCTGCCCCAACTGCTGGCCGACCTGGCGGAAGTTCAGCTTCCGCTTCGTATCGTGGTTTCGGACGGCGGTTCAGCCGACGACACCCTCGATCTCGCCCGCGCCGGAGGCGCCGTGTGCGTGTCCGCGCCCCGGGGGCGGGCCGCCCAGATGAACGCGGGCGCCCGCGCACTCGACACCCCCTGGCTCCTCTTCCTGCACGCCGACTCCCGGCTCCCGTCGGCGTCCCGCTCGGCGCTCGTCTCCGCGCTCCACTCCGACAAAGGTCCGGCGGCGGCGTATTTCCCGTTCCGCCTGCGCGGGCGTGGCTGGTTCTGGCGCCTGGTCGAGGCCGGACAGCGCGTGCGCGAGCGCCTGACCGGCCTCGTCTATGGCGACCAGGGCCTGCTGGTGAGGCGCGAGGCCTTCGAAGCGGTGGGCGGCTACCCCGAACTGCCTCTCATGGAGGATGTCGAGATGGTTCGCCGACTGCGTCGCTCGGGCAGGATCGCGCGCCTGCCAGCACCTCTGCCGACCAGCCCCAGAACCTACCTGCGCCTTGGAAGATGGAAGGTCTGGCTGCGCAACGGGGCGGCCGTCTCCCTGTATCTCGCCGGAGTCGCTCCCGAGCGCCTGGCGCGTTGGTATCCGGAGCGCTTCCCGGCATCGGAGAACGGGCGCAACCGGTGACGCGTGACGCCGAGCGCACCCTCATCGTCTTCGCCAAAGTGCCCCGTCCGGGGCGCGTCAAGACGCGACTGGCCGCGGCCATCGGAGACGTCGAAGCCGCATCGCTGTACGGCATCATGGGGCGCCGGGTGGTGGACGGCGTTCGCGGCGGGCACTACCGCGTGGTCGTCTACATCGATCCCGCGAATGAGCTGGCCGCGGCGCGTCGGTGGCTGGGAGCGGCGAACGTCGGTTTCAGACCCCAGGAAGGCGACGACCTGGGCGAGCGCCTGGCCAACGCCTTCCGGCGCGAGTTCCAGCGGGCGCCGCAGGTGTGCGCGATCGGCACCGACGCCCCCGCGGTGGATCGTCGCGTCGTCGAGCACGCCTTCGCCGAACTCCCGGCGAACGACCTGGTGCTGGGTCCCGCGCTGGACGGCGGATACTACCTGATCGGCGCGACCGGCTACTGGCCCGACCTCTTCCGCGACGTGCCCTGGAGCACGGAGGAAGTCATGACGACGACGCTGGCTCGGGCCGCAGCCCTGAAGCTGCGCACGGCCACGCTCGAACCCCTGCCGGACATCGACACCGTCGAGGACCTTGAACGGGCGGATGCGCCCCCCTGGTGACGATCAGCCACGCACCCGCGCCGGCAATTCGTACGGCTGCCAGCGCCCCGGGGTCACGGGCACGTAGATCATCGGAATCGGGTCCTGGCCGGCTGCGGCGGACTCCGCGAAGAGGGGTATGCCCAGCCACTCGCCGACCCGGGTGATCGTGGTGCAGTTCGGGCTGATCTGTTCGCCCACCTTCTCGTACGGGTAGTCCCCGTGCTCGATCTCGCTGTCGTTGTTGAACCACTCGGCGTCCGCTGCGTATACGCCGCCCAGCGCATCCAGGGCAATCACTTCCGCGCCTTCGGGCGTGGCCATCACCGTGCCGTTCTCGCCTGTCGCGAGGCACAGCGTCCGCTCCGTGCTGAGTTCGAGCGGGACCTCGGTGGTGCGCTCGATGACGACCGTATCCGGCGGCGGAGCCGGAAGCTGAATCGGCTCCGGGCGCGGCATCAGCTCGGGGCTGCACAGCAGGCCGCCGCCGTTCGGACAGAGCGCCAGCGAAGCCATCACCCCGAAGCGGGAACTGCGGTATATGGTGGAGTTCTCGACGTGCTGAATCCCCAGCACATAGGCGCCGGCCCGGATCCCGCCGACATCGAGCTGCAGCCCGGTGTTGACGTCCCATCCGTCGTATTCGCCCATGAGGTTCAGGAGCACCCCCCGGGAGAGCTGGACGTGCAGCGCGGTGGCCGCGAGCCAGCCGTGCGAATAGCGCCTTCCGTACCAGCCGAGATCGCTTCCGCTCCCGCCGAACATCCCCGTTCCGTACCCCAGCCCGAAGGTCAGGTCATGCTCGGGAAGGGCGTCGCTGTCCAGGCCGGCGAGCTGGAAGGTCGCCATCGCGTAGGGAGAGAACGAGGTCGACATGTCGTCGACCAGACCTCCCTCGTATTGGTCGTAGAACCGGATGTCGGGGAATCCGAGGCGGGGGGGGATGTGATCGCGGCCATCTCCGAAGGAAGGTCCGCTGACAAAGCGCGTGCCCACCGCCAGCCCGAACCCCGACGACTCGGGTTTCACCAGCGCGACCCGGCCGAATGCGCCGACCATGTTCCCACCGTTCTCGGCATCGGCGAAATTCTGGAAGGAGGCACCCAACTCCATGCGGTCGAAGAGGCCGATCGCAACCGACGCGTCCTGCAGCCACTGGCTCCACTCGCCCGGGAGACGACCCTTTTCGATCCCTCTTTGGGAGATGAACACGCGCTCGTCCACGCTGATCCCGAACCCCGAATAGGTGCCCGTGATCGCGAGATGCGGGAGCGTGGAGGCAGCCGGGACGTTGAAGAATCCGGAACCGTACCGCAGCGTGCTGCCCATCTTGGTGCTCTGGGCGTCGAGCGGCTGAACCTGACCGGCCCCGGCCAGCGCAACGAGGAACAGGGCCATCCAACGCCCCCGATTGTCACGTCCTCTCATCCCGTCACTCCTTGGGCTTGTCGGTGTGCGCCGGAGCCGTGTCGGCCCCATCCGATCCCTCGCCGGGCGCAATGTCGGATTGCAAAAAATAGCCCCGGCCAGTTCCGAAAGCCAGCGAGCGAGAGGCGATTCACGCGTCGCGATTATCCGGTTCCCCCGTCATCCAGTCCCCGCATCCTCCGACCGATGGAGAACATCCAGCCGAGGAGCAGCAGCCACGCCAGCGAATAGGCGATGAAGACGTACCAGTACGGCCGCAGCGACTGCTGTGCGAGCACTTCGGTGCCCACCTGGGCGACCAGCGGAGCCGTGAACGCCAGCGACGCCGCCAGAGCGGCAAGGAGGACGATTCCGGGTCGGAGACGAAACATGTGCATGGTCGGTTTTCCTTACGCTGCCCGAGGCTGGCCGCGCGTTTCGAGGGCGCGCTGGTAGCGCAGATGCTCGAGGCCGTATCTCAGGAAGAAGACGGAGAAGAAGATGAGGGTGAAGGCCAGCAGTCCGATCATGAGGGTGACCAGCATGTCCGCATCCAGCGTCGGGCCCTCCTCGACATTGAGCACCACCGGCTGGGGATGGAGCGAGGGGAACCAGAGCACGCTCACGTGGACAAGCGGAATCAGCAGCGCCCCCAGCACGCCGATCACCGCGGCCATGCGCTTGCCCGCCTGCCGGTCCTCCGCCGAAGCGCGTACGAGGAAGTAGCCGACGAAGACGAACCACATGAGCAGCGTCAGGGTCAGGCGCGGCTCCCAGGTCCAGGGCGTCCCCCAGGCGTACGCCGCCCAGAGCGGCCCCGAGGTGAGCATGATCGCCCCGAAGACGAGCCCGCCCTCGGCCGCCGACTGCGCGGCCCAGTCCAGCCGCTCGTCGCGCAGCCAGAGATAGGCGGCCCCGCACAGCGCCGTGATGCCGAAGGCGAGGAAGGTCACCCAGGCGGAGGGGACGTGCACGTAGAAGATCCGCTGCACGATCCCCATGGTGCGCTCCGTCCCTACCCAGAAGAAGACCAGCCAGTGGAGCACCAGCACTCCGGCCACGCCCAGAATCCCCAGAACCGTCGCCATCCATCGGATGCGCGTTAGTGACATCATTCCTCCACCACGTATCGAAACAGGACCGTCCCCGCCGTCAGCGCCACCACCGTGAAGGCCATCAGCAGGTAGAGGCTGCCCTCGACCTCCTGCACGGGACGCGAAGCGAAGATGCGTCCCGTCGCCGTGACACCGAAGATGACCACAGGAACGAGGAGTGGAAAGATCAGGATGGGAAGAAGGGTCTGTCCCATGTTCGTCTGCGCCGATATGGCGCTGAACAGCGTGGTGACGGCCACGAACCCGAGCGTCGCCACACCCAGCACGCCGGTCAGCAGGAGGGGAGCGTTGCCGTAGTTGAACCCGAAGAACAGCCAGTAGGCCGCGAACGCGACCACCTCGATCAGGGTCACCAGGACGAAATTGGAGACCACTTTTGCCAGGTAGATGCCATCCAGCGGGACCGGGCTGGTGAGCAGGCCCTGGATCGCGCCCTGCTCCCGCTCCATTTCGAAGGTCCGGCCCATGCCTAGCATGCCTCCGAACAGGATCGTGATCCAGATCAGGCCGGCGGCCAGCAGTTGCATCCGCACCAGTCCCTGATCGATCGCGAAATGAAAGAGGACGGCGACCAGGACGGTCAGCGCACCCATCGCCGCAAGCCGTTCCCCCGTGCGCAGCTCCAGCAGGAGGTCCTTGCGCACGATCGCCGCCACCTGCCGCAGGTAGACGGTCACGCCCTGCCCTCCACCGCGCGCCGATAGGACCGCTCCAGGCCAACGGCGTCCAGGTCGGCCCGCTCGGCCTCGAACACGAAGCTGCCGCGCACCTGGATCGCCACGCGGTCGGCCAGCTCGAGCCCCCTCCCGAGATTGTGCGTGACCATGACGACCGTGCGGCCCCCGTCCTTCAGCGCCGAGAGCAGCTCCTGCAGCATCGCGCCGGCGTAGGCGTCCAGACCGGTGTAGGGCTCGTCGAGCAGTACGATCCCGGGATCGTGGAGGAGCGCGCGCGCCACCGCCAGCCGCTGCACCGTGCCCCGGGACAGCGTGTCCACCGGGCTGTCGGCGTAACGCTCGAGGCCGACGTCGGCCAGGCGGTCCGGCACCCGCGAGTCCAGGTCGTCGAGACCGTGCAGGCGACCGTAGAACCGGAGGTTCTCGCGGGCCGTCAGGCGGCCGTACAGAAAGCTCAGGTGCGACAGGATGCCGATCCGGGCGCGCGCCGCCCGGTCCCCGACGGTGAGGGGAATCCCGGACACGCGGACCTCCCCGGCGGTGGGGCGGAGCCCTCCGGCGAGCAGCCGCAGGAGGGAGGTCTTCCCGGCGCCGTTGGGGCCGAACACCGAGAGAAACTCACCGGCCCCGAGGCGGAAGGAGACGTGATCCACGGCGCGCACCGGCCCGTAGTCCCGCACCAGCGACGCTGCCTCGAGGACCGGGAAGCCGGCGCGGGGGGCGGCAGCAGCGGCGGGCATCAGCTCATCAACCCCGCGCGGCCGGCGCCGCCTCCTCCCCGCGCTCCGACTCCAGCTGTCGGCCGCAGGCCGCGCAGAAGAGCGCCACCTCCAGGTTGGGGCTGCCGCAGCGGTCGCACAGCGTCCCCGCCCTCAGGGCGGCCCGATACGCCGCGATTTCCTGTTCGAGGTCGTCTGCCACCGCGTCCTGCGCCCGCGGAGGACCCTCTGCCTGCTTCCGGCTTCGCCGCACCTCCTGCAACGCATCCAGTGCCTCGCGCGCCAACTCGTCGCGCAATCGTCGGTAATCGCGTTCGTCCACCTTGCCGGTCGCGTAGTCGTACTCGACGTCCCGTAGCGCCACCAGGGTCAGGTGCCTGCGCGCCTCCGCCTCGGTGAACTCCTCGTCCAGGCTCGCGAGGGGCGCCCTCTCCCCGCTGAACACGGGCTGGACGACGTAGAGGACCACCGCGGCCGCGACCAGGACTGCCCCCAGCGCGATCATCATGCGTTACGCGACAGCGGAGCCAGGGACAGGGACCGAACCGGACGGCAGCCCGGGTCAGACCTTCGCGAGCCGGGCGCTCGCGGGCGCCGCCTGCACCTTGCGCCGGGCCGGTCCGCCCGCGCCGGGCCAGAGGGCGATCAGGGCTCCGAGGGTAATGACCAGTCCGCCATACCAGAGCCAGCCCACCAGGGGCCGCACCAGCACCTGGAAGACCGCGCCCTGGGCCGAAGACTCGTTCAGCACGGCGCCCTCGAAGTCCTCAACCCCGGCGAGGATGACGTACACGTCTTCGAGCGGGGTCGAGCGGATGCCGACTTCCCGGATCGGCTGATCCGCCGTCGAGTAGATGCGCTGTTCGGCGGTGATGGTGCCGAGCCGGCGGCCGTCCCGGGACACGTCCATGAGCGCCACCCACTGCCACATGTTGGGCGTGCGCGACGAAGACAGGCCCTGGTAGGTCAGCACGTACTCGTGGCCGTAGGGGGAGGCCGCCCGGATCTGGTCGCCGGGCTCGACGCTCTGGTCGGTCTCGGTGTGGAACGAAGCTCCCGCGAACCCGGCGAACATGAGCACGATGCCCACGTGCACGACATAGCCGCCCCAGCGACGGCGGTTGCGCGCGATCAGGTGCAGAAACGCCCTGCCCGGCCCCTCGCCCTCAATGCGCGCGCGCGCCCGGGTACCCTTCCAGAACTCGGTGGCCAGGATGGTGAGCACGAAGCCGCAGATGGCAAAGGTCGCGAGGGCATAGAACCCGCGCATGCCGGCGATCATGAGCCCGGCTGTGACGGCTGCCGCCATCAGGAGCGGCGACAGGAAGTTGCGCTCCAGGTTCCGGCGCGTCGCCTTCCGCCAGGCGATGACCGGCCCGATCCCGGTCAATGCCAGCAGCACCAGACCGATCGGGATGTTGACGCGGTTGAAGAACGCCGGTCCCACGGCCACCTTGGTCCCCGCGAACCCCTCGGAGATCAGCGGGAAGAGCGTGCCCCAGAGCACCGCGAACGCCGACCCCAGCAGGATGAGGTTGTTCATCAGGAAGGCGGATTCGCGCGAAAGGAACGACTCGATGGTGCGTTCCGCGCGCAGATCGTCCTTGCGCCACAGGATGAGGAGCAGGCACACCATCGTGGCAACGCCCAGAAAGGCGAGGAAGATGTAGGCGATGCGGGTGTTCTGGGCGAAGGAGTGAACCGACTCGATGAGCCCGGAACGCGTCAGGAAGGTCGCGAAGATGGTGAGCAGGAAGGTCAGCGACACCAGCGACAGGTTCCACATCTTCAGCATCCCCCGGTGCTCCTGGATCATGACGGAGTGGAGGAATGCCGTCGCGGTGAGCCAGGGAAGCAGGGATGCGTTCTCGACCGGATCCCAGAACCAGTATCCGCCCCAGCCCAGCTCCTCGTAGGCCCAGCGCATGCCGAAGATGATCCCGTTGGTCAGGAAGAACCAGCTCAGCAGCGTCCAGCGCCGGGTCACCACCAGCCAGCGGGAGTCGGTCTTGCCGGTGACGAGCGCGGCGATCCCGAAGGCGAAGGGCACCGAGAAGGAGGTGAACCCGAGATAGAGCGTCGGGGGATGGATGGTCATCCAGTAGTTCTGGAGCTGCGGGTTCAGCCCCTGCCCGTTCGCGGGCGTGAACGGCAGTCTCTCGAAGGGGTTCACGTCGGCGAAGAGGAGCACGCCGAGGAAGAACGCCGTGATCGTGAGCAGAACGCCCACCACGGAGGGCATGAACTCGCGGTTCTTCCGCCGGTTCTGGAAGACCGCGATGGCGGAGAAGAGGGTGAGCAGCAGCACCCAGAAGACCAGCGACCCGCGCTGGCCCGCCCAGAGCCCGGTCACCTTGAAGTAGGTTTCCAGCTCCCGGCTCGAGTACCCCCACACGTACCGGTACTCGTAGTGCTCCCCGACAAACGCCAGGATGATGCCCAGCGAGGTCAGGCAGAGCAGGAAGAAAACGGCGTAGACGGACCGTTCGGCCGAGAGGACCAGGTCGCCGCGCTTCCGGTGCCCGCCCACGAAGGCGAGCACGATTCCCCAGATCGAGACCGGCAGAGCCACCCAGAGGGCGAACTCCCCGAGGAGGATCATCCTGCCATCTCGTCCGGCATCGCCTCGTAGCGGCTGCCGCACTTGGTCAGCACGGTCGTGGCTTCGAAGACCCCGTCGCGCCGGAAACGTCCTTCGACGACGACTTCCGTCTCGTCGCTGAAGGTGTCGGGGAGGATGTCGCGGTATTCCACCCGGAAGCTGGCATCCTCGCGCGCCAGGTCCATCACGGAGAAGTAATGCTCGAACGCGCCCTCGGCCTGGTAGCTCCCCTTCACCACCCGGCCGCTCACCTTCACGCCTATGTCATGGAAGGTGTCGTCCTCGGCCGCCTTGGCCATGAGTTCGACGGGGGTCAGGTAGTAGACCATGGCCTTGTCGAAACCCGTCCAGATGAGGAAGGTCACGACCATGGCAACACCGGCCAGACCGATGTAGAAGCGGCTGTTCTTCATTCGCTGCGCCCCTGTGTCCCGTGTGTCCCGGACCCGGCCCGACTGCCTCGAGCCCGACCTTGCCAGCGTTCAGAATATAGGATGGGCGCGCGGTTTCTCAAACCTGGCCCGGTTGGTCGCGTTCGCGGGCCCAGTTGCGCGCGGCCCGTACCGCCCTCTCCCATCCGCCGATGAGCGCATGGCGGTGTTGCGCACGCATGTCGGGCGAGTAGGTCTCGGGTTCGCCGGAGGAGGCCGCGAACGCCTCGCCGTCCGGCCAGATCCCGGCTGCGATCCCCGCCAGGCCGGCGGCGCCCAGCGCCGTGGTCTCCACCCGGGGCGCGCGGCGCACGGGCACGTCCAGCACGTCCGCCTGGAACTGCATCAGCCACCGGTTGCGCGCCGCCCCCCCGTCGGCGCGCAGTTCCCGGGTAGCCAGTCCGGCATCCTCCTCCATGGCACGGATGACTTCGACCGTCCCGTACGCCATCGACTCGAGCGCGGCGCGCGCCAGGTGCGACGCGGTCGTTCCGCGCGTGATGCCCACCACCGTGCCGCGCGCCTCGGGGATCCAGTGGGGGGCCCCCAGCCCCACGAAGGCGGGCACGAAGTAGACGCCGGCGTTGTCCGCCACCTCGCGGGCGCGCTCCTCCGATTCGGCGGCGTGGTCGAGGATGCCCAGGCCGTCGCGCAGCCACTGAATCGACGCGCCCGCCGAGAAGATCGATCCCTCCAGGGCGTACGCCGGACCTCCGCGCGCGTCGCAGGCCAGCGTGGTGAGAAGCCCGTTCCCGGAAGGCACCACCTCCCGGCCCGTATGCAGCAGCAGGAACGCCCCGGTGCCGTAGGTCACCTTGGCCAGGCCGGCGCGTACGCACCCCTGTCCGAAGAGGGCCGCCTGCTGGTCGCCGACCACGCCCGCGACCGGGACCTCCGTCCCCAGGTGCTCGCCGCGCGCGACCCCGAAGTCGCCGGAGCTGGGGCGCACCTCGGGCAGGATTCCCTCCGGGACTTCGAGCAGGTCGGCGAGCGACGGGTCCCAGGCCCGGCGGTGCAGGTCGTAGAGGAGGGTGCGGGAGGCGTTCGTGTGGTCGGTGGCGTGCACCGCACCGTCCGTCAGGCGCGCCACCAGCCAGGCGTCGATGGTGCCCGCGGCCAGGTCGCCGGCCTCGGCCGCCGCGCGCAGCTCCGGACGGTCGCGAAAGAGCCAGGTCAGCTTGGTTCCCGAGAAGTAGGGATCCAGAACCAGCCCCGTGCGGCGCCGCACCTCGGACTCGTGCCCGCCACGGCGCAACTCGGTGCAGATCGACGCCGTACGGCGGTCCTGCCAGACGATGGCCCGGCACACCGGCTCGAGCGAGGCGCGGTCCCAGAGCAGGACGGTCTCGCGCTGGTTGGCGATGCCGATGGCCTCCAGGCGCGCCTCCCCCCCGGCGGCGCCCAGCGCCGTGCGCGCAACCCGCCGGGTCACCCGCCAGATCTCCTCCGCGTCGTGCTCGACCCGGCCCGGACGGGGGAAGTGCTGGGTGAACTCCGAGTATCCGCGCCCCAGAATGCGCCCATCGCTCCCCACCACCAGGGCGGTGGAGCCGGTCGTGCCCTGGTCGAGGGCCAGAACCGCCGGTTGTCTGCTCACGCCCGTGCTCCGGTTTCCGGCATCACTTCTTCCGCGGGCGCCGTCGCCCAACCACCGAACCCGTAGGGGACGCCGGCGGCGCCCAGCAGGCCCACGAGCAGGGGGACGGGCAGTCCGACTACCGTGAAGTAGTCGCCCTCCAGCGACTCCACCAGCACCGCGCCGGCGCCCTGTATGGCATACGCTCCCGCCTTGTCCATCGGCTCGCCGGTGGCCACGTAGGCGCGGGCCTCCTCCTCGGCGAAGGAGCGCAGCCACACCGTGGTTCGCGAGACGCCGGCGTGCACGCACCCGCCGGGCTCCACCAGCGCCAGCGCGCTGACAACCTCGTGAGCCCGCCCCGCCAGGCTCAGCAGCATCGCGACCGCGTGATCGACGTCCCCCGGCTTGCCCAGGATGGTCCCGTCCCGCACCACCACCGTGTCGCCCCCCAGCACGAGTCTCCCCGGCCGGCGCCCCGCCACAACACGCGCCTTCCCCTCCGCCAGGCGCCGGGTATGCGCGGCCGGGTCCTCTCCGGGCAGCACCTCCTCCGGGATGTCCGCCGGGTCGATCTCGAAGGGAATCGCCAGCATCGTGAGCAGATCCGCGCGCCGGGGGGACCGGGACGCGAGCACGAGAGGGGGCGTCCGCCCCCGTGCCGGCTGCCCGCTCACCGTTCAAGCACCAGGGTCACGGGACCATCGTTTACGAGTTCCACATCCATCATGGCGCCGAACACACCCGTCTCGACCCGACCCGGAGCCTTCTCCCGCAAGAGCGCCACGAAGTTCTCGTAGAGGGGCACCGCCACATCGGGCCTCGCCGCTCGTATGAAGCTCGGCCGGCGTCCCTTGCGGGTGTCGCCGTACAGCGTGAACTGGCTCACGACCAGAACGTCGCCGGAGACATCCTGGAGCGACAGGTTCATCCTGCCCCCGGGATCGTTGAACACGCGCAGCCCGAGCACCTTGTTCGCCATCCACTCGAGCGCGTCCGCGCCGTCCTCGCGGGTAAACCCGACGAGCAGCAGGAGTCCGCCGTCGATGCGCCCCACCACCGAACCGTCGACGGTCACCGAGGCGCGCGCCACGCGCTGGAGGACGATCCTCACCTCGCGGCTCCGGCCCCGGCCGCCTCGGCGGGCGCATCCCCCCGCTCCCGCGCCCGGACCATCACTCGACCGTGACCGACTTGGCCAGGTTGCGGGGCTGGTCCACGTCGCAGCCCCGGAGGACTGCGATGTGGTACGCGAGCAGTTGAAGCGGCACCGTGGTGAGCACGGGGCGCAGGAAGGGAAGCGTGTCCGGGACGCGTATGACGTGATCCACCCTGTCCTCGAGCTCCGAGTTGCCTTCGCTGACCACGGCGATCACGCGCGCGCCCCTCGCCTTCACCTCCTCGATGTTGGAGACGACCTTCGGGTAGACGGGGTCGCTCGGAGCCAGGATCACGACCGGCATGGCCTCGTCGATCAACGCGATCGGCCCGTGCTTCATCTCCGCCGCGGGATAGCCTTCGGCGTGAATGTAGCTCACTTCCTTGAGCTTGAGCGCCCCTTCCAGCGCCACCGGAAACTGGTAGCCGCGGCCCAGGTAGAGGAAGTTGGGCGCGTCCCTGAAGGTGCGCGCCAGTTCCAGAATGGAATCGTTCAGCTTCAGGACCTCCTCCACCTGTCCCGGAAGGGCCTGCATGGCCTGGACGATGCGCCGCCCTCCCAGCAGCGAGATCTGCCGGCGGCGCCCCATCCAAAGGGCGAACAGCGCGAGCACCATGAGCTGGCTGGTGAAGGCCTTGGTGGACGCCACCCCGACCTCGGGCCCGGCGTGCAGATGGCAGCCGAAGGCGGTTTCGCGCGCGATGGACGACCCCACCACGTTGACGATGCCCATGGTCCGGGCTCCCCTGCGGCGAGCCTCCCGCAACGCGGCCAGCGTGTCGGCGGTCTCTCCGGACTGGCTGATCGCGACTACCAGGGTGCGCTCGTCCAGAACCGGGTTCTTGTAGCGGAACTCGGACGCGTACTCGACCTCGACGGGTATGCGCGCGAGATCCTCGAGCATGTACTCGCCGAGCAGCGCGGCGTGCCAGCTGGTTCCGCAGGCCGTCATGACCACGCGATCCAGCGAGAGCAGTTCCTCCCGGTGCCGCTCGATCCCGCCCAGGCGAGCCGTTCCGTCTGCCTCCACCAGCCGCCCCCGAAGCACGTCGCGCAGACTGCGCGGCTGCTCGAAGATCTCCTTCAGCATGAAGTGCTCGAAGCCGCCGCGCTCGATGGCGGACAGGTCCCAGGTCACCTGATGCACGGAGCGGCGCACCGTGCCCCGCCCCATGTGGTAGACCCGGTAGCCGGTGCGCTCGAGCTTCGCGTAGTCGCCGTCCGCGAGGTAGACGACGTCGCGCGTCTGGGCCACCACGGCGGCCGCGTCGGAGCCCACCAGGTACTGGCCCGAAGCTCCCACCCCGAGCAGGAGCGGGCTCCCCTGGCGCGCCGCGACCAGCTTGCCGGGCTCGTGCGCGGAGATCGCCGCGATGCCGTAGGTGCCCTCGACGCGTTCAAGCGCGAGCGCCAGGGCCTCCTCCAGCGGAGAC
>JAJEBS010000047.1 GCA_022822425.1 Gemmatimonadota bacterium | reverse complement strand
TTCCCGGAGCTCGGCCATCCCTGACCCGGGCCGGATCGTTCCGTTGTTCATGTTGAGGTGAGCGCAGGATGATCCGCCGCGTCCTCGAGCGCACCTTCGGCTACTCCGGGTTCCGGGGGCAGCAGGAGGAGGTCATCCGCCACATGGTGGATGGGGGCGACTGCCTGGTGCTCATGCCCACCGGCGGCGGCAAGTCGCTCTGCTACCAGATTCCCGGCATGGTCCGGGAAGGGACCGGAGTGGTGGTCTCGCCCCTCATCGCCCTGATGCGCGATCAGGTCGAGGCGCTCCGCCAACTGGGGGTGCGCGCCGCCTGCCTGAACTCTTCCATCTCCTACCGGGAGGTGCTGGACGCGGAAGCCGCCGTGCGCGCGGGGCGGCTGGATCTGCTCTACGTCGCCCCCGAACGCCTGCTCGGCGAGCGCACGCTGAATCTCCTGGCCCAGGCCCGCCTGTCCCTTTTCGCCATCGACGAGGCGCACTGCGTGTCGCAGTGGGGACACGACTTCCGCCCCGAATACCTTCAGCTCTCCGCCCTGCGCGAGCACTTTCCCGACGTGCCGCGCATCGCGCTCACCGCCACCGCCGACGAACTCACCCGGCGCGAGATCGTCGACCGCCTCGGGCTCGGGGGCGCACCCGTCTTCGTGAGCGGCTTCGACCGCCCCAACATCCGCTACAGCGTGGTCCCGAAGAACAATGCGCGCGCCCAGTTCCGCCGGTTCCTGGACCAGCATCACCGGGGCGACGCGGGCATCGTCTACTGCCTGTCGCGCAAGAAGGTGGACGCCACCGCGGAATGGCTCCAGGGCGAGGGCGTGAACGCTCTCCCCTACCACGCGGGGCTGGGGGCCGCCGAGCGCCGGCGCAACCAGGACCGCTTCCAGCGCGAGGAGGGCGTGGTGATGGTGGCGACCATCGCCTTCGGCATGGGCATCGACAAGTCCAACGTCCGCTTCGTGGCCCATCTCGATCTGCCGAAGAGCATCGAGGCCTACTACCAGGAGACGGGACGCGCGGGACGCGACGGGCTCCCCGCCAGCGCGTGGATGGTGTACGGGCTGCGGGAGGTCGTGACCCTGCGCAACATGGTGGAGGGATCGGAGGCGGGCGAGGCGCGCAAGCGACTGGAGGTGCGCAAGCTCGATGCGATGCTGGGCTACTGCGAGCTCACCACCTGCCGCCGCCAGACCGTGCTCGCCTACTTCGGCGAGACCATGTCCGAGCCCTGCGGCAACTGCGACAACTGCCTGACGCCGGTGGATACCTGGGATGCGACCGAGGCGTCCCAGAAGGCCATGTCGTGCGTGTATCGCACCGGGCAGCGCTTCGGCGCCGCGTATCTCATCGATGTCCTGCGGGGCAGGGAAACGGACCGCATCCGGCGCTTCGGGCACGACCGCCTTCCGACCCATGGGGTGGGCGCCGATCTGGGTCCCTACGAGTGGCGCTCGGTGTTCCGGCAGCTGGTCGCCCGCGGCCTCCTCTGGGTCGACATGGAGGGATTCGGCTCGATCCGGCTCACCGACGAGAGCTGGCCGGTGCTGCGGGGCGAGACGCCGGTGCACATGCGGCGGGACGTGCGCCCACCGGCTGCCGCGCGCAAGCGCAAGCCCCGGGCCGAGCAGCCGCCCCCCGATCCCGCGACATGGGACGAGGGGCTGTGGGAGGCTCTGCGCGCCCATCGGCTGGAACTCGCGCGGGCGCAGGGCGTGCCGCCGTACGTCATCTTCCATGACGCCACCCTGCGCGAGATGGTCGAGCGCCGTCCGGGCACGCCGGAGGAACTGGCCGGCATTACCGGGGTGGGTGAAACCAAGCTGGAACGTTACGGTGAAGACTTCCTGGGGGTGATCGCGAAGGCCGAACGAGGGGCGGCATGAGATACGACTATCACAGGCTGCGCGGGGACTTCTTCGGCGGAGTCACCTCGGCCATCGTGGCGCTGCCGGTGGCGCTGGCCTTCGGCGTGGCGTCGGGGCTCGGCGCGGCTGCGGGGCTCTACAGCGCGATCGCGGTGGGCTTCTTCGCGGCGGTGTTCGGCGGCACCCGCTCGCAGATCTCGGGGCCCACCGCGCCCATGACCGTCGCCATGGCGGCGATCCTCACCACGCACTCGGCCACGCTCGCGGAGGCCATGATCGTGGTGATCATGGCGGGGCTGCTGCAGATCGCCATGGGTGCGCTCAGGATCGGACGCTTCGTGGCGTATACGCCGGCGGTGGTGGTGTCCGGCTTCATGTCCGGGATCGGCATCATCATCATGCTGATCCAGAGCATGCCGTTCCTGGGGCTGCCCCCGGCCGCCGGCGGGCCGATTGGCGCGTTGCGCGCGATGCCGCAGGCGCTCGCGACCGCGAACTCGACGGCCGTGGCGATCGGCGTTATCACGCTGGCAACCAGCCTCTTGTGGCCAAAGCGCTACGCGAAGCTGATCCCGCCCCCGCTGGTCGCACTGGTCGTGGGAACCGCGGCGGGAGTCCTGTGGCTGGGAGGCATCCCGGTCATCGGCGAGATCCCGACGGGCCTGCCGGCCCTTCAGTTCACCATGCCATCCCCGGGCTTTCTGGTGAGCGCGGTTCAGCCGGCGCTCATTCTCGCGATCCTGGGCTCGGTGGACAGCCTCCTGACGTCGCTGGTCGCCGACTCCATCACCGGCACTCGCCACGAGCCCAACCGCGAACTGGTCGGGCAGGGCATCGGCAACATCGCCTCGGGGCTCATCGGCGGGCTGCCGGGCGCCGGAGCGACCATGGGCACGGTGGTCAACATCCGGGCCGGGGGCAGCACGCCGGTCTCCGGCGCCCTGCGGGCGGCACTGGTCCTGGGTGTTCTTCTGGGGCTCGGGCAGTACGTGGAGCCGATTCCCCACGCCGTCCTCGCCGCCATCCTGATCAAGGTGGGATGGGACATCATCGACTGGCGCATGCTCGCGCGCGTCCATCATCTCCGCCGCGAGCACATGATCGTCATGCTGGTCACGCTGGGGCTGACGGTGTTCGTGGACCTGATGACCGGCGTCGCGATCGGGCTGATCGTGGCCGGCATGGCCCATTCACAGCAGTTGGAGAGCCTGGAGCTGGACAGCGTGGTGTCCGTGCCCCTGCTCGACCGGATGTTCTTCGCCGAACACGAGGACCCCGCGGTGATGGACTGGTACTCGGCCCGGGTCGGCCTGATCGCCCTGAGGGGAAGTTTCACCGTCGCCTCCGCGCACAAGCTGGTCGCGGTGATCGGCGGAGACATCAAGGAGCACGAAGTCACCATCTTCGACTTCACCAACGTGTCCTACCTCGACGACAGCGCCGCCATGCTCATCCTGCAGCTCCTGGACGTCGCCGAGCGCGAGGAGACCGAGGTCATCGTGATGGGCCTCTCGGGCAAGCCGGCGGAGACGCTCAGGACTCTGGATATCCTGCAGGGCGTGCCCCGGAAGCAGGTCGTGAGGACGCTCGACGACGCGCGCGAGGTCGCCGTCGCGCTCCTGAAGAAGCGCGGTTCGGCGAACCGGAAACTGATCGGCTGAGGGAGATCTAACCCCCCGGCGGCCAGCTCGGCAGCGCGCGCCCCGTCGTCCACGGTACCCCCGCCTCCTCCAGCCGCCCCTCCAGTGCGGGCAGGTCGGTCTCGACCAGCCGCTGCAGCTCGGGGTACATGGCGCTGAAGGCCTCGCGCGCGACGCGGTACTGTTCGCGGTGGGTGCCCGTGGGCCCGTGGGTGCCGTTCCAGTGCCCACGCACGACCTGGTTGACCCGCCCGGCGATCCCCGGCAGGTCGGGCTCGGCGCGAGAGGCGCGGGTGCGTGAGCCGTCGAGCGCTTCGCGCAGGTCGAGCAGGCGGAGTTCCAGCGTCCGAGCCTCGCCCATGAACCCGTCGGGCGCGGCGGGCCAGCGCTCGAGCGCCTGCTTGACGGCGCCGATCCGCTGGGCGGCCCCCGCGGCCGCGCGCTGCGAACCCGTGACGGCGCGCAGGAGCTCGCCGGTTTCGCGCTGGAAGGCCAGCACGACCGCCCGGTCCTGGGCGGCGATGACGGGGGTGGTCAGCGGCGCGATCTCGAAGGGGACCGGACCGGCCAGCTCGGTCACCTCGCCGTCCACCCGCTGCGCCAGCGACACCGTGTAGCTGCCCGGGAGCGCCATCGGCCCGTTCCCGCCGCCGAAGCCGCCGAAGCCGCCCCCGCCACCTCCGCCGGTCACGGGCGTGTACGCCGGGTAGCGGTAGTTCCACACCGCCCGGTGGACGCCCCGTGAGGTCGAGCCGTTGACCACGTTCACCACCTGTCCGCCCTGGTCGCGCACGGTCAGGTAGACGCGTGGTGCCTCCTCGCGGTCCTCCTCCATCAGCTCTTCCCACGACGGATACGGGGTGTCCTCGCCCCGCTGCTGGGCCGCGCGCTCGGCGGCCCGCCGTTCGGCTTCCCGGGTCCTGAGCGTCTCGCCGACCCAATACGTGAAGGTCACGCCCACGGGCGGATTGTCGGCCGCGTAGAAGTCGGCCCCGTTTGCTCCGCCCGGATTCCAGGGCACGTACATGTCGCCATCGGCCACCTCGAAGAGGTGTCCCGAGGAGGCCAGGATCGGCTGCGATCCCCGCGCCAGCTCGCGCAGCGGCGTATAGTCGTCGACCACGTAGAAGCTGCGCCCGAAGGTCGCCGCGACCAGGTCGCCCTCGCGTTGCTGAATCTCCAGGTCGCGCACGGCGATGGTGGGCAGTCCGCTGTCGAATTCCATCCACGACTCGCCCCCGTCCACCGAAACGAAGGCCCCGAATTCCGCCCCCAGGAAGAGCAGATCCGGCTCGACGTGGTCCTGAACGATGGAGAAGGAGGGGCTGTTGTCCGGCAGCCCGCCTGTGATCGAGGTCCAGCTGCGCCCGCGGTCCTCCGACTTCAGGACATAGGGGCGGAAATCGCCGCGCTTGAAGTTGTTCACCACGGCGAAGACGGCGTCGGGGTCGTGCAGCGACGCCTCAACGTCGTGCACGAAGCTCGTGTCCGGCACGCCCGGCAGACTCGCGATCTCGCGCCAGGTCTCGCCCCCGTCCTCCGTCACCTGAACCAGGCCGTCGTCCGTGCCCACATAGATCAGCCCCTCGACCAGCGGCGACTCGGAGATGGCCACGATGTGCCCGAACACCGACGTCGAACGGTTCTTGCCCACGGCGTCGACGCTCCACACGCGTCCCATCACCTCCAGTTGATTGCGGTCGATGTTGCGCGAAAGATCCCCGGAGATCGCGCGCCAGCTCGAGCCCTGGTCGTCGCTCCGGAAGAGGATCTGCGCGCCGAAATAGAGCCGGTGATTGTCGTGCGGCGACATGATCAGCCCCGCATCCCAGTACCAGCGCAGCGGTGGTCCGCCGGGGTCGGCCTGGGGCTGAATGTCCAGCCGCTCCTTGCTCCCCCGGTCGAAGCGCGACAGCACCCCGTGCTGTAACTGTGAATAGATGATGTCGGGATTCTCGGGATCGACCACCGGGTCGAAGCCGTCGCCCCCCAGCGTCACATACCAGTCCGAATTGCGGATGCCGCCCCCCAGCGTCTGCGACGGCCCGCCCATGGTATTGTTGTCCTGCGTCCCGCCATAGACGTAATAGAAGGGCTCGTCGTTGGAGGTCGCGACCTTGTAGTACTGGGTGAGAGGAAGATTGGTGAAGTGGCTCCAGTTCTCCCCGAAGTCGAAGGTCTCGTACAGTCCGCCGTCGTTGCCCAGGATCAGATGCTCCGGATCGTCCGGGTCGAAGGCGAGCGCGTGATGGTCGACGTGCACGCTCTGCGTCGGCAGCCGGCCCCAGGTCTCACCTCCGTCGTCGGACATCTCCAGGAACGTGTCCAGCGAATAGATGCGGTCGAAGCGATGAGGGTCGGCATAGAGCTCGTGATAGTACATGGGCGCGGACGACTGGTAGCGTGAGGTGCGGCTCCAGTTCTCGCCCATGTTCTCGGAACGGAAGGTGCCGCCGTCGTTTCCGGACGCCTCGACGATCGCGTAGAGCACATCCGGATTGATGGGCGAAATCGCCATCCCGATGCGCCCCTTGTCCCCCGAGGGGAGCCCGCGGTTGATGGCCCGCCAGGTCTCGCCGCCGTCGGTTGACTTGTGGATGCCCGAACCGGGACCCCCGTCGATCATGGTCCACTGGTGCCGGCGCCGCTGCCACGTGGACGCGTACATCACGTCCGGGTTGCGCGGATCGAAGTAGACCTCATTCACCCCCGTATGCTCGTCGATCTCGAGCACCAGTTCCCAGTTGTCGCCGCCGTCGCGCGTCCGGTAGAGTCCGCGTTCGCCCCCCGCGTTCCAGAGCGGCCCCTGCGCCGCCACGAAGACGGTGCGCGAATCGTCCGGATGCACGGCGATCATGCCGATGTGCTCGGAGGTCTCGAGTCCCATGTTCGTGAACGAGCGCCCCCCGTCCACCGATTTGTACACCCCGTCACCGTATCCCACCGAGCGCTGGCCGTTGTTCTCGCCGGTGCCCACCCAGAGGGTGAGATGGTCGTTCGGGTCGAGCGCGATGGCCCCGATGGAGTACGACCCGTAGTCGTCGAAGATGGGCGTCCAGGTGGTGCCCGCGTTGGTGGTCTTCCAGACGTTCCCGGAGGAGGCCGCGACGTACCAGGTGCTGCGATCGGTCGGGTCGATGGCGATGTCGGCGATGCGCCCCGATGCAACCGCGGGTCCGATGCTCCGCCACCTGAAGGACGACAGCAGGCCGGAGTTGAGCTCGGCCGGGTCGTCCGCGTCGGCCTCCTGCGCATGGAGCCGGGTGGGCAGGCCCCCCGCCGTGGACGCCGGTGGTAGCAGTGCAGTAAGCAGAACCAGGGCCGACAGCCCCGGGATGTGGCGGGAGAAGCGGCCGGACTGCGAGAACACCTGACGGGTTCGGAGACGGAGGTCGTACATCGTGTGATCCTCGGGCGATAGTGTGTAAGGACGCGAAAAGTCTACCGTCTTCACCGGCTGGGGAGTAGGGGCGCGGGGACGGCGATTTGGGAGGCCCGTTCGCCCTGCCGGACACGCACGGACTCGTCCGCGGTCGGCTGGCGCGGTGCTGCGCGCCATGGACGGCGCTCGCCCCGGCTGCCAAGTTGCCCGGAACCGCATCAGTCTTCGACGAGGGATGGTGAATCATGTCGGCCAGGGTGCTCCGCCGCGGTGTCATCGTGCTCATTCTCGCATTCGCGAGCCCCGCCCTGTTCGTCGGCCCCGGTCCGGAGCGAGGCATCCCGGTCCCGGCAGCGGCGCTCGCCGCCCAGACCCCCGAGCAGCGCTACACCGACTGGACCCGGCTGGAATTCCGGGCGCAGGAATACGCGTACCGCCGAGCGCGCATCCTGGACGGCCTGCGCGCCAGCGGGGGCGGACTCCTGCTTACGCCCTCCTCCGACGGACTTACCCACGGCGAGACCTTCCGCCAGCTGGAGGACTTCTGGTACCTGACCGGCCTCGAGGTCGTGCATTCCATGCTGGTTCTGGACGCCGACCGGGACCGCTCCATCCTCTTCATGCCCCGGCGGGACCCGCGTTTCGAGAATCCGGGGCGGCCCAACGACTTCCCCGGGCGCCCGCTGCTCGACGACTATCAGCTGCGCAGCATCGCGGGCATCGACGAGTACCGGGACCTCGCCGAGCTCGACGACTTCCTCCGGCTTCGGGTGCGCGGCGGAGCGACCCTGCGGGTGAACGGGGGCTCCACCGGGGAGCTCACGCCCCCCACCGTCCCCCTGATCGGAAGCCTGGACGCGACGGCATCGCTCATCCTCCGGCTGAGCACCGACCATCCGGAGGCGGAGATTGTCAACGCCTTCGACGTCGTCGCCCGCCTGCGCATGATCAAGACGCCTGCCGAAATCGATCACATGCGCATCGCCGCCGATGCGACCATGGCGGGGATCCAGTCGGTCGCCTGGCGCATCCGACCCGGGGTCGACGAGCGCACGCTTCAGGGCGAGTTCGAGAACACCTGTCGCACCTTCGGATCCCAGGCGCTGCCCTTCACGCCCATCATCAAGTCGGGTCCCAACAGCCTCTGGCCCTGGCGCGTGCTGGCCGCCCACTACGACCGCCGCAACCGCAGAATGGAAGACGGCGACCTGGTCATCCTCGACGTCGGATGCGAGGTGGACGGCTACATCAGCGATATCGGGCGCACGTTCCCGGTAAACGGGACGTTCACGGACATCCAGCGGGAGAAGCTGCTGGTCAGCACGCGTGCCGCCGACGCGATCATCGCCGCGATCCGGCCCGGCGTCACTCTCCGCGAACTCACCGCCGTGGCCTACGAGGCGATCCCCGACGAGGAGGAGCCCCACATGCAGACGGGTTCGTTCTTCGGCCACCACATCGGCCTCTCCGCGGGCGACCCCGCGCTCATGGACGAGCCGCTCGCGCCGGGCATGGTGTTCACTGTGGAACCGTGGTACTACAACCACGACATCGGCGTCGCGGTCTTCGTGGAGGACGTGATCCTGGTGACCGAGGACGGCGCCGAGGTCCTGACCGCCACGCTGCCGCGATCGCCCGAGGAGCTCGAGGCGCTGCTGCGGTGAGAGCCGCGGACCGGCTTACGCTTCGCTGGCGGTGAACACCAGGAGGAGCATCAGCAGGATTGCGGCGGGCATCCACGCGATCGCAAATGGCCCGGGGGACACGAGGCCCGGGAACTCCCATCCCGGAATGCCTGCGCTCGTCAGCCACTCCTGAAGCGACCTCCAGGCCTCCATGGGAAGGCCTGCGAGAATCGGTCCCGGAAGGCGTGCGACCATCGCTCCCAATCCGATGGCCGACGCCCCGCACGCAATCGCTATCGGAAGCAGTGTGCGCCACGACTCCTCGGACCGCTTGCGAATCCGGGCCCTGAGCCAGATCAGGCCGGGGTCCGGCAGAGGAACCGTTCCCGAGTCCACGGTCTGGCCGAGCTCGATCATCCATCGAATCGTGGTGCTGGATTCCCTGCACGAGTCGCAGCGCGCCACATGAGCCGCCAGCTCCTCGCTCGATCTTCCCGCCCGTGCCGCTTCGAACACGGATTCC
Organism: Gemmatimonadota bacterium; assembly: GCA_022822425.1. GTDB lineage: Bacteria > Gemmatimonadota > Gemmatimonadetes > Longimicrobiales > Gaopeijiaceae > BD2-11. Next base: position 20,811 of record JAJEBS010000047.1, on the reverse strand, counting down.
GCTCCGGGGCATGAATCCAGTATCATGACGCCTCCTCCGGGCCCCATCCGTGGCCCTCCAGAATCCCCGCCAACCTCTTTCGGGCCCGGTAGAGCACGACGCGGACGCTGTTCGCTTGCATGCCCAATGAAGCTGCGATCTCCCGGTGGCTGGCACCCTCCACATACGCGAGCCAGAGAAGCGTCTGTTCCCTCTGCGAGAGTCGGGCGAAGAGGCGCTCCATGTCGAGCGTCAGGTCATGCCTCGGGCTCTCCGAAACCGACGAGTTCCATCTCCGTTGCCGTCTTCGCTCGCGACCCACTCTCCGTCCGTGGTCGGCAAGCAGCGTCCGGGCCGTCTTGTACAGGTAGGACCGTACCTGACCGATGGCTGCATCGTTCATGTCGGCGCGAAGCAGGCGGTAGTAGGCTTCCTGCAGAACATCGTCCGCCAGCGCCGAATCCCTCACCGCCAGGTGAAGGTACGCTCGAAGCCGCGGCGCCGTACGCTCGTAGATCCGGCGAAACGCGGCTTCGTCCTCATGCATCCGCTACTGGCGCCACTGGTCCGACAGCTTCTTCGAGATGATGGCCGCAGCGATGAGACCGACGCCGAGCGCCGTCGTCCCGACGCCGGGGAAGAGAAAGCCGTTTTCCCATATCATGAGCAGGAGGAGGCCGAGCCCCAGAACGGTCGAGACGATTCCCGCGGAAAGAACGACCAGGATCATGCGATTCGGGTCGGACTCGAACTGACCCAGGAACTGCTTGCCGTCCTCCGTTTCGATGAAGTCCGCGAGTTCGCGGCCCGACTGGAACTTGGCCAGCAACTGCTGCTGCGTTTCGGCCTGCCTCGCCAGCCTGACCTGATTCACCCTGGCCCTCAGCCAGATGATCACCACGACGGCTGCGAACAGCCCCAGCGTCATCACTATGTCCTCGATCGCGCTCCAGTTCACCTGTCACCTCTCTTCTCGTGTTTGCAGGGCTATCCTCCAACGGATCTTGCCGGAGCGGGGGGATTCCGTTTCTCCGCCGCCGGGGATCCCTTTCTCCACCAGGTAGAACGTTCGACTCGAGCGAACGGTTAACAGCCGCGGCGGAACAGGCGAGTGGCGACGCTGCCGGATCCTGTCAGCTGTCGCGCGAGGTCAAGCCCCCATCACATCCGGATACACCAACTCGACCGTGCCGCGCGCGCAGGCGCGTGCCTGAACGGCGTCCTCCCGGGAATAGAACCCGGAAGGCGTCAAATCCTCCGCCCCGGAGAACGCGAGCTCCCGGTCCCTCCGCAGGTGCCGGGACCATTCCGCCAGCGTTTCGACCTCGCGCTCGATCCTGGCCGGCAGGCGCTCCCGCTCCGCGAGCAATACCTCCGAGACGTCGTGCACGCGGTGCGGATCGATGCCGCGGAATCGCAGCAGTCCCTTCAGGGCGAGTTCGACGATCTCCTGCGACTCGCGGACCACGTCCGCCCAGCTCTCTCCCTCGAACAGCACCTCCAGGGCGGCAAGCCGGATCTTCGCCCGCCGGAGATAGTCGCGGGCCAATCCGGGGTTTCGCATCACCCGGCCCGGACCCAGTAGGGCTGCCCCTGGGCGAAGCGCCGGACGATGTCCGCGTCGGCGATTCCCCTGCGGACCTCGGCGAGTCGCCGGGACACCTCGAAGCCGCGCTCGAACAGGATCACGCCATCCGTGGCGACCTCTGCCCACAGCCCGGAAGGCACCTCCCCTTCGGGCAGGAGATGGACGAAATGGGGTTCCACCTCGAGGCCCTGCCAGGAGAGCCCTGGGGCATCGTCCCAGCGCCGGTACAGGTCTCGCGAGATCGGCAGGGCGTCGGCTGAGACCAGGAGAACATCGAAGTCCGACGTCGAATCGTGCTCGCCGCGCACCCACGAGCCGAAGGCCACGACGCCGACCAGAGCTTCACCGAGGATGGATGCGGCGCGCTCGACGATCGAGGATGCCTCCTCATCCAGCCAGGCCCCGGGCGACGCCAGCTTGCGCGCGCAGTATTCGTTAAGGGACGCACCCGCCGAGCGCGCGGCTTCCCGCAGATGTCCGTGCAGCCCGGGATCGATTCGGAGGACGAAGCGGCCCGAAGGGGCACGGGATTCGCGTGGTGCGCTGAATTCGCCGGGTTCGACAGTAGTATCATTCAACATGTCCAAATGATACTACGCGCTGTCAATCCGATCAAACGGGGCTGCCGGCACGTCATCCGACGGGGAACCTGTGTCCGCTACGGTCGAGTATCAGCGTCCCACGCCTGTTCCGTCTCGTCATCGGGCGGCTGGATCCGGAGATCCCGGACCGTGCCCGACCACAGTCGCTTCTGGTGCGGGACGATGGCGGCCGAGAAGAGGCCAAGGGCCACGGCGAGGGCGATCGTCTCCGACCAGCCTCCGAACGACCCTCCCAGGAATCCCCCGAACAATCCGCCTACGCCATGCGCCGCGCGCACCCATCCCGGGGAGGTCCGGCTCTCGGGGTGGCTCGGCGGCCTGCCGGATTCGAGCCGGTGACGCGCGACCAGCAGCAGCCAGAGCCAGATGGCTCCCACAAATGTCGTCATTCCGAGCATCGGCTTCGTCCCGGATGCGTTCCCTCGATTCCGACTCGCCAGAACACCCACTTCTCCTTTACTATGCCGGTCTGAGGCAGCCGGGCCAACCGGCTCCCGGGCTGCCGGCATTTTTCAGGAGGAGTGGCATGCTCAAACGATCCGTCTTCTTCGGCTTCGCGATCATCGGCGTCGCGTTCACCTCCATGGCCTTCGCGGGCCCCACCGAGGCCGCCGCCCAGGACCCGTCCGGAAGCCTGTCCGCCGACGGCATGTTCACCGTGGCGCTCACGGGGGACGCCATCATCACCCGGCGGCTCTCGCCCTACAAGGAGCCCGAGTACCTCAACATGATCGAGCTGGTCCGGAGCGCGGACGCCTCGTTCGTCAACCTGGAGGTGCTCTTCCACGACTACGAGCCGTATCCGGCGGCCTCCAGCGGCGGCACCTGGATGCGCGCGGACCCGAACCTGGCCAACGAGCTCGTCTGGGCCGGGTTCGACATGGTGTCGATGGCCAACAACCACACGGGCGACTACTCCGCGGACGGGCACCGGATCACCCGCCGGCACTCGGAAGCGGCGGGGCTGCTCACCGCGGGGACGGGCGAGAACCTCGCCGAGGCACGCGAGGCCCGCTTCCTCGAGACGCACGACGGCCGCGTCGCGCTGATCTCCGTGTCGTCGGCCTTCCCGCCCCACTCGGTCGCCGGTCCGGCCAGGGGCGGGGTGCGCGGACGTCCCGGCCTCAACCCGCTGCGCGTGATCACGACGCGCTACGTGGAGCGGGGCCAGCTGGAAGAACTGCGCCAGTCGGTCCAGGGCATGGACCTGGAGGCACTCGGGCAGCGGGGCGATCTCGGCGCTCCCGGCGAGCCGCTCAACCTGTTCGGCACGGTGCTCCATCCGGCCGACGAGTCCGGCGTCGACAGCGACCCCGATCCCGAGGACATGGCGGAAATCGCGGCGGTCGTGAACAACGCGTCGCGGTTGGCCGAGTACGTGGTGGTGACCATCCACGCGCACAACCAGGGCCCGTACCTGAAGAAGTTCGCGCACGCGATGATCGACGCCGGCGCGGACGTGTTCGTGGGGCACGGACCCCATTACCTCACCGGAATCGACATCTACCAGGGCAAGCCCATCCTGTACTCCCTGGGCGACTTCATCTTCCAGAACGAGACGCTTCTGCGGCTCCCCTACGACAACTACGCCGGCCTGGGGCTGGAGAGCGATCCGTACGCCTGGGTGGCGGACTTCAACCAGGTGCGCTACCAGAACGAGACGACCGGCTTTCCCGCGCGGCCGGAGATCTGGGAATCGGTGGTCGCCATGCCCACCTTCCGGGGCGAGGAGCTGGTGAGCCTCGAGCTGCACCCGATCTCGCTGGGGTTCGGGCAGCCCGCGACCGTGCGCGGCCGGCCCATGTTCGCCGACCGCGAGCTGGGCAGGAAGATCATCCAGGACCTGATCGACGCGTCGGAGCCGCACGGCACGGTCGTCGAGTGGGACGATGCGCGCGGCATCGGCTTCGTGAGCCTGCCGGCGGTGGCGACGGACGGCGGCCGGTCGGGTCCGGGCGGCTGAGCCGGCAAGCCCGAGCCCGTTGGGTCCTTCGGTCCGGGTCGCAGATTCACGACGGCCCGGGCGGCTGACGACCCCGGGTCTTGGCGCCGGGTCTTCCGGCCCCGGGAGGAGGGTCTCTCGCGACCTTCCCCCGGGGCCGTGCCATTGGCGCTGGGCGCTCGCCCGACGCCGTCGTCGACGCCCGTGGCATCGCCACCTCCTTTGACAAACCGCTCGTCCGTCCCGTACTCTGGCAATTGGCACATTCTGGCATGGAGGGCGATATGAAGCGCGTTCTGTTGGTCACCTTCCTCTCTTTCTTCGCTCTCCCCGCCAGCGACCTCTCCGCCCAGTTGTTCGGCTCATTGGGCCAGGCCGAGCCGGGTGACGATGTCGTATCCGTGGGTCTCATCTTCGGACAGATGAACCCGACGACCCGATTCCGCGACGGCGGCGGATTCGACGCCACCACGTTGCTGGGCGGCACCGCCAACTTCTGGTTCCATCGCAACATGGGCGTGCAGGTCAACGCGCTGTCGACGGAGCACGGGACCCTGGGGGCTTCCGACGGCCGCTCGTCGATCGTGTCGGGACGCGATCCGCGCATCTGGACCATTCAGGGCGACTTCGTGGTCCGTTTTCCCCTTGCGGCGGGGGCCATGACGGTTTCGCCCTACGGTGCCCTGGGCGGGGGATGGAAGTCGTACAAATGGGTCTTCGACCCTCAGGGCGGACCCGATGCGCGTGGGTTCGACGGCGCGTGGAGCTATGCGGGCGGGGTGGAAGCCCGCTTCGGGGCGGACAGCCGCCTCGGGCTCCGCGGGGAATTCCGACAGCTGCAGACATCGTTTACCCGCTTCGGGGAAGACCTCACGCACAAGGATCGGATCCTCACCGCGGCGCTGCTGATCAACTTCTGAAGGGCTGCGGGACATGAGTGCGCTCCGGCGGTTGAGCCCGCTCGTCGCGACCATCGCGCTGTTTGCGGTGCTTCCGGGGGACACGTCCGCGCAGGCCAGCGGAAGCATCTCCGGGCAGGTGGTCTACCGCGGTGGTCCGGTCGTGCCCGGCGTCCAGGTCCTCTTTCCGGAGCTGGGACTGCGCGCGGACACCGACTCGGAGGGCCGGTTCGAACTGGCCGCGGTGCGTCCCGGCGAGCACCGGCTGACGGTCTACGCGCTGGGCTGCGAACTGGCGACCCGCACCGTCGAGGTCGAGCCGGACGAAGCCACCGAGGTCACCGTGCAGGTGGGTCCGCGCGCCTTCGCGCTCGATGAGTTGGTGGTCACGGGCACGTCCTCCGAACGATCGCGCGCCGAGCTCCCGTTCTCGGTGGAGGAGCTGAGCGGCGACCGGTTGCGCACCGCTACGGCCGGCGGGAGCGTTGCCAATCTTCTCCGGGGAATGGCCGGCGGAAGAGTGGTGCGGGGAAGCGGCCTTCCCGGTCAGGAGTCCGACATTCTCCTGCGCGGTCCCGCAACTCTGGGTGGGGCGGAGCAGCAGCCGCTGGTCGTCGTGGACGGGATAATCGCGGGCCACAGCACGGCCGGGATCGATCCCCTGGACATCGAACGGATCGAAGTGCTGAAGGGTGCGGCTGCCGCGGCCCACTACGGATCCCGGGCTCAGGGCGGGGTGATCGAGATCACCACCAAGCGACGCCCGCCGGATCCGGAGCCGGTGGAGGCGCAACCGCTGCTGGTCGTCGACGGGTACATTTCGCAGGGCGACCTGGGGGACGTCGATACCCGCGACATCGTCGATATCCGGGTACTTCGAGGCCCCGCCGCGACCCTGATCGCCGGTTCACGGGGGGCCGCGGGCATCATTCGCGTGACTACGGCCCGCGACTTCAGCAACATCGCGCGGTGTCCCGCGGACCTGAGCCGCTGATCACCCCCTCGAGCGGTTTCTGCTTGACAACGGGTCCGCGCGCGGCGTAGTCTGCCGGTATGTAGCGAATCAAGATAAGGATGTTAAGGTATGGCGGTACTGTATGCCGCGTCGGCCCGGGCCAGGTCCACCTGCTCACGGGGCCTGCGCGGCATTTTTTCGTTTGTCCGGACACAAGTGCGCTTGTCCGGATCTTGTGCGTCGTCGAGACGCTTGCACGTGGGGGCTCATCATGGTTGGAACGTGCGTTAGGAGAATACGGTCATCGGCGGTTGCTCTGGTGGCCGCCCTGGCGATGGCCACCGGCAGCCTCGCGGCGCAGGTCGGAACCGTAACCGGAACGGTCACGGACGCGAACACCGGCGAGCCCATCGCCACGGTTCAGGTCCACATCCCCGAGCTGCAACTCGGAATGCTCACGAACGCCGAGGGAGCCTACGCGCTCCCGAACGTGCCCGTCGGCCAGTACGAGATCAGGGCGGAGCTCATCGGTCGCCAGACCGACGCCCAGGTCATCGACGTGACTAGCGGGGCCCCCGTGGTCGCCAACTTCCTGCTGGAGTCGCGGGTGCTGGCGATGGATGCCGTGGTCGTGACCGGGGTCGCGGGCGCGACCCCCGAGACCGAGCTGGCCTTCACCGTGGACCAGGTGCAGGTCGAGGACGCGCAGATCGCTTCGGCGCTCAACGTGGCGAGCCTGCTTCAGGGCCGCACGGCGGGCACCCGCGTGATCCAGGGCACCGGCCAGCCCGGCGACGAGCCCTCCATCCAGTTCCGGGGGCCCACCAGCATCATGCAGAGCCAGGCCCCGCTGCTGATCGTCGACGGCGTGATCTCGACCGGGTCCCTGGCGGACATCGACCCGAACGACATCGAGAACATCGAGATCGTGCGCGGTGCGGCGGCGGCTTCGCTGTACGGGTCGCGCGCGCAGGCCGGGGTGATGGAGGTAACCACGCGCAGGGGCGCCTCGCTCCGGGAAGGCACGCACGAGTTCACGGTGCGCAGCCAGTACCTGTTCAACGACATCGAGTACGTCATGGGGCTGACCGAGTCCCACGAGTACCGCATGAACGCCGCCGGCACGGCCATCCTCGACCGCAGCGGCAACGAGCTCGACCTTCACAACCGGCAGCAGGAGATCAGCACCGGGTCGTACGCGCTCAACGACAACTTCGGCCGGCCCGGCGGAAGCGGCCGCGACCAGTGGACGACCTTCCAGGACCAGCCGGTCCCGCCCAACCTCTATGGCGGGTCGGTCTGGGACCACATGCTGTCCTCCGGTAACTCGTACAGCACGTACGTGTCGGCGTCCGGGAACGAGGGAAGCACGCAGTACCGCGCCTCTGCCGCGTACCAGCGCGACGAGGGCGCCATGCAGTTCCACGACGGCGCGGAGCAGACCAACGTCCGGCTCAACCTCGATCAGTCGATCGGCGATCAGCTCCAGTTCTCGCTGAGTTCGTACGTAACGCTGCGCGAGCAGGACGTGATCTTCCAGCAGGAGAGGGCCGGGCTGAGCGACCTGACGGATCTGGTTGGCGTCGAGCCGCGCGATCCCACCGCCTCCGGGGGCGCAGCCGCGCGCGGACTCTTTCTCGGGACCGATCACTACCGCGCCGGCACCGACCTCTTCGCACGGGACGAAAACGGGGAGCTGGAGATCATCGGTGATCTGATTACGCGCAGGAACAACCCGTTCTATCAGCTGGAGAACCAGGACTGGACCCGCGATCGGCTGCGCGTCATGGGCGCCCTGGATGCCCAGTATTCCCCGCTCTCGTGGCTGTCCTTCCAGGGCAACATGTCGTACGACCGTACGAACCTGAAGGAAGTCAACATCACCCCGAGTCCGTGGAAGCAGCGCTGGCCCCGGCCTCCGCGGGACGGCGCGATGTTCAGGCTCGAGGATGTCCGGGAGGAGATCAACGGCAACCTCACGGCCTCGATTCAGCACAGCTTCGGGGACCTCACGACCCGGACCCGCTTCCGCTGGCTGGCAGAGCAGACCTCTTCCGACAACTTCGTCGCCGGAGGCTCGACCTTCTCGGTCGTCGGAGTGCCGCAGATGGGGCTGCTCACGACGGGCCTGTACACGCGCTCGCACGCCGAAACGGTGCGCTCGCAGGGGCTGTTTGCAATTACGGCGCTGACATACCGGAGCCGCTACATCCTCGATCTGCTCGCACGCCGCGACGGCAGCTCGCTGTTCGGTCCGGATGAGCGCTGGCAGAGCTACTACCGCGTTTCGGCTGCATGGCGGATGGCGGAGGAGGAGTGGTGGCCCTTCGCCTTCCTCACCGAGTTCAGGCCCCGCTATTCGAGGGGCACGGCCGGCGGGCGTCCCGGCTTCTCCTACCAGTACCAGACCTACGCGGTCGATCGCGGGCGCATCATCCCCAAGCTGCTCGGAAACAACTCGCTGAAGCCCGAGCTGGCGACGGAGCAGGAATACGGGGTCGACATGATGGTGGCCGACCGCTATCGCGTGCAGCTCAACTACGTCGATCTCGAGGTGAGGGACCAGTTGCTGCTGGTGCCGCTCAGCTCGGCGCTGGGCTTCGAGTCCCAGTGGCGGAACGCGGGCACCGTGGCTTCCACCACGTGGGAGGCTTCACTCGAGGCGGCCTTCGCGGAGCGGCCGGACCTCGTCTGGACGGCTCGCCTGAACCTCGACCGCACCCGCCAGGAGATCACCGAGCTCAACGTGCCGCCGTTCGAGTTCCGGGACCTGCGGGCGCGCATGATGGTGCGCGAAGGGGAGGAGCTGGGCGCGTTCTACGGCTCCAACTGGCTGAGGAGCTGCAGCGAACTTCCCGGCGGAATGGACTGCAACCAGTTCGACGTCAACGACGACGGCCTGCTCGTCTACGTCGGCGCGGGCAACGACTACCGGGACGGGGCGGCGAAGTCGCTGTGGGGCACCACGGGAGAGGTCGACGGTACGACCCTCGACTGGGGCATGCCCATCAAGCACAACCGGTTCGACAACACGCCCCGCCCGCTGGGCTCGTCCCAGCCCGATCTGAACGTCTCCTTCCTGCAGGACTTCCAGTTCCGCAACATGGGGGTCACGCTCCTCTTCGAGGGCGAGTTCGGGGCGCAGATCATGAACCAGACCCGCCAGTGGGGCTCCCGGAGCGGCATCGGAGCCATCGATCAGCGGGGCAAGCCCGAGGAGCTCAAGAAGCCGCTCCCCTACTACGGGGCCGCGTTCCTGTACGACCGCAACAACCGGAACGACTGGTACGTGGAGGACGGCGACTTCGTGAAGCTGCGGGAGCTTTCGGTGCGCTACACCTTCGACCAGGCGAGCCTCCCGGGCTTCATGTCGCAGGTGGGCTTCGACCGGGCCACGGTCAACCTGGCCGGCCGCAACCTGGTCACCTTCACCGGCTACCAGGGCCACGATCCGGAGGTGGGCAAGACGACCTTCGGAGGCTCCGCCGCCATCGGCCGAATCGACGAGTACTTCTACCCGAACTACCGGCAGATCGGAATTGACGTCGAGCTCGTGTTCTGACGCGAGGACCGGGCAACACAGCTGCCCACGGAGCGCGTTCGACACACGGACTCGTAGAGCAGGAGGGTGAGAGGTGAGATTCCTACCGTCAAAACTGCAGACCCTGGCAGCCGCGGCTGCCGTGAGTCTGGTCGCGGTTTCCGCTTGCGAACTGGAAGTGGTGAACCCCAACGAGCCCGATCGTGACCGGGCGCTCTCCGAGCCGGGTGACATCGAGTCGCTCATTGCGGGCACCTATTCGACCTGGTGGGACCAGGTGCACGGGGCCGGCGACGAGCTCGCCATGGTACAAGCCCTCAGCAGCGCCGCGGAGGTGCTTTCGTCCGCGGCCGCCAACCACTTCGCCTCCGACAACAACCAGCAGCCCCGGATCAACCTCACCAATGCCATCGGCTACCAGTGGGGGCGCTCTCTGCGGGCCCCCTGGATGGAGCTGAATCAGGCGCTCGCCGCGATTCGCGACGGGGTTCTGGTCATCGAGGAGAGCAACCTGCAGATCGGAGCGGGCGGCGCGGACACGGAACGGACCCTCGCATTCGCCAAGCTCATGCAGGGGCTGATCCACGCGCACATCGCGAATCTCTTCGACCAGGGCTTCATCATCGACGAAACCGTCGACACCGAGGCGGCGGTGGAGAACGCGGACCTGCGCCCGTACGGCGAGGTCGCACAGGCCGCGAGGGGCTACTTGCAGGCGGCCCGCCAGATCGCGAGCCAGAACTCCTTCACGATCCCCGCGGGATGGATGGGCACCAGCGTCTCGAGTGACAACCTGGTCCGCATGATCAACTCCTGGGAGGCCCGGCTGATGACGACCGTGGCCCGGACCCCGGAGGAGCGGGCCGCGGTCAACTGGGCCGAGGTGATGAGCCTGGCCCGCGATGGGGTCACGGAGGACTACGGCATCAGCACATCGCCGGGGGACATCTGGGACGACTCCTACAACTCGCCGCACCTGCTCGGCATCCGCTTCGTCGGCCCTTCGGACCAGTCGGGCGGCTGGCAGGCCTACGAGGCGGCGAACCCGAGAGAGAGGTTCGCCTTCCATGTGGAAACGGACGATCGGCGGGTACACGCGCCGGGCGACCCCGAGGCCTCCGGGACGCTGGTCGAAATCCCGGGGACGTTCTTCGGCGACGCGCAGCGCGGCATCTGGTTCGTCACGCCGTACCGGACCTGGAAGTGGCGCGACAAGTCGGACACGGGCTTCGGCTTTATCCCCGAGCTGACGGTGCGCGAGATGGAGTTCCTCATGGCGGAGGCCCATATACGGATGGGCAACCCCGAGATGGCGCTCCCCTACATCAACCCGAGCCGCGAGGCCGCGGGGCTTCCGCCGGCCACGGTGGACGGGGTGTCGGGCGACCGCTGCGTGCCCCGGACCATCACGGGCGCGTGCGGCAGCCTGCTCTTCGCGATGTGGTACGAGAAGAGCCTGGAGCTCCTCTTCGAGTCCGGGGGGCTGGACTTCTACGACCAGCGCGGCTTCGGGACGCTCCGCATGGGGACCCCGCTGCACATGCCGGTGATCGCCGAGGAGCTGGAGGCGCTCAGTTTGGAGGTGTACTCGTTCGGCGGCGAGGGCAATCCGGGCACCGCCGCCGGGTGGAGCCTGAGGTAGAGCCAGGCGAGTCGCTGCCGGTTTTCGGGCCCCATTGAGGCGCCAGGCGCGCTCCGGCCGCTACGCCCCGCGAATGCGCACGCCGGCGTTGATGTTCATCATGAGCTCGTCGGAGACGCTTCTCATGTGATCTTCGAAGTCGGGGGTGACGAGCGGCGACCAGTCTCCGCTGGGGAGGATGCCCCGGACCGCGTTCTCGACGCGGATCTCTACGTCGAAAAAGTCCGATCCGCCCCTTCGCCCCTGGACGAAGAACCGCGTCCGCACTTCCTGCACGCCCCGCTCGACTTCGTCCTCGAACGGAGCGCGATAGAGCCAGCGGGTTTCGTAGTAGATGCGCCCGGTGGTCTGCCTGCGCTGATTGATCGAGTAGCCGTGGTCGGCCAGCACCTCGGGCACGTGCAGCTGGATGTCCCGGAGCGTCGCCCGCCCGATATCGTCCCTCAGTTGACGCCCGAGGGATGCGCCGCAGCCTGCGAGAAGCACGGCCGCAGTCAAGACCGAACATAATCGCCCTGCGCCCGAGATAGACATCGACACCTCCTGTCCTCCATCCAACGTATCCGGCATACCCCCGCCAGAGCGAGCGTTTCCGGAAGCCTGCTCGCCGACCTCGACCTCTGTTGGTATGATGAAGACTCCAGTTTCCCCTCGCACGCGAGGTTCAGATGCGCTTCCTCTCATTCGCCCTCACCGTCTCCGTCGCCGCGATCGCGGCTTTCGGCTCGCCGCTGGCCGCGCAGCAGCGCCCGCTCACGTTCATGGATGTGCAGGAACTCAACCGCGCCGGCTCGTGGACGCCGAGCCCGGACGGGGCGTGGATGCTGTACACCGTCACGACCCCGGACTGGGAAGCAGCGGAGTCCCAGACCGACATCCACCTGGTGTCGCTCGGTGAAGGCGTCGCGTCGAGCCGGCAGCTCACCTACACCGACGACAGGAACGAGACCAGCCCGGCCTGGGGCCCGGACGGGTCGTTCTTCGTCTTCTCGTCCAACCGCGATGGCAACGAAAACCAGCTCTACATGATGCGCCACGACGGCGGCGAGGCCCGCAAGGTCACCGACGCGGCCGAAGGGGTGTCGGGCTTCGCGTTCAGCCCGGACGGGCAGTGGCTGGTGTATCGCTCCGGCGAGAGCGATCGGGAGCAGCTGTACCGGCTGCCGGCCGACGACCTCGTGGGTGGCGAGCCCGAGCAGCTCACCGATGGCGACGCCGGCGTCGACCAGTGGGACTTTTCCCCGGACGGGAGCCGCATCTACTTCGCGCGCCCCGACTCCTTCGACGAAGACGAGGTGAAGCGGCTCGAGATGGGCTTCACGGTTGACGTGCGCAACGCGGTCACCCCGCTCTCGAGCCTGTGGAGCGTGGACGTCGCGTCGGCCGCCGAGCGCCGCGAGACCAGCGACGCCTCGTACAGCGTCAACAGCTTCGTCCTCTCCGACGACGGCCGCTGGATCGGCATCACCGGCGGCTCACCCGAGCGCTACGAGCGCAACATCACCGCGCAGCGGCTCTACGCCGACCTCTATCTCAAGGAGGTCGCTTCCGGCGAGATCGAGCGGTTGACCGACAACTACGAGATCGGCGAAGGCGGGATGAGCTTCTCGCCCGACGGCCGCTGGATCGCCTTCTCGGCGCCGGACGACCTGGAGCGCTACTCGATGACCGAGAACCGCGTCTACATCCGCGAAGTCGACGATCGCGGGGGCGCCTTCCGCAAGCTGGGCGCGGACTTCGACCAGAGCTCGAGCGTCGGGTTCTGGTCCGACGACTCGGAGACCATCTACTTCAACGCCGGCGTGACCGTGACCACGCAGCTGCATGCGCTCGACGTGGAGAGCGGCGAAGTGCGGCAGCTCACCGAGGAGCGGGCGGCCCTTTCCGTGTCGCGCGACGACAACACCGGTACCCTCCTCATCGGCTACAGCGATCCGCAGACCCCGCCCACCGTGTTCACCGTGGCGAGCGTGGACGACGTGCCCGACCGCTCGGCGTGGACGCAGCTCGTGGACGTGAACCCGCAGGTGCGCGATATCGCGCTCGGCGAGGAAGTGGAGGTCAACTGGCGCTCGTCCGACGGGAAGATGGTCGGCGGGGTGCTTGTCTATCCCGTCGGTTACGAGGAAGGGACGCGCTACCCGCTCATCGTAGCCATCCACGGAGGCCCTGCATCGGCCGATGTCCTCCGCTTCAACGGCGGCTACAACGCGCAGGTGTACGCGGGCGCGGGGTACGCCGTCCTCAAGCCCAACTACCGCGGCTCGCGCAACTACGGGAACGCGCACCGCACCGACATCGTGGGCGACTATTTCACGATGGGCTACGAGGACATCATCACGGGCGTGGACCATCTGATCGCCGAGGGCATCGTGGACGGCGAGCGCATGGGCGCGCTGGGATGGAGCGCAGGCGGCCACTGGTCCAACTGGATCCTGACGCAGACCGACCGCTTCAAGGCGATCAGCTCGGGCGCCGGGACCATGAACTGGATCAGCATGTACGCCCAGAGCGACGTGCAGCGGAACCGCCAGTTCTACGTGGGCGACGGCTTCCTGTACGAGGACTTCGACACCTACTTCGACCAGTCCCCGCTCAAGTACATCACGAACGCGGCCACGCCCACCATGATCCACGTGGTCGAGGGCGATCCGCGCGTGCCGAGCCCGCAGTCGGTCGAGCTGCACATGGCGCTCAAGAAGCTGGAGGTGCCGACGGAGCTCTTCATGTATCCCGGCCGCAGCCACGGCATCCCGGACCCGCGCAACCGCCTGGTCAAGGCCGTGAGCGAGAAGGCCTGGATGGACTACTACGTCCGCGGAATCGGCCAGAAGTTCGAGTGGCGTCAGGTGCTGGAGACGCTGGAGGAGGGAGAGGGGCCGACGGTGGTCTCGGACCCGGAGCGGTAGGCAGAGGTTTCCACTCGCGGAATCCGCAAAGGCTCGACGCCATTGCCTGACCTTCCTCCCGGGAGGGGAATGCCGAAACGACTGATCTGGCTGACGGTCCGGATCGCGGCCGGCATCGCGATCGTCGTCGTACCTTTCGGCTACGCGGTCACCGGCGTCCAGGCCGATGTCCTCATCGGAGCAGGCTGCGGACTGGCAATCGGTGTCGGGGTCGGTCTCCGGGGGGGATCGGCTGGCGGACCATGGACCGGCGTCCTGGCCGGCTCGATCATCGGGATCTCGGCCGCGCTGATCGCCGGCGCGGTGCCCCTCGACGGGTGGGGCCTGCTCATCCTGCCGATTCTTGCCCTGGCGGTCGGCCTGATCGATGGGTTCAGCGGGTCATCGCTCTCCGGATATCGCGACATGGTTCGGGAGACGTTCATCCTGTCCGTCCTGTTCGCCCTGGGGCTGCTGCCCGCTACGATGGCGTTGGGTCGTACCAGTGTCATCATCCTGGTGGTGTCGTTGATGCCCATCATTTGCGTGCCGGCGGTCGCGCTCGTTGCCGGAATGCTCAGCCGCCGCCGCGAGGGATGGCGCGACGCCCGTCCTCCCTGGCTGTTGCTCGTCGGCGCGGTTGTGCTGTTCGTCGTCGGGACTCTCGTAATGGCGGACGAGCTTGGCATCGGCGGGGTCTCGCAGATCGGCGTCATCCTGATAAACGTCCTTTTCACATCCCTGCTCCTGCTGGCCCTCCCCGCGGCCGCGTTTCTTCTGGGACGCACGGCCATTACCTGGCTTCAGCCACGGCTTCGGGTATACAGTCATCTTGCCCAATACCTGCGCGTCATGTGGGTCCCGATCGGCGGGTTCGCGGTCGGCTACCTGACGATCATCGTCCTGTTCTCCGGCTTCTACGGGATGCTCGGGCACTTTCGCCCAGGCGCATTTGCCGCGGCGGACGCCGGTGCCAGTGCCGGGATCGCCGACTGGTTCTCCTTTGCATTCTTCACCGCCCTCGGCCAGGACTTCACGACCGTCGCCCCGGTCTCGGTCAGCGCCAGGGTGCTTGTCGGCGCCCACCTGATCCTCTCTGCGGGCTGGGCGCTCGTACTGTTCGCCGCGGTGATGTCGTCCATCGGGCCGAAGCTGGACCGGATCGCACGGCGCCACGCGGCGGACGGCGACTGAGGGATCCGGCCAACGCGCGGGTGGCCCTTTGCCAACGCGCTGGTGCGTGTTCAAGCCTTCTGCCCAGTAGGCGCGCTGGCACCGATGTGACGGGCCAGTGGCTACTCAAGTGACTCCTCCATGGCTTCCCGGGCAGCCGCCTCGATCTTCCAGGGAATGGCGGAGTCGCGGTAGAGTGCCGCTCCGTTGGAGAGCACGAAACCATCGCCTTTCGCCGGGGGGCCGGGATGCGCCGATGGGACCGGGGGCAGGTGTGCGGTCCGCGCTGCCGGCGGCTTCGGCGCGTCGACCATCATCCTCCCTTTCGGAGTGAAGAACAGCACGGTCCCCTCCCCGTTCACGGCGACCTTGACCCGCCCCTCGTGAACGGCCCGGTGGTGCCGCCGGCAGAGCGGAGTATCTGAAGGACAAATCACGGCAAGAAATCACGTAAGTTGAACCAGGACTGCACGATCTGCTCTTCTTGTCGTCGTGCGTTAGCTGATTCCATCGTGTTCCTTTAGCGGGGGAAACGGAGTGCATTGGCGAGAATCCACCGGCGGCGCGTGTTCCGAGCGTGGCGAACGAGAGGCGTCGGCCTCGACACCCGTTCCTGGAGCGCCTCGATCTCTTTCCGCTACTCAGCGCCGTGCGCCGCCGCTCGCACTCCGGCCGGGTTTCTTGCCCATCCCTTCGGTCGTCACTATTGTGGCTCGCGCGCGATCACCAATATCACGTTGCCGACTCTCTAATAGTCAGATCGTGACGTTAGCATCGGACGCAGAACTCGTCTCAGACGGAGCTTGACATGAGGGAGCGACCCGAGGTTGTCCGCGAGGTGCCCAAGTCTGTGCAAGGCCATCCAGGAGCGCTTCCGATGAAGCTCGCGCGGGTGCTCGGCTTCATTGCGGCCGTTTCGTTGGCGTGCGCCGACGGCCCGGCGGGTCCAGGGGACGGGCAGCCGGCGGCCCTGGCGGTGACGTCCACCGGCGTCGGGCCGGTCTCGATCGGGGACGAGGTGCAACTGGTGGCGGAGCTTCGCGACGCGGACGGGCGGATGGTGGCGGGTGCCGCCGTTTCATGGACGAGCAGCGATCCCGGAGTGGCGACGGTGAGCGCGGAGGGCGTCGTTACAGCGAAGAGCCCCGGCACGGCGGACATCATGGCGGTGGCCGGGGGCGCTTCGGCAACCGTCCGGTTTTCCGTGACCAACTCCGACCGCGATGTGCTCGTAGCGTTCTACAACGCGACGGACGGGCCGAACTGGGTCGACAACACCAACTGGTTGACCGACGCGCCGCTGGACGACTGGCACGGGGTAAGGACGGACGCAGCCGGACGCGTGAGCGTCCTCAGCCTGCGCAGGAACCAGTTGACGGGCGAGATCCCGGCCGAACTCGGCGACCTCGCCAACTTGGAATACCTCTACCTGGATGGGAACCAGTTGACGGGCCAGATCCCGGCCGAACTGGGCGGTCTCGCCAACTTGGAAAGCCTCTACCTGTACAGGAACCAGTTGACGGGCGAGATCCCGGCCGAACTGGGCGGTCTCGCCAACTTGGAAAGCCTCTACCTGCTCGGCAACCAGTTGACGGGCCAGATCCCGGCCGAACTGGGCGGTCTCGCCAACTTGGAATACCTCTACCTGTTCGCCAACCAGTTGACGGGCCAGATCCCGGCCGAACTGGGCGGTCTCGCCAACTTGGAAAGCCTCCGGCTGGACGCCAACCAGTTGACGGGCCAGATCCCGGCCGAACTGGGCGATCTCGCCAACTTGGAAAGCCTCCGGCTGGACGACAACGTGGGGCTCACGGGCGCGCTGCCGCTGGCCTTGGCGTCGCTGTCCATACTCGAGGTGTTCTGGTATCAAGGAACCGGCCTGTGCGTCCCTGCCGACGAGTCCTTCCGCGCGTGGCTGAGTTCCATCGCGAGCCACCGCGGCCACCGCGGCACGGGGGTGGACTGCCCGGAAGGCGGCGGCGCGCGGACCTACCAGGCGGGCGAGACGATCGCAACGCTGCCGACGGGCTTCTGGACGCCGGACGTGAGCTCCGGCGCGAGCTTCCAGTTCTCGGGCGGACAGGTCACCATCAGGTTCAGCGACGGCGGCCACGTCGAGGAGGCGGGCATCCGCTACACGTGCCGGGCGAGCGGAGGCTGCCGGATCGCCGGGCGCGTCGTCGCCCAGGGCACGATCGAAGCCTCGAGCGGGGGCGGGGACGGCAACCGGTCGCCGGCGGCGGCGGTCTTCATCCCGGCGAGGTCGGTGAACGCGGGCGGGAGCGTGACCTTGGACGCGTCCTCGTACTTCAGCGACCCGGACGGGGACGCGCTGACGTACGTGGCCAGTTCGTCGAACGCGGGCGTCGCGATGGCGAGCGTCTCCGGCTCGACGGTCACGGTGACCGGCGTGGCGGAAGGGTCGGCGACCATCGCCATCACCGCGCGCGACCCCGGCGGTTTGACTGCCACGCAGTGGACTCCAGTCACCGTGAGCAGTGGAACCTCGCAGTCTGACCGAGAGATCCTCGAGGCACTTTACCATGCGACGGGCGGGGCGAGCTGGACGAACAGCGTCAACTGGCTCACCGGCGCCGATCTGGGCGACTGGACCGGGGTAAATACGGACGCAGACGGACGCGTGACGTACCTCAACCTGCAGAGGAACCAGTTGACGGGCGAGATCCCGGCCGAACTGGGCGGCCTCGCCAACTTGGAAAGCCTCTGGCTGAACAGGAACCAGTTGACGGGCGAGATCCCGGCCGAACTGGGCGGTCTCGCCAACTTGGAACGCCTCAACCTGCGCGAGAACCAGTTGACGGGCGAGATCCCGGCCGAACTGGGCGGCCTCGCCAACTTGGAAGGCCTCTACCTGTCCGGGAACCGTTTGACGGGCGAGATCCCGGCCGAACTGGGCGGTCTCGCCAACTTGGAACACCTCCACCTGTCCGAGAACCAGTTGACGGGCGAGATCCCGGCCGAACTGGGCGGTCTCGCCAACTTGGAATACCTCGGGCTGAGCAACAACCAGTTGACGGGCGAGATCCCCGGCGACTTTCTCCAACTCGGCAGCTTGGATTGGTTCGATTTCCATGACAACGATGGCCTGTGCGCACCCACCACCAGCGCCTTCACGGCATGGCTTGGAGGGATCAACAACTGGAATGGGCCGAGATGCTGAGGCGGCAACCAGTCCGACCGGGACGTCCTTGAGGCGTTCTACCATGCCGCCGACGGGCCCAACTGGCTCAACAACGACAACTTGGCTGACCGACGCGCCGCTGGACGAATGGCATGGAGTCTCGACGGACTCCGAGGGGCGCGTGGCGATCCTCGACCTCCACACCAACCGGCTGACAGGCGGGATCCTCCAGAACTCGGCAACCTCGCCAACCTCTGGTGGCTCGGGCTCTATTCCAACCAGTTGACGGGCGAGATCCCGGCCGAACTGGGCGACCTCGCCAGCTTGAAACTCCTCGGGCTGAGCGACAACGTCGGGCTCACGGGCGCGCTGCCGCTGGCCTTGTCCTCGCTGTCCCTACGCGAGTTCGGCTACCACGGAACCGGCCTGTGCGTCCCTGCCGACGAGTCCTTCCGCGCGTGGCTGAGTTCCATCGCGAGCCACTGCGGCACCGGGGCACGGGCCGTGCGCACGCGCTCGCGAGCCGGGCCGATCTTGATGCCGATCCGCCACGCCAGCCACTCAGCGCAGGAAGAGTAGCCGCCGTCCTTCCAGCCTCCGCGGCGATCGAAGTCGGCGATGAGCGTCATCATCCGTGCTTCCGCGGAGTTGATGCAGGCCGCCAGCTCCGCGATGCGTTCGCCGAGCTCATGAAGTTCGTCGTTGTCCTCGACCGGCTCGGGACCGGAAGCCTCGCGACCGGCGGGCGCGGAGACGGCGTCGCGGTCGGGTCGGGAGCCGACCGATTTCCGCACCATCGCGGGCCATGGAGAACGCTTGCGGCGACTGTCATAGAGAAGGTCTGGAGACGCGATCATCATTCCTCCCAACGCAATATTGTACAATAACTTACGTATAATATAGCGGCACCTGAGCCGGCCCCTCGGGATGCCCTGTAGCGGCCAACGCAGGGTTGGGAGATCACCGGAGGGAGGAAAGGGTCCGCAAACGCTCCCAGAGGGCCCGCCAGCGCTTTCGGCGGGCCGGGCAATGCTGGATATCAGAAGCTGCCGAAGGGCTGGCTGGAAACCCGTCAATGGCAGAATGGGACGCGCAAATGTGAATTCAGCCGACCTGGGTACCAAGGTCACCCGAGGGGAGGAGGACGCTGGTGCCCCCGGTCGAGCGGCACAAGGTGAGCCCGTACTGGCACAAGATGAGCCCGTATTGTAAGCTCTTTCCGGGTCCGGCGACGCTTGGATCCGGGTGTCGTACTGTCGGTTGCGGAACCCGATTCCAGCGACGTACGGTGGAGGCAGGCCAGCGGAGATAGGGGCGATGGCGGACCCTGTCGAGCTGGCAACCGGCAAGAGGCGGCACCTCGCATGACTGGACGGCGAGACAGAAGGGGGTCCGAGGCCCGATCGGCCAAGAGCGCAGACACTACCATCCCCGCCAGCACCCCCCCGCAAACCGACCGCGCGACCACCCCGTCCCATCCCCCGGCCACCGCCCCGCCAACCGACCGCGTCACGGCTCACCGCCACCCCCCGACCACCGGCTCGAACCTGCTGACCCGCCGCTCGCTGCTGCGCTCCGGGTTCGCCGCGCTGGCGTCCGCTCCCTGGGCGAAGCCGCTGGCCGCTGCCTCAGCGTCGACGCACCGGAGCCGCCGCAACCCGGTCCGGCAGGCCGACGACATCGTGCTCGGTGTGTCGGCCGCGTTCTCGGGCCCCTCCCGCGGCCTGGGCACGGAACTGTATCGGGGCGCGATGGCCTATTTCAGCTACGTCAATGACAACGGAGGCGTGAATGGCCGCCGGATCGTCCTCAGGCTCTACGACGACGGATACCAGCCCGACAGGTGCGTCGCGAACACCCTCCGCCTCATGCAGGCCGACGACGTCTTCCTGCTCTTCGGGTACGTCGGCACCCCTACCGTCACCCGGGTGCTGCCTCTGTTGAAGAGGTTCCGCGACCAGCAGGTCTACCTCTTCTTCCCCTTCACCGGAGCGGAGCCGCAGCGCGAGCCTCCCTACGGCGAGTTCGCCTTCAACCTCCGGGCCTCCTACAGGCAGGAGACGGCCGGGCTGGTCGACAACTTCGTCCGGATCGGACGCCGGCGCGTGGCGGTCTTCTATCAGATCGACGCGTATGGGCGCAGCGGCTGGGCAGGAGTCCGGGAGGCGTTGGCACGGCACGGAGAGACGATCGCGGGCGAGGCCACCTACAGGCGTGGCACCCCGTTCGGCGCGAGCATGAGGCGCCAGGTGGAGATCCTGAAGGCCGGGTCCCCGGACGCCGTGATCTGTATCGGCGCCTACGCCGCGTGCGCGGCCTTCGCGCGCGACGCCGTCGATCTGGGACTGCATGTTCCGGTGGCCAACCTGTCGTTCGTGGGCAGCGAAAACCTGCAGCGGGTCCTGCGCGAGAGACGCTCCGACCCCGACTCGTACACTCGGCTCCTGGTCAACTCACAGG
>JAJEBS010000011.1 GCA_022822425.1 Gemmatimonadota bacterium | reverse complement strand
CAGGCCGTCTACGCCTTCGTCAACACGAACGTGGCCGCCGCCATGGCCGCCCTCACCTGGACGCTCGTCAGCTGGAAGGTGTCCGGGAAACCGAGCGTCGTCGGCGCCGCCTCCGGCGCCGTCGCCGGGCTCGTCGCCGTCACGCCCGCCTCCGGCTACGTCGAACCCATGGAGGCGCTCGCGATCGGCTTCGGCGCGGGGCTGTTCTGCTACTTCGCCGTGCGCTTCCGCGAGCGCATCCACTTCGACGACTCCCTCGACGTCATCGCCGTGCACGGCGTCGGCGGCCTCTGGGGGGCGATCGCAACGGGTCTCTTCGCGACCGCCACCGTGGGCGCGCCCGAGTTCCGCGAGGGCCTCATCCACGGCGAGTGGCGCCTCCTCTGGGACCAGCTCGTCGGCATCGGCGCCGTCAGCGCCTACTCCTTCGTCGCGACCTTCATCATCCTCAAGGTGCTCGATGTGACCATGGGCGTGCGCGTCGACGAGCAGGAAGAGGAGGTCGGCATCGACGTGACCCAGCACGGCGAGCGCGCGTACCAGAGCGATGAGGCCGGTATTGCCATCCCGGTCGGTATCATCGAACCGGGGCCGCCCGCCCGCGAGCAGGCGGCCGAAAGCGGGGGCCAGTCATGAAGAAGATCGAGGCCATCATCCGGCCGGAGCGGATGCACGAGGTGAAGAGCGCCCTCGAGGAGCACGGCATCCACGGCCTGAACATCATCTCCGTCACCGGCCGCGGGGCTCAGCGCGGTATCGCCCACCAGGGCCGCGGCGGCGAGACCATCGTGGTCGACCTGCTCCCCAAGATGAAGCTCGAGATGGTCGTCAGCGACGACGCCGTCGAGACCGCCATCAGCGCCATCATCGAAGCTGCCGGTACCGGCAACATCGGCGACGGCAAGATCTTCGTCATTCCCGTGGAGGAGGCGATCCGCGTCCGCACGGGCGAGCGGGGGGATGTCGCCCTCTAGGGGAACGCGTCATCCGCCCGTAACACGAACTTCATCGCCACCGCCCCGGGAAGCATTGCCCCTACCCCGGGGCGGGCGATGATCAATCGCGAATCCTTGCGCCCACGCGGGCGCGCCAGCACCGACGCGAGAGGTATCTCATGACGACCCCCGAAGAAGTCCAACAGCTGATCGCCGACGAAGGCGTCCAGATCATCGATGTGAAGTTCACGGACCTGCTTGGCGCCTGGCAGCACTTCTCCGTGACCCCCAGCGAGTGGAGCACGGATACGTTCGAGGAAGGGCTCGGGTTCGACGGGTCCAGCATCCGCGGCTTCCAGGGCATCCAGCGGTCGGACATGATCCTCATCCCCGATCCCGACACGGCCGTGCTCGATCCCTTCGCCGCCCACACCACCCTCAGCATCACCGCCGATATCAAGGACCCCGTGACCGCCGAGGGCTACCACAAGGACCCCCGCGCCGTCGCCCAGCGCGCCGAGGAGTACCTCAAGCTGACCGGCGTCGCCGATGAGTCCTTCTGGGGCCCCGAGGCCGAGTTCTTCGTGTTCGATAGCGTCAGCTACGACTCCGAGCGCGACCAGTCCTTCTACCGCGTCGATTCCGTCGAGGCCGCCTGGAACACGGGTGTCGACATCGAGAGCGCGGGCGGCCCCAACCTCGGCTACAAGACCGAGCACAAGGAGGGCTACTTCCCCGTTCCTCCGCGCGACACGCTGCAGGACATCCGCACGGAGATGGTGCTGGAGATGCAGAAGGTCGGCATCCAGGTGGAGATCCACCACCACGAGGTCGCCACCGCCGGCCAGTGCGAGATCGACATGCGCTACGGGCCCCTCGTGCAGATGGCCGATAACCTCCAGTGGTACAAGCACGTCGTCCGCAACGTCGCCCGCCGCAACGGCAAGACGGCGACCTTCATGCCCAAGCCCGTCTTCGAGGACAACGGCAACGGCATGCACGTCCACCAGTCGCTCTGGAAGGACGGGGTCAACCTGTTCTTCGATGAGAACGGCTACGGGATGATCTCCGAGATGGCGCGCTACTACATCGGCGGCCTGATCAAGCACGGCGCCGCCCTCATGGCCTTCTGCGCCCCCACGACGAACTCCTACAAGCGGCTCGTGCCCGGCTACGAGGCGCCCAACGTGCTCGTCTACAGCGCCCGCAACCGCAGCGCCGGCATCCGCATCCCCATGCTCTCCGCCAACCCCAAGTCGAAGCGCCTCGAGTTCCGCTCGCCGGACCCGACCTGCAACCCCTACCTCGGCTTCTCCGCCCTGCTCATGGCCGGGCTCGACGGCATCGCCAACCGCATCGACCCGGGCGACCCGGTCGACGACGTCGATCTCTTCGAGATCGACCCGCACGAGCACGGCTACCCCGTGCTCCCCGGCTCGCTCGGCGGCGTCCTCGACGCGCTTGAGGAAGACCACGACTTCCTGCTCCAGGGCGAGGTCTTCGACGAGGACCTGATCCGCACCTGGATCGACTACAAGCGCGAGGCCGAGGTGCAGGCGGTCGATATCCGCCCGCATCCCCACGAGTTCTCCCTCTACTTCGACGCCTAGGCGGGCTTCCCGCACAGGCTCAGGCAGAGTCACGAAGCGCCGGCCCTCG
>JAJEBS010000339.1 GCA_022822425.1 Gemmatimonadota bacterium | reverse complement strand
ACTGGACGACGGCGGCGTGGTGATCGTCACCGGTGACCACAGCACCCCCGCCACCACGGCCGGCCATTCCTGGCACGCGGTGCCCCTCCTGCTCCGGTCGCGCCACGCCCGGCCGACGGGGCGCCGCCTTACCGAGAATGCGTGCCGGCAGGGCGATGTGGGCACCATCGCCGCGCGGCACATCATGTCGCTGGCCTTGGCTCACGCCGGCCGGCTGGCGAAGTTCGGCAGCTGAACCCCTCGCCTTCCGCCGCCCGGTACGCGCCCGTGATCTCCATACCCTGCGAAGAACACAGCCTCGAGAACGGACTCCGGATCGTCCTTTCCCCGGAGCGCTCCGTGCCCATCGTCGCGGTGAACCTCTGGTACGACGTGGGTTCCCGGAACGAAGGTCCGGGACAGACCGGCCTGGCCCATCTCTTCGAACACATGATGTTCCAGGGCTCGCGCCACGTGGCCGGCAACCAGCACTTCGAGCTGCTGGAGGGCGTGGGCGGATCGGCCAACGCGTCCACCTGGTTCGACCGGACCAACTACTACGAAACCGTCCCTTCGCATCATCTGGAGCTGGCGCTCTGGCTCGAGGCGGATCGCATGGGCTGGATGCTTCCCGCCCTCACCGCCGAGAAGCTCGAGAACCAGCGCGACGTCGTGAAGAACGAGCGCCGCCAGCGCTACGACAACCAGCCGTACGGCGACTGGGATGAGCGCATGCTGGAGATGGTGTATCCGCCGGGACATCCCTATCGCCATCCGGTCATCGGCTCCCTGGAGGACATCGACGGGTTCACGCTCGGCGATCTCGATTCGTTCTTTCGCGCCTACTACGCCCCCGACAACGCCGTCCTCACGCTCTGCGGCGGCTTCGAGTCCACGCGCGCGCTCGAGTGGATCAGGCGCTACTTCGGCGACATCCCTCCGGGAGCCGGGAAGCGGCTGATCCCCGGAGACACGGACGCCGAGCGCGAGAACCCCGTCGATGGCGGCCAGACGGTCGAGGCCGAAGTGCCGCTCACGCGGGTCTACGCCGGGATGCGTGTGCCTGCCTTCGACGATCCCGCCTTCTACGCCGCCGATGTCGCCGGCGACATTCTCGGCAGGGGGCGGGCATCGCGTCTCCACCGCTCGCTCGTGCTGGAGCGCCGACTCGCCAAGGATGTCGCGGCACACGTTTTTCCGCTGATGACTGGAGCCGGGATGATGGTGGTTCAGGCGACCGGCAACCTCGGGATCGATCCAGGCGAGCTGGCGGCCGCCGTCGTCGAGCAGATCGACGCGCTGAGCTCGGTCTCTTCCGGGGAGGTCGCCAGGGCCGTGGCCATGGCCGAGACCGCCATCCTGGGGCAACTCGAGGTGGTGGCCCGGCGCGCTGACCTGCTCTCGATGTTTGCGACCCAGTTCGGAGATCCGGGTCGGGTCTCCACGGAGCTCGATCGCCTGCGCGCGGTGACCCCGGAGGCGGTGGAAACCCTGGCCGGAGAGCGCCTCGGACCCGGGAACAGGGCGATTCTGACGTACGTGCCCCGGGCATCCGCGTGAGCCCCGCGAGCTTCCCCCGCACACCACCGGGGCCGGGACCGGTTGCACCCTTCGCGGTACCGGGGGTGCATGTCGCGAGTCTCGCTTCCGGGCTGGAGGTGCGAACCGCGCGCCGGCCCGGGGTTCCCCTGGTGACCGCCCTCCTGGTCATGGATGCGGGCGAGGCGACGGTCGATGGGCCGCAGGCGGGGCTTGCGGTGCTGGCCGGCAGGGCGCTCCATGGCGGAACCGTCCGCCGCTCGGCGGTGGAGCTGGCGTGCGCCCTGGAGGACATGGGTACCCACCTGGCGACCTCGACCGGCTGGGACTCCACGGTGGTGTCGCTGACCTGCGCCGCCGACCGGTTTCCGAGGGCGCTCCGGCTGCTGTCCGAGGTGGTCCTGACTCCCGGGTATCCGGGTGAGGAGGTGGAGCGCACCCGCGAGCAGCAGCTGGGAGGAATCCGACAACGCAGAGTGTATCCCGCTCAGCTCGCCACTGCCGCCGCGGCGTACTTCTTCTTCGCCGATGGCACCACCTACGGACGGCCGATGGCGGGCACGGAGAGAACGGTTGCGGGCCTGGAGCGCACGCATGTGGCCGACTTCGCCGGCAGCCGCTACGTGCCGCGGGGAGCCGCGCTGGTGGTGGCAGGCGATGTCGCGAAAGGGGAAGTGACGGATCTCGCAGCCGAGTGTTTCGGCGGCTGGCGGGGGCAGGCGGCTCCCGTCGAAGCGACGGCCGGGCCCCGCTTCGGCGAGCGTCGCATCGTGATCGTCCATCGCCCGGGCGCGGTTCAGTCGGAGCTGCGCATCGGCCATGCCAGCGTGCCGCGCACGACGCCCGACTTCTTCCCGCTGATCGTGCTCAATTCCGTGCTCGGGGGCGCCTTCACCAGTCGCCTCAACCTCAACCTCAGGGAGGACAAGGGCTTCACCTACGGCGTGAGTTCCCGCTTCCTCCTCCGGCGCGCGGGCGGGATGTTCCGCATCGCCACGGCGGTGGCGACCGAAGTCACCGCGGCGGCCGTCCGCGAGGTGCTCGCGGAGACGAAGGCGCTGGTCGCCGGCGGGCCCACACCCGCGGAAGTGCGCGGCGCGCGCGACTACCTGGCGGGCATCTTTCCGCTGCGCATGGAGACGACGGCCCAGGTGGCGTCCGGCATCGCGCGGGTGTTCGTGCACGGCCTCTCAGCCGACTACCACGCGCGCTACCGCGAGCGGGTGCGGGCGGTGAGGGTCGACGACGTCGCGCGCACTGCCCGCCGCCGGCTTCACCCGGACGCCCTCACGGTCGTGGTGGCGGGTGACGCCGACCGGGTGGCGCCGGACCTCGAGTCCCTCGGCCCGGTCGAGGTCCACCACGACTTCTGATGCGCGCGTGCGGGTCGCCTGCAACGCGGCGATGGCGACCCGCGGAAGGTCGCGGGCACGGTGGATCACGACCGCGGGGGGCACGCCGGGTGACCGCTTCGGGCAACCCCTCGCCGTCCAGTTGCGCCCAAGTGTCCGCAAGGCAGCCGCATCGTGGGGTCCCTCGCGTGATGCGGCGGATTCGCTCGCGCCCCCCGGCGCGCGGGGCATGATGACCTGACGGGAGAAGTCGTGTCGCACGAACAGGAGTTGCATCCATACGAGTCCGCCGGGCGGGCGGTGTATCCCGGAGGAGACACCGTTCGCCATCCGGGTCCGGACGCGGTACCGGGACCGGACGGGACGGGACGCCTGTCGGGGCGCGTCGTGCACGACGGACGCGTGGTCCATCTGTCTGTCGACCGCGTGCGCTTTCCGGACGGATC
>JAJEBS010000321.1 GCA_022822425.1 Gemmatimonadota bacterium | reverse complement strand
CATTCAGGTCCGGTTTTCCCGCTTTCGCGGCACGGTCCAGCAAGGTCCAGTACAACGGCAGGAAACGCAGATCGTGCAGTCCCAGTTGACTTTACGTGACTTCCTGCCGTGATTTTACCCTCAGGTGTTCCGCCGTAACGTCAGGGTTCGGGCTGGCGTCGGCGCTCGAGGGAGCCAAACCGGCACCGTGTCCCCGACACCGGTCAGACCGTACTTTCCCCGGGTCCGAAGCAGGCGATCAAGGGGTTCACCGAGTCCGTTCCGGGGAAGGATGCTCTAGACCGGTCGGGAGGAACGCATGCCAACCAGGGACCCAGCGACCAGGGACGTGCCGGAACAGGTGATTCCGACCGTGTCGGTGCTCCTGGCGCTGGTGTTCCTGATGACGGGTGCCATGAAGCTCATCGGGGGGTGGTGGGACCGGTTCGAGGTGTGGGGCTACCCCGTCTGGTTCTTCTACTTCATCGGCGTCACGGAAACGGCGGCGGGCCTCGCTCTGATGCGGAAGGGGACGCGGCTGTACGGCGCACTGGCGATCATGGCCGTCATGCTCGGCGCGCTCTTCACGCTGCTGCGGGCCGGCGACACCGACCGCATCGCGATTCCCGCGCTGGCATTCCTGCTCGCGGCCACCGTGGCCAACTATTCGAGGTAGCCGTACCTTCGTCGCTCATTCAACACTCGGGTCATCCCGCACTCGCAACGCAAGGAGCAGAAATGGCGGACAAGGGAAGCAGGGGGATTACCATCGTATCGGTGCTGCTGGCGTTGCTCTTCCTGCTGAACGGCGGCATGAAGCTGGCAGGGATGATGGTCGAGCAGTTCGCAATGTGGGGATACTCCGGCTGGTTCCAGTACCTGATCGGCATCGCCGAGGCGGCGGCCGGCGTGGGCTTCCTGGTCAGTAAGACGCGCTTCCTCGCGGCTGCGGCCATGATCCCGATCATGCTCGGCGCGATCTACACACTGGTCACCAACGGTCAGGCTGCCCAGGCCGTGGTCCCGCTGGTGGCTCTCCTTCTCTGCCTCCTGGTGGCGAAGAAGTCGCGGTAGGAGCGCCCTGCACCCTCGCCTTGCCGGGATGACCGCGGGGGAGGGAGTCGCCCGATAGCACGGCGGGGCGGCTCGCGCGGTACGGCGGGCACCCCCGCGAGGCGAAAGCTGCCATGAGCGAACGACGCACCGCACCGCAACGGGCCAACGTCGCGGTCATCGGCGCCGGCATCGTCGGCAACTGTCTGGTCGAGCACCTGGCGAGGCTCGGATGGGATGACCTGGTGCTGATCGACAAGGGCCCGCTGCCCGATCCCGGCGGGTCCACCGGGCATGCGTCCAACTTCATCTTCCCGACCGATCACGGGCGCGAAATCGCGCTGATCACGCTTGAGAGCCAGCGCCAGTACGAAGCGCTCGGCGCCAATACGACCTGCGGGGGAATCGAGGTCGCGCGAACCGGGGAGCGCATGGAGGAGTTGCGCCGGCGCATGACCTCGGCCCGCGTGTGGGGCATCGAAAGCGAGCTGCTGACGCCGGCAGGAGTTGTCGCCAGGGTCCCGTTCGTCAACCCGGATGTCATTCTGGGTGGCTTCTACACCCCGAGCGTCTCCGTCGTCGACTCGGTCGGGGCGGGCACGATCATGCGGGAACGGGCCCTCGCCAGGGGCGTGCTCACGGTCCTGGACGAGACCGAGGTCACCGGCCTCGAGGTGGGACCGGTGCCCTTCGGACGCCCGCGCATCCGGGCGGTGGCCACGACTCGCGGAACCATCGAAGTCAACCACGCGATCATCGCCTGCGGCGTCTGGAGCCCGCGCATCGCGGCGATGGCCGGCGCCACCATCCCACTCACCCCTGCGGTGCACCAGATGGCCGATTTCGGCCCGGTCGAACTCCTGCTCGGAACCGGCAACGAGATCGGCTACCCCATCGTGCGCGACATGGACTCGTTCATGTACGAGCGCCAGAGCGACGGGGCGATGGAGGTGGGCTCGTATGCGCATCGTCCCATTCTGATGCACCCCGACGACATTCCGTCCGTCGCCGAGGCGGAGCGGTCCCCTACCGAGCTGCCCTTCACGTCCGGGGACTTCGCGCCGCAACTGGAGCACGCGCGCGAGATCATGGGCGAGCTCCTGGCCGGCACCGAGATGGAGTATGCGGTCAACGGCGTGCTTTCTCTCACGCCCGACACGCAGCAGTTGCTGGGCGAGACCGCCGAGGTGGCCGACCTCTGGTCGGCGGCGGCGGTGTGGGTGCGGGAAGGCCCCGGCTCGGCGCGCCTGGTCGCGGAGTGGATGACGCACGGCTACCCGCGCCTCCTCGACCCGCACGAGTCCGACGTCACCCGCTTCCAGCCGCACGAGCGCACGGTCCATCACGTCCAGACGCGCTGCCGGGAGCACTTCCGCAAGACGTACGGGATCGTGCATCCGCGCGAGCAGTGGGAATCCGCGCGCGGCGTCAACCGGTCCCCGTTCCACCCTCGGACCGAGGCACTGGGCGCGGAGTATTTCGAGGCGCGCGGGTGGGAGCGCCCGCAGTGGTACGCCTCGAACGAGGACCTGGTGGCGCGCTACGAAGTCCCGGACCGCCCGCACGAGTGGGACCGGCGCTGGTGGTCCCCGATCATCAACGCGGAGCATCTGCACCTGCGCGGGAAGGTGGGCGTGGTGGATCTGGGCGCGTTCCAGGTCTTCGATGTCTCCGGGCCCGGTGTGCTCCCGTACCTGGAGCGGATGACGGTCAACCCGTGCGACCGTCCGGTCGGCAGCTCGATCTACACGCCGCTCCTGACCCCGGACGGAGGCTTCCGCGCCGACCTGACCATCCAGCGGCTGGCCGAGGACCGGTATCGCATCGTCACCGGGGTCCTGGACGGCGCGCGCGACGCGTTCTGGTTCCGCAAACATCTGCCGGCGGACGGGTCGGTGCAGTTCGAGGACCGGTCGTCCGCGATAACCACCCTCGGGGTGTGGGGACCCGATGCGCAGGGGCTTCTCGCGCGCATCGCCGACTGTGGAGTCAGCCAGGAGGAATTCCCGTACGGGTCGGTGCGGGACGTCCTCATCGACGGAATCCCCGCCACCATGCTGCGCATCTCATACGTGGGCGAGAGCGGTTGGGAGATCTACACGCGCGCGGAGCACGGCCTGGCGCTCTGGGACGCGATTTGGCGCGTCGGCCGCGAATTCGACGCCAGGCCGGTGGGCATCGGTGTCTACGGCACCACCGGACGCATGGAGAAGGGCTACCTGCTGATGGGCGCCGAGCTCACGTCGGAGTACTCACCGGTCGAAGCAGGGCTGGCGCGACGCCGCGTGAAGCAGGCGGACTTCATCGGCAAGGCCGCCTTCCTTAGGGCCCGCGAACGGGGTCCGATAGCCAGGATCTGCACGCTCGCCATGGACGACCACACGAGCGCATCCGGCATCGCACGCTTCCCCACGGGCGGAAACGAGCCGATCCTGACCTTGGCCGGAGAGCGCATCGTCGACGCACTGGGGAGGGAGTCACGGGTGACCTCCGCCGGAATGGGACCGACCGTGGGCAAGTACCTGCTGATGGCCTGGCTGCCGGCCGAACTGGCCCGCGTCGGCGAGCGGCTGCAGGTGATGTACATGAACGAGTGTTTCCCGATCACGGTGGCTGCGGTCGGCACCGCGCTGTTCGACCCGTCCGGGAGCCGGATGAGGCGTTAAACCACCGCATCCCGGCCCCGCGCGTGCGCCAGCTCACGCGCACTCGGGTTGGCCGATGGCCGGAACGGAACCTCGCAAACCCGCGCCCAGTCGGGACTGCCCGGCTCGCTCGCGTATTCGTCCGGCAGCCGGACGGCAAGCTCCGTCCCGACGTCGGACATCCCCACGGGGACGTAGCCCAGGCCGATGTTGCATCCGAGCTCCGGAGCATGCCACGGCGAAGTCAGGTACCCGACGGGCTCGCCGCCGTCCGCGCCCGACACCAGCCAGAAATCGGGCGCATAGTCGTCGATGGGCCTGCCGCCCATCTTCAACCCCACCAGAACCATGGAAAATGGCGGCCGCCCGGCCTCGATCTCCGCGCGCATCCCTTCGAGGGCGGCCCGGCCGATATAGTCGCCCTTCTTCTCCCGAGGCACCTGGTAGCCGAGGTTGCACTGGAACGGGACGGTCTCGTGGTCCATGTCCTGTCCCCAGGAAAGGATGCCCGCCTGTATGCGGCGCTGATGGCCGGGGGCGATCACCATGAGCTGGTGCGCCTCGCCCGCTTCGAGCACCGCGTTCCACAGCTTCTCGGCGTGCAGGGTCGCGTCGCGCAGGTAGATCTCGTAGCCTTTCTCCCCCGAGAAACCCGACTGCGAGATCACGACCGGGCACCCCGCGATCTCGGCTTCCATGAGGCCGTAGTAGGGGATTTCGCGGATGCCGTCGCCCACCAGGTCGGCCATCAGCGCCAGCGACTTCGGCCCCTGGATCTGCAGGGGGCACACGTCGATCTCGTCGATCTCGACGTTCATCCTCATCCCCACGTTGACGCCCTGCAGCCAGAACAGCAGGTCGGAGTCGGCCAGCGAGAACCAGAACTCGTCGCGCGCAAGGCGCAGCAGCACCGGGTCGTTGAGGATGCCGCCCTTCTCGTTGCAGAGGATGGCGTAGCGGGCGCGCATCGGCTCGATGCGGGTCGCGTCGCGGGTGACGACGTAGTCGACGAACCGCTCCGCGTCGGGCCTCGCGACCCTTATCTGCCGCTCGACGGCGACGTTCCACAGGGTGACGTGCTTCGTCAGGGCCTCGTGCTCGGCCGCGGCGCCGCCGTCCTCGGGCCGCACGTAGCCTCGGGGGTGGTACACGCGGTTGTAGACGGTGGCCCGCCAGCAGCCCGCCTCGTGGGACAGGTGCCAGTAGGGCGACTTCCGCACGCGCGTCGAGATGAGCAACTCGGTGGGGGTGCGCCCGCTCTGGCGCAGGTTGATGGGCACGATGCGGTCGGATTGATCGACGCTGCGGGGCTGGCCGCTCATGGCGCCTCCCGTGATGTCGTTGCGAACCGGCCGTCACTGCATGATCATGCATGGTCGCGTCCCGGTCAACGGTCCCGGAGCGTTCGCCGCAAGGGGGGGCCGAGACCCTCGTGTATGGGTGTTCGTGCGGGAAAAGAACCCCTGGATTCACTGGGTTCTCGCGGGATACGCCGGAGTGGTTCGGCGGCGCGACGGCCGAATCCCGGGCGGCCCGGTCACGATCGGGCCGGCTGGCGAACCACGGTCGAGCAATCGGCGAGTCGCCGGGGTCAGGCGTGCGACCGGAGACGGGAGCCACCGGTGCCACGCGCCCGGAACGGAGGACGATGATGAGCGGATCCGACACCACCGCCGCCGGGGGGCCTCCGGCGACCCCGCCGGCGCGGGCGAGCATCGCGGTGATCGGCGCGGGCATCGTCGGCAACTGCCTGGTCGCGCACCTCGCCGACCTCGGCTGGCGCGACCTCGTGCTCATCGACAAGGGGCCGCTTCCCAATCCCGGGGGCTCGACCGGTCACGCCTCGAACTTCATCTTCCCGACCGATCACAACCGCGAGATCGCGATGCTGACCCTGGAGAGCCAGCGGCAGTACGCGGCGCTCGGTGTCAACACCACCTGCGGCGGCATCGAGGTGGCGCGCACCGAGGACCGCATGGAGGAGCTGCGGCGGCGCATGACCTCGGCGCGGGTCTGGGGCATCGAGGCCGAGCTGCTGTCGCCGGCCGAGGTGGTCGCCAGGGCGCCGTTCGTCAACGGCGACGTCATCCGGGGCGGCTTTTACACGCCGAGCGTGTCGGTGGTCGACTCGGTGAGGGCGGGCACGATCATGCGCGAGCGGGCGCTGGCGAAGGGCGCCCTCACGGTGCTGGGCGAGACCGAGGTCACCGGGCTCGAGGTCACCCGCCCGCCGTTCGGGCGCCCGCGCATCCGCGCCGTGGCGACCGCGCGCGGCACGATCGCGGTCGAGCAGGTGGTGATTGCGTGCGGCGTCTGGAGCCCGCGCCTCGCGGCCATGGCCGGCGCCACCATTCCCCTCACGCCGGCCGTGCACCAGATGGCCGACCTCGGCTGGCGCGACCTCGTGCTCATCGACAAGGGGCCGCTTCCCAATCCCGG
>JAJEBS010000209.1 GCA_022822425.1 Gemmatimonadota bacterium | reverse complement strand
ACACGATCGCCATCAGCAGGCCCGCCAGCGACAGC
Source organism: Gemmatimonadota bacterium (assembly GCA_022822425.1). Classification (GTDB taxonomy): domain Bacteria; phylum Gemmatimonadota; class Gemmatimonadetes; order Longimicrobiales; family Gaopeijiaceae; genus BD2-11. Next base: position 4,299 of record JAJEBS010000209.1, on the reverse strand, counting down.
ACCAGGTCGGATGGTGACCGCAGCAAGAGGAATATCAGGCCCGCAATCAGCACGAAGGCTGCTCCAATCAGCGGGGTGATGTCCTCCCGGTACGACCGCTGGTACTCCTCCTCGATCACAACCTTCGACACACTGCTCACGCGAAGAGGGCCTTCAGCGCCGGATGCCAGGTCAAAGATCTGGCGTTCCGCGTTCTGAATCTTCTCGTCGCCCGTGTCTTGAAGGCGGATCGTGGCAATCGCGATCGAGGTGCCGTCGGCGTCGGTTCCGGTCATCGCGGCGAGAACCGCCTGGATCTCCGGAACGTCGCGCACGGCGTCTATCTGTGCCTGCGGGACCGACTCGAAGCTATCCACCTGGAGCGCGGCCCCGATGAACAATGAGGGCGCGGCGATCGGATCGAACGGCGCGAGGAGCGCTGCCAGCTCAGGGTCGCCGGTAACCTCGTCGAGCAGTCCCGACATCTGCGAGAGTCCCCCGGGGGTGAGGGCCTCTCCGCGGAAGAGGAGCGTGACGATGCTGGTGTCGCCCGACTCCCCGAAGAGCTCATCGATCTGATCCAGCGCTCGGGCGACGGCACTGTCGCGAGGGAAGTACCCGTCCGTCTCGTCGAGCTCCGCGCGTAGCGACACGCCTGCGCCAAGCACAATGGTGATGACGAGGAGCGCGACGAGCGTCACGTAGGGCCGGGCTGTCACGAGCCTGCTTATCGAGTCAAGCATTTCCGTCTATCGTCCCAGGTGCATAGCGTGCGCGGCCGGCGCGTTGAGCTCTCATCAAGGGCACCTGGACCTGCTCCCGAAGGCTCAGGGCGGGTGTCCCGTGAGTCGGTTCGCGCTCTTCGGACCTGCACCACAATTGACGGCCTACGTCCCACGCCTTTTGGCAGCTTTGTCGGAACCAGCGTTTCGTTCCAACACGCCAAGAGGTCCCATTGCGGAAGGAATAGTATCGCTGCTGCTGCCGCCCCATGTCCCTTCCTCGCCCGCGTGTGCGCGCCATTCGTCAGGCTGAAAGGGGTGAGGAGCCTTCGACATTGGCGTCACAACCAGAGTCTCGCCATAGTCACGAGAACGCCTGGAATCTACCGGGCCCGACGGTGTTCCGCCGTATGAACGCATACAAGCGAAGGTCGCACATTCCGGTACGATTCCGCCCGCCAGGCACGAGATTTTCCACCCGCAATTTGGATAGGAGCGCCTCCATGGAGTCAGGCTCGCCTGACGACTCTTCGGGCAGATTCGAGAGATCGAGCATCAGTCTCGAGCACGAAGCGCCCGGTTGGCGGCGCCGCCGGCGCTGGCGCCGGGGCGGGCTCTCCCCGTGACTGACACCCGCAATGGCCGCTACGACGTGGCTATCGTCGGCGCTGGACCCGTGGGCAGCCTCTGCGCGATCGCCCATGCGCGCAACGGCGCCCGGGTCGCACTGTTCGAGGCGAATCCCTCGGCCTCCCGAAGGCTGGCCGGCGAGTGGCTGCACCCGCCCGCCGTGGAGGTCCTGAACAGGTTCGGGATTCCACTCGAAGTGGACGGTCAGGGCGCCACGGGCCGGGGCTTCGCCGTGTTTCCGGAAGACAGCGGCGAGCCGATCGTCCTTCCCTATCCGGATGGAGCCCACAGCCTCGTTTGCGAACACGAGGCCTTGGTCTCGCGTTTGCGGGGGGCCGCAGAACGGGAGCCGGGCGTCGACCTCAGGCTTCACGCCCGGGTGAACGCCGTCGAAGACGGGCGGGTTTCCTTCTCGCAGGCGGGGCTCGACCAGACCATCGCCGCCGAACGCATCGTCGGCGCCGACGGCCGGTCCTCGGTGGTGCGGCGCTCGTTGGGCCTGCCGGCCGGAACGAAGACCTGTTCGCGGATGGTGGGGCTCACGCTGAAAGGGGTGAACCTGCCGCTGGAGGGATTCGGGCATGTGGTTGCCGGTGCGCCCGGTCCGATGCTCCTCTACCGTCTCGATGAGGATCGCGTCCGCGCATTCATCGATTTCCCCCTGAGCTATGGGCCCCAGGACTGGAAGGCATTGCTGCACGACTCGTATGTGCGCTGGATGCCGGAGGGTTTGCAGTCGGCCTTCCTCGAGGCATGGTCCGATGAGCGCGTGCAGGCCGCCGCCAATGCCATCGGCCCGCGCATCAGCTACGGAAGCTCGGGCCGGGTGCTCATTGGAGACGCGGCCGGGCACTACCACCCCCTGACCGCCACGGGCATGACGCTCGGCTTCCTCGATGCCCTGGCGCTGGCGGAGAGCAAGGAGTTCGGCGACTTCCGCAGGCAGCGATTCGAAGCCACGCGGATCCCCGAACTGCTCGCCATGGGCCTCTACGAGGCGTTCGCCGACCGTCGTGCCGAAACGACCGCGCTGCGGCACGCGATGTACAGCCGGTGGAGGGGAAGTTCCGCGGTGCGCGAGCAAACCGTCCGCCTCCTCGCCTGTGAAGACACCTCGATCGCCACCATCAGCCGGGAGTTCTCGAAGACCGTGGCGACGGCCGTCATGGCCTCCGTCCCGAGGTCACCCAGCCCGCCGGCCTGGCGCCGGTTCCGCGAAGTCGTTGGTGGCATGGGCAACCGTCTCGGGTGGTTGATACGGGGCGCCTGGCGCCTGCACACCGTTCGAGGCGGGGATGGCCAGAACGTCGAAGGGCTGCCCGAGACGCTGTCTCGCGCATTTCTGACCTCAATGCCGTCGACGTCTTCGGCGCCCTCCGGTCCCGACGACAAGCCCGCCGAGCCCAGCGCCGAGGTGGCCTCGCCCGATGCCGGCGCGGCCCTGCAGAGCGCCGCCGCTCGATTGCTGGAGCTCCAGGGCGAGGACGGCGGGTGGGAAGGCGAGATGGTCTGGTGCCCGATGATCACGGCCCAGTGGGTGTTGCTCCAGCACATCATCGGCCGGCCGATCGAGAGCGGGCGGCAGCGGCGCGTGCTGCGCTACTTCGAGCAGTCCCGGCTGCCCGGGGGAGTGTGGGGCCTGCACGAGCACGGGCAGCCGCACCTGTTCGTGACCACCCTGGTCTACGTCGCGTCGCGCCTGCTGGGCGTTGAACGCGACGATCCCCTGGTCGAGCCGGCGCGGCGTTTTCTCCAGGAAGAGGGGACGCTCGGCATCCCCAGCTGGGGCAAGTTCTGGCTGGCGCTGCTCAATCTGTACGACTGGCGCGGAATCCATCCCATTCTCCCGGAGCTCTGGCGGCTTCCGCGCCGGCTTCCCCTGCATCCCTCGAACTGGTACTGCCACACGCGGCTGATCTACATGGCCATGGCCGCCATCTACCCCCGCCGCTTCCAGACCCCCGTCACGCCCCTCATCGAGAGCCTGCGCGAGGAGTTGTATCCGCAGGGATTCGAGAACGTTGACTTTCCCGCGAGCCGCAATCAGCTGCGCGAGGCCGACCTCTACGCGCGGCCGACCGTCTGGCTGCGGGCGGGCTACCAGGCCGCGAAGCTACTGGAGCGATTCCACCACCGGCGCCTGCGCGAGAACACCATCGAGTCGCTCATCGGGCAGATCAAGTGGGAACTGCAGACCACCGACCACACGAGCATCTCGCCCGTCAGCGGCCTGCTCAACATCCTGGCCCTGTGGCTGCACGACCCGGATGACGGCGACTGCCGGCGGGCGCTGGAGCAACTCGACCTCTGGTTCTGGGAAGACGAGGAGCGCGGAGCCCGAGCCACGGGAGCGCGAAGCGCCTCGTGGGACACGGGCTTTGCGCTCCAGGCACTGGCGAGCGCACCCGAGTTTCCCGGAGTGACGGACGCGCTGCGGCGCGGGTCTGCCTTCTTGCGCGAACAGCAGATCGATCACAGCTTCGAAGGCTATCGCGAGGCGTTCCGCAACGACCCCAACGGCGGCTGGTGTTTCGCCGGCGGCTGGCACGGATGGCCGGTGACGGATTGCACGGCGGAGGCCGTGCTCGGGCTCCTCGCGGCGGACCCCTCCGCCGTCGCCCCGACGGCGCTTCGCGAGGCAGTCCGCTTCATGTTGCGCGGACAGAATCGTGATGGTGGATTCGGCAGCTACGAGGCACAGCGCTCGGTTTTCGACCTCGAGTGGGTGAACCCCGCGGAGATGTTTGGCGACTCGATGACCGAGCATTCCTTCGTCGAGTGCACCGCCTCCTGCCTCGCGGCGCTGGTCGCCTGTCGGGAGCACGACCCGGAGGTCATCGATGCGGCCGCCGAGCGCGCCATCTCGCAGGCGGACGCCTGGCTTCGGCGGACTCAGGGGAACGATGGCTCGTGGCGCGGCGTCTGGGGCATTCAGTTCATCTACGGCACCTTCTTCGGGATTAGAGGG
>JAJEBS010000258.1 GCA_022822425.1 Gemmatimonadota bacterium | reverse complement strand
CCGGGCAGGTCGGAGTCGATCGAGGATTCCAGCACCGTGGGGATCACGCTGCCGCGCGCGAGGACGTGGGTTGGCGCCGCGCCGTCGAGCGCGTCCAGGGGTGCCGCGAATGCCTGCGGGGCAGGGCCGCTTCCGGCCGCGGCCGCAGGCGGCGCAGCCGCCGGTGCTGGCGGGGGTTGCGCTTCCCCCGGCCGCTGGCTTTCCACGAGCGCCGCGGGTTCCGTCACCGCCGGGGTGAGCGGCGAGTCGGATGCCAGCCTTGCCCGCTCGGCAAGCCTTGCCTCTTCCTCCGCCAGCCTGGCCGCGAACGCCTCGTCGGCCGGGGACGTCTCGGAACCGTCTTCGGTTTCGGGATCGGCAGCCGTTTCGGCCTCCGCCTGGCGCCCCGGGGCATCGCCCTCCAGGTCCCCGGCACGGCTCTCGACGTTGCCGGGGTCGAGCGGCGAGCGCCCGACGTCCGCCGGTCCTTCGGTCCATTCCCTGAGCATGACGCCGCCGAGCAGGCCGATCGCGAGCGCCGCGACGACGACCACGGCCACCACGACGGCCGTGGCGCGCGACACCGGTGCCGTGCTCGGGGCGGTTTGCGACTCGGCCTCGCTCACTACTCCACCCTCACGATGTCGAAGTCCTCGACCACGAGCCCGAGGGGATTCCGCAGGAGCACGGCGTCATCGCGCACAACCCGCCTGTCGAGCACGAACGTGCCCTGGAAGCGCCGTGCAGCCTCGGCCTTCCCGCTGCTTCGGTTCCGGCGGGTCTCAAGCCACTCCACGAGCCAGCTCCGCCCGCCGAGAAGGTTGACCGCCACGATCTCGACATCCACGGTCCTGGTCTCCGCGATCTTGAACGGGGCCGTGTCGGGGTCGCGGGCCCAGGCGATGACCTTCCGGTCGGCCGGCGACGACCTTTCGAGAAAGTACTGGATGCGCCGGAAGCGGCCCTCCATCGCCGACCTGTCCATCGAGACCGACCGCCAGTCGCGCAGGAAGGTGGCGAGCTGGTGGCGCACCACCGCGTCCGGCCAGTCCGTGATTTCGCGCGGGGCGAGTACCGGGGCAGGGCGGCCGATCTCGTCGACGGCGACAATGTACGGCGTGTATTCCGTGCTCACCGCCGCCCAGATCCCGAAGCCCGTGGCCAGCGCCGCCAGCCCCATGCTCGCCATGGCGGCCCGCATCCAGCGATCGCGCTCGCGGGCAGCGAGCCATGGCGATCCTCCCATGCCGCACGGGCCAGGGCTTCCGGAGAGGGCCCGGGGGACGGCTTGGGAGCGGTTTCCGGGGATGTCGTCGCTGTCATGGCCCATCCTCGCCTGAGCCGGTTCCGATGCGGTTGACCCCTCTCCTGAGCCGTCCGCCCAGCTCGCCCAGGACGTTGCCGTTCTTGCCGAGGGCTCCCCAGTTCACGCCGCCCTGGAGGGCGCCGATCAAGCCCGCCTTCGCCACCTCCTTTCCGGGGAAGGGCGCTCCCGTCCTTGCAGCCTCCAGGCCGCTCTTCACGACCGGGGCGGCACCGCCGACGGCCGCGCCAGCGGTGCCTGCCGCCACGGCCGCGCCCGCGGTCATCATTGCGGACGCCCCCCCGCCCGCGACCATCCTCCCGCCCGTGCCGGCGACGTCTCCGACCGCGGTTCCCCCGACGAGTCGCTCCACCGCGCCCGGCAAGAGGATGACAAGCACCACGCCCACGATCTGCATCAGGACCGCGCCCATCGCGCCGGCCACGGTAACGGACGGATCAACCACAACGTTCGGTGCGATCTGCATCGGCCCGCCGCCGGACGTCCATCCCTCGGTCATGGTCCCGTCCACCACCGCCAGCGCCAGGCGGTGCGTTGCGTCCACCACCAGGAGCAGCGTCAGGAGCTTGAACCCCTTCGCGAACAGGACCATCACAAAGGTCTTGGCGACCCCGCGCGTCTGGGTCAGGCCTGCGAAGCCGAGCGTGGCGATGCCGACCAGCCCGACCAGGTGGATCTCGGCATAGACGAGGATCACCATCGCAAGTTCCGCCGCCATCACGATGAGCGAAATGCCCGCGCACAGGAGAAACACCCAGCTTGCCGGATCCAGGCCGATCTCCCCGATCCAGAGCAGGGCCCTGCCCAGCCCTTCGGACATCATTTCGGACGGCGTGAGGGCCGATCCGGCGCCCGGCTGCGCCGCGTTTGACAGCACCGTCGCCTGCCAGGTGATCCAGCCCACGACGTCCGGCACGATGCTCGTGAAGGCCCAAGCCAGCGTGACGATGCCGATCGTGTAGACCGTCGGCTCCGCGAAGGCCGCGATCGACTGGCCGGAAAACAGCCACCTGCCGCCCCGCCAGACGAAATCCAGCACGACGAGGCTGATCAGCAGCTGCCGGGCCCAGAAGCCGAGCGTGTCGCCCGCCTCCGTGAGCACCGCCTCGAGCGCCGCCGTCGCGCCGTCCAGCGCGTCGCCGACCTGGGCCAGCGCGGGTTCGGGCCGCAGCAGCAGCGCGACCCCGATGGCGAAAGCGGCCGCTGCCGGAATGACCCGCTTCTCAATGGACTGCATGCGCATGATCACCGCTCCCCGACCCGCCAGATCTCGTTCAGCGTCCGGCCCCCCTGCGCGTTCCGGAGCCGCTCGCGCGATGCCTCGATCTCCCCCTGGCGGTCGCGCTCGACCGCCTCGCGGCGGTCCATCTCGTCCAGCTGGCGTCCCCATGCGATGCTCGTCTGCTCGGACTGCGTGGCCGTGATCCGCCGGAGGTCGTTCAGCTGCCGCGCCATCGAGGCCGCCGCCAGGTTGCCGCCCTGCAGCACCTGCATCTGGCCTTCCTCGGTCCCCATGCGCGACTGGATCCTGTCGATCAGACGCGCCTCGGTCTCGACGTCCTCCAGCGTGAAGCCGGACTGGCGCAGGTTCGTCTCCATCGATCCGTTCCACTGCGTCGTCCATGCGTCGTAGCTCTGGGACAGGTTCGCGCGGTCGAGGCCGCGGCGGTCGTACCGCGGGTCGGTGATCAGGTCCGAGCGCAGGAACGTGTCGAGGTTGCGCCCGTCGATCGCGAGGCCGCCCG
>JAJEBS010000021.1 GCA_022822425.1 Gemmatimonadota bacterium | reverse complement strand
TGATCCGGTGGATCACCTGGAGGGTCTCAACCCCGAGCAGCGCGCCGCCGTGCTCCACTTCGAGGGGCCTCTCCTGGTGCTCGCCGGCGCCGGAACCGGAAAGACCCGGGCGCTCACCTGCCGGATCGCCCACCTGGTGCGCGAGCACGGCGTGCCGCCGCATCGCATCCTGGCCGTCACCTTCACCAACAAGGCGGCGGGTGAGATGCGGGAGCGCGTCGCCGGCTATCTGGGGGAGGAGCCCCGCGGCATGTGGCTCGGCACCTTCCATGCCCTCGGTGCCCGTCTTCTGCGAATCCATGCGGCGGAAGTCCGCCGGGCGGCTCCGTTCACGATCTTTGATGCCGAACAGAGCCTGAACCAGGTCAAGCGGGCGCAGAAGGCCGTGCGCGTCAACCCGGACCGATGGAATCCGCGATCGGTGCAGGGCGTCATCAGCTCCGCCAAGAACGTGCTCGTCGGCCCGCAGCGGTTTCATGACGAGAACGCCGACGGGGCCGACCCGCTGGCGGCGGTGGCGGCGCTGGTGTACCCCGAGTATCAGGCTGCGCTGGCGCGCCAGAACGCCTTCGACTTCGACGACCTGCTGATGAAGCCGGTGGAGCTGCTGGAGTCCTTTCCCGACATCCTGCACCGGTACTCCGACCGCTTCGCCTTCCTGCTGGTGGACGAATACCAGGACACCAACCATGCGCAGTTCCGCCTGCTCGACCTGCTGGCCCGGGTCCACGGCAACCTCATGGTGGTGGGCGACGACGATCAGAGCATCTATGGATGGCGGGGAGCCGATATCCGCAACATCCTCCAGTTCGAGTCGGTCTTTCCCAGCGCCCGCGTCGTCCGCCTGGAGCGCAACTACCGGTCCACCGGGCACGTCCTCCACGCGGCCAATGCCGCCATCTCCCACAACGTGGCCCGCAAGGAGAAGACGCTGCGTACGCGCCGTCCGGACGGCGAGCTGTTGAGCGTTCTGCACACCGCGACCGAAACCGATGAGGCTCGCTGCATCGCGGACGAGGCCGAGTCGCTCAGGCAGGCCAACGGATGGCCGTACGGGAGTTTCGCCGTCCTCTACCGCACCAACGCCCAGTCGCGCGCGCTCGAGGAGGAGCTGATGCGGCGCTTCATCCCCTACCAGATCGTCGGAGGGGTGCGCTTCTACGAGAGGCGCGAGATCCGTGACGTGCTGGCCTATCTGCGGCTGATCTCGAATCCGCGGGACGAAGAGGCCTTCAACCGCGTCGTCAACTATCCGAAGCGCGGAATCGGCACGGTGTCGCGCAGCCGATTGACGGTTTGGGCGCGAGGACGAGGGGTGTCGCCGCTCGAGGCTGCGGCGGAAGCTCATGCGGTGGAGGGAATCCGGCCGTCCACGGCCCGCACGGTCCGGCGCTTCGCACGCATGATCGCCGACTGGCGTTCCCTCGCCCGGGAACGCGGTGCGGGAGAGGTCACGGAGGCGGTCGTCACCGGGCTGGACCTGCGGGAGCGGCTGCGCGAAGAGGGGCCGGAGGGCGAAGACAGGGCCGCGAACGTGACGGAGTTGATCGCCGCCGCCTTCCGCTTCGACCCCTCGGAGCATGACCCGGGAGAAGAGGAGGAGATCGCAGGGGCCAGCGACCTCGACCTGTTCCTTCAGCACACGGCCCTGGTCACGGGCATCGACGCCCACGACAGCGCGGCCGACGCGGTCACCCTCATGACGCTGCACAGCGCAAAGGGGCTCGAGTTTCCCTGCGTCTTTCTCGCCGGGATGGAGGAGGGACTCTTTCCGCTGTCGCGGGCACTGGAGCTGCCCGGCGAGCTGGAGGAGGAACGGAGGCTCTTCTATGTGGGGCTTACGCGGGCGGAGGAGAAGCTCTATCTCAGCTACGCGGCTCGAAGATGGAGGGCCGGCGAGGGGACCACCTCGAGGCCGTCCTCGTTCCTCGGCACGATTCCCGACAGGCTGGTGGAATACCGGCGCTCGTCGCGGCTCGGGTCGTCCCGCCGCCGGTATCGCGAGGGAGCCGGGTACCGGGAGGGCAGGCATGGCCGCAGGTTCCTGGACCGGAACCAGGCGTATGCGGACCCGGACCCGGCCGGATACGACGATCTGAACCAGGACGCTCCCCGGTATCAGCAGGGTGAACGCGTGGTTCACGGGAACTTCGGCTTCGGATCGATCCTGGAGGTCTCGGGTTTCGGTGCGGACCTCAGGGTGACGGTGGATTTCGATGACGTGGGGAGGAAGAAACTGGTAGCCCGCTTCGCGGGTCTGGAGAGGGCGTTCGAGTGAGCAGGCCGCAGGAGCCGGAGCCGGGTGTGACCGTAACCATTCAGGAGATTCGCCGGATCGCCGCGCTCGCTCGCCTCCGCCTCGAAAAGGGGGAGGCGGGACGCATGGCGCGCGACATGAGTTCGATCCTGGAGCACATGACGGTGTTGGGCGAGATCGCGCCGGAGCCTGCTCCCACGTCGGGCGTCCCGCAGGGCGAGGGCTCCACGCGGCCCCTCGGGGATGCCCCGGACGGGAGAAGCGCTCCGGCAGAAAAAGGCGAAACGGCGCCGGATCCGCTCGAGCGACCGCTCTCGCGCATCGCTCCCGACTGGCGGGATGGTCTTTTCGTCGTGCCCCGGCTGCCAGGTGTGGCAGGCGCACCCGGTGAACGGGATGGCTCGCCGTGACGGCGAGTGCGGGCGGCGTGGCGGCGCGGGCCGCGGAAGTCCGGAGCGGGAGACGTGCCTGGGGCTCGATGGCCGCGGAGGCACTGGAGGCCCACGGGGCGTGGGAGCAGGGTGCCGCACCGCTCAACGCCTTCATCGCGCTGGACTCGCACGCGGGCCGCCGCCGCGGTCCACGCGACGGCCCGCTCGCGGGGATTCCGGTCGCGGTCAAGGACAACCTGGTCACGGCCGGGTTCCCGACCACCTGCGGCTCCCGCATTCTGGAGGGTTTCCGCTCCCCGTACGAAGCCACCGCCGTGCGCCGGCTTCGGAGGGGAGGGGCGGTCATCGTGGGCAAGACCAACATGGACGAGTTCGGCATGGGGTCGTCGACCGAGAACTCCGCCTTCGGTCCCACGCGCAATCCCTGGCATCGGGAACGGGTCCCCGGCGGAAGCTCCGGCGGGTCGGCGGCGGCGGTGGCCGCGGGCATCGTGCCGGTCGCGGTGGGCTCGGACACCGGTGGTTCGGTACGCCAGCCGGCGTCGTTCTGCGGGGTGGTCGGCATCAAGCCCACCTACGGACGGGTGAGCCGCTACGGCCTGGTCGCCTTTGCCTCCTCTCTCGACCAGGTGGGAGCCCTCGGTCGCACCGTGCGTGATGCGGCGACCCTGCTCGAAGTCCTCAGCGGCCACGACCCGCGCGACGCCACCTCGGTCGACCGCCCGGTGCCGCCTCTGACGGCGGCCTGCGAACGGGGGGTGCGCGGGCTGGTCGTCGGCGTTCCGCGCGAGTACTTCCCCTCCGGCCTGGATCCCGTGGTGCGCCGGCTGGCGGAGCGCGCCCTCGGCGCGCTGGAGGGAGCGGGCGCCGAGGTGCGGGACGTGTCCCTGCCGCACACCCGATACGCCATTCCCGCCTACTACGTCATCGCGCCCGCCGAAGCGTCCTCCAATCTGGCCCGCTATGACGGTGTCCGCTTCGGGCGCCGATGCCGGGAGGCCGATACTACCGGGCAACTGTACGAACTGTCCCGCTCCGAGGGCTTCGGCACCGAGGTCAAGCGTCGCATCCTGCTCGGGACGTACGCGCTGTCGGCGGGCTATTACGACGCCTACTACGGCCGTGCGCAGGAGGCGCGGGCCGTCATCGCCCGGGATTTCGAGCGGACGTTCCGTGATGGCGTGGACGTGCTCTTCACCCCGACCTCGCCGACCCCCGCCTTCAGGCTGGGAGAGCGCATCCACGATCCCTACCGGATGTACCTGTCCGATGTCTTCACCGTGACCGCCAACCTGGCCGGGGTCCCCGCGCTGTCCGTTCCGGTCGGGCTGGCGGAGGGACTTCCGGTGGGGGGACAGCTCATGGCCGCGCACTGGCGGGAGGACACGCTGGTGGCCGCGGCGGCGCTGCTGGAGGACGAACTGGGGATGGTGGGGCCTCCTCCGGTTCCGTCCGGCGGAAACGCGGCATGAATGGCTCACCGCTGGAAGCCGTGATCGGCCTGGAGGTCCACGTTCAGCTCGACACCGGGCGCAAGCTGTTCTGCGCGGATTCAACCGCGTTCGGAGCACCTCCCAACACGGCCGTGTGCCCCGTCTGCCTGGGGCTCCCCGGCGCGCTCCCCGTGCTCGACCCGGGAGCGGTCGATCTTGCGCTCCGGGCGGCGCTCGCGCTGGAATGCACGATCCACCCCACCTCCGTCTTCGCCCGCAAGAACTACTTCTATCCCGACCTGCCCAAGGGATATCAGATCTCCCAGTTCGAACGTCCCCTCGCCACCCGGGGAGCCGTCGAACTGGTTGGCGGCCGGAGAGTGCGGATCCGACGCGTGCACATTGAGGAGGACGCCGGCAAGTCGCTGCACGACCGCTTCGCCTCCGCGACCGCCGTTGACCTGAACCGGACCGGCACCCCGCTGATCGAGATCGTTTCGGAGCCGGACCTGCGTTCTCCCGGGGAAGCGCGCTCCTGTCTCCAGCATCTCAGGCGACTGATGGAATACCTGGAGATATCCGATTGCAACATGGAAGAAGGCAGTCTGCGCGTGGACGCCAACGTGTCCCTGCGCGAGAAGGGAAGCGAGCGCCTCGAGGCCAGCACCGAGGTCAAGAACCTCAACAGCTTCTCGGCTGTGGAAAAGGCGCTCGGCGTCGAGATCGAACGTCAGGCCCGGATTCGCGCCGAAGGGGGCGCCGTGACCCGCCAGACCCTGCTCTGGGATGCCGCAGGAGGCAACGTGCGGGTGATGCGGGACAAGGAGGATAGCCAGGACTACCGGTATTTTCCCGACCCCGACCTCCCGCCTCTCGTCCTCTCGGCCGCGCGCGTTGCCTCGCTGCGGGCCGGGCTGGGCGAGCTGCCGCGCGCGAAGCGCGAGCGCTTCAGGCGTCAGTACGACCTGCCCGCCTACGACGCGGACGTGCTTACCTCGTCCCGGCCACTCGCGGACTACTACGAAGCGGTTGTTGCGTGCGGGAGGCAGCCCAAGACCGTGTCCAACTGGGTGATGGGGCCGGTGCTCAGGACCGTGAAGCGAGGAATCGCCGACCTTTCCTCCCCGGGGCTGGCACCTGGGCGACTCGCCGAACTGCTCGTGCTGGTGGACGAAGGGACGCTGTCGGCCACCGCGGCCAGGACCGTCCTCGCCGACATGGCGCGCACCGGCAACCCGCCCGGGGTCATCGTCCAGCGGGAAGGGCTCACGCAGGTGCGCGAAGACCGGGTGCTGGAGAGGTGGGTGACGGACACGGTGTCGGCGCATCCCGAGGAAGTCGCCCGCTACAGGGGCGGGGAGACGCGTCTTCTCGGGTTCCTGATGGGCCAGGTCATGCGTGCTTCCGGGCGCAAGGCGGACCCGCGTCGCGTCAACCAGCTGCTGCGGGCCGCGCTGGACGCCGACGCCGGCTGAGCCCGGCGGATCGGCGGTCGACCCCGCGGGCGTGCCGACCGTGGTTCCCGCTACCTGGCCTCGCCGGCCGGCCCGCGCCCGTCATCCGCCCGCGCGACGGCGGGCGTCGCAGCCGGTTCATCGCCTGCCGGCCGGCCCGGGGGATCTTCTTCGGCCGGCAACGCGGAACGAGCGGTTGCGCGCGGGCGCTCCAGGGCTCGGGCGCCGGCGCCCACCCCGCGCACGGCCGCAGCCGTCTTCAGAAACGTCTCCTCGGCCTCGGCCTGCACCACTTCCAGCAGCGCGTTGAACTCATCGATGCGGGTTTCCATGTGCGTCGAAGCCTGCCTCAGCCGGTCGGACAGCGCCCGCACGGAACCCGTGAGGTGCTGCGCTTCGTCGCGCAGCGAGCGGGTGATGGCATCCACGTTGTCCGCGACGCCGCCGGCCCGTTCGAGCACCGGCCGGCTCTGTTCCTCCAGCCGGCGCGCGATGTCGGTGAGGCGGCGCCCGTGCACGTCCAGTCGTCTCAGGAAGGCCAGCAGCGCCACGGTGCCGACGGAGGCCAGCACCACAAGGGCCAGAAGGCCCCACTCGCTGACATTCGCGATTCCCGAAGGTGCGACCATGACCAGAACCGTGTCGCGCGCAGGTTCCTGCCCCGACACCCCGGCGGATGCCGCGGCCGTTATCGCCCAGGACGTTGCAATCATCGTATGATCAGGAACGGCAATGAAGCCGGGAGAATTGGCGGGAGGTCTCCGGCGAACGTGTCACCGAAGGGCACATCTAACGTATTGACAACAACTTGTAGAATCACTTGTTCTCCGATAGTAGCGCATGCGCGGCTTGCGCTGCAAGAACTTCCATGCACGTCCTGATCCCGCTGGCCCGGGCGTCGGCGAGGTGGTATGTTGGCGCGGCAATGCGACCGGAGACCCGACACCCGACCGCCCCGTCAGGGTCCCGCCGCTGGCCGGGCCCCCGGCGGCTCCACCCAGTCTACCCTTCCAACCCCACTTCATGGCACACTTCCTTGTCGAAGGCGGCCACTCCCTCAGCGGGACCATAAGGCCGGCAGGAAACAAGAACGCGGCTCTTCCCGCGCTTGCGGCGACGCTTCTGGCGGCAGAGCCGGTCACCCTGGAAAACGTCCCGCGCATCAAGGATGTCGAGGCGCTGGCCGCGATCCTGCAGGCCCTGGGCGCGGAAGTGTCCTGGGAGGGGCCCAACGTGGTCACCGTGGATGCCGGACAGGTCAGCGACGTCCGTCCCCCGCGCGCGCTCGCGGAGCGTATCCGCGCCTCCATTCTGCTGGCGGGCCCGTTGCTCGCGCGCTTCGGACGGGTGCTGCTTCCTCCTCCCGGGGGTGACGTGATCGGTCGGCGGCGCCTGGACACCCACTTCATGGCACTCGCGGCGTTGGGTGGAGAAACCCGCCTGGGCAGGGAATTCGAGATCCATGCGTCCAGGCTGGAAGGCGCCTCGATGTTTCTGGACGAGCCTTCGGTGACCGGCACCGAGAACGCCGTGATGGCCGCCACGCTCGCCCGCGGCCGCACCCGGATTCGAAACGCGGCGGCCGAGCCGCACGTACAGGACTTGTGCCACCTGCTGAACGCGATGGGCGCGCGCATCCGCGGAATCGGCACGCATGTTCTCGACATCGAGGGCGTCGGAGAGCTGGGGGGAGCCCGATACCGGATCGGCGCCGACCACATCGAGATCGGTTCCTTCATCGGCCTCGCGGCGGTGACGCGAAGCAACCTGGTCATCGAGGATGTCCCGATCGAGCATCTGGATGCAACCTTGCTGGGGTTCCGTCGTCTCGGTGTCGAGTGCGAGCCTGATGAGGGGTCGCTGGTCGTCAGAGGCGATCGCGAGCCACACATCCGGGCGGACGCCTTCGGGCATGTCCCCAAGATCGACGACGGGCCCTGGCCGGCGTTCCCTGCCGACCTCACGTCCATCGCGCTGGTCACGGCCACGCAGTGCCACGGCACCGTGCTCGTGTACGAAAAGATGTTCGAGTCTCGCATGTTCTTCACCGACAAGCTGGTTGCCATGGGGGCACAGATCATCCTGTGCGATCCGCATCGGGCGGTCGTGGTCGGCCCCGCGCAGCTGCGGGGCGGACGCCTCGAGAGCCCTGACATTCGCGCGGGCATGGCGATCCTGCTGGCCGCCCTGGCCGCCAGGGGAACCAGCGAGATCCACAACATCACTCAGATCGAACGCGGCTATCAACAGATCGACGAACGCCTGCGCCGACTCGGAGCGCACATCGAGCGGGTGGGCTGACGGCGGTCCGACGACGAATTCGCGAAGGCCGGCAGGAGTTCGTCAGCGGGCTGCCGGCAACCAACCGTCACCGGTGTCCCGCGCAGGGAAGCGGGACGCGGCTGGCAGATGACACCAGGGACAGAGAGGTACACCGTGAGTGAAGGGGGAACCGACGGAGAGCGTCGCAGGAGGAAAGGCATTCGCGAAGGGTTGAGCCAGGGACTCGGCTTCCTTTCGGCGCTCAAGGACGCCATTGAGGAAACCCTCGCCGAGACCCGCGAGCAGAGCGGGCCGAACGCCGAAGCGGCGCGCGATGCGGTGAAGGGTGCGTTGTCCCGGGCGCAGGCGGCAGCCGAGACTGCCCGCGACCGGCTGGATTTCGTGACCCGCCGTGAAATGGACCAGCTGCGAGAGGCGGTAGGGCGTCTCGCTGACAGGATCGAACGCCTGGAGCGGAGAGACCCGACAGAGTGACCGGGCACGCGCCCGGCTGAAACCACGCGGCCGCCGCCGAGCCTTGAACGGGGGTGGACAAACCCTTATTGTTCAGGGTCCGGGCGGGTCGTCGGCCGACGACCTTTGGAGTGGGGAGCCAGTGGCCCCCGCTTTTTTTTGACCCGGCAAGCCGGGCGGGACCGCGTGGGCGGGCCACCCGTGACATGATCCCGATGCTCGGGGCGGGCGGACGATCCGCCTGTTTCGGCAGGGCGAACGGAGTCGATGATAGCGAACTCGGGCCAGATAATCGCGGCATTCCGTGACATGGCCGCCACCAAGAACCTGTCCGTGGACGAGCTCAACGAGTTGATCCAGGACGGGATCATGGCCGGCCTCGCACGCATCCATGGGCCCAACGTGCGCGCGGAGATCGAGGTGGACGACATGAGCGGAGCGATCGACATCGTCGTCCTCAAGCGGGTTGTGGACCAGGTCGAGGACGGCTCCGCGGAGATTTCCCTGGAGGAAGCCCGCTGGGACGACGAGGACTTCGAAATCGGCGACCTCATGGAAATCCCCATGGACTTCTCCGAGTTCGGGCGCAACGCGGTGATGGCGACCAAGCAGCGCATCGTCCAGCGGATTCGCGAGAACGAGCGCGACCGGATTCGTGAGGAGTTCGCGGACCGGGTCGGCGAGTTGCTCTCGGGTGACGTGCAGCAGATCGAGCGGGGCAAGGTGGTGGTGATGCTGAACCTCGCCAAGGACGCGGACGCCATCATCCCCTGGAAGGAGCAGAATCCCCGGGAGCGTTTCCGTCAGGGCGATCCGATTCGCGCCGTGTTGAAGAAGATCGAAGAGTCGCCCAAGGGGCCTCGGCTCATACTGTCGCGCGCGGATCCCGTTTTCGTCGAATCCCTCTTCAGGCTCGAAGTTCCGGAGATCTACCAGGGCATCGTCGATATCCGGGAGAAGGCCAGGGAAGTCGGCGGCAGAACCAAGATCGCGGTGTCGTCGCGCGACGAATCCATCGATCCGGTGGGCGCCTGTGTAGGGCTGAAGGGATCTCGCGTCCAGGCCGTCGTTTCCGAACTCGGCGGCGAGCGGATCGATATCGTGCCCTGGCATCCCGATCCCGAGGTGTTCGCCCGCCGGGCGCTCGCGCCTGCGCGGGTTGCGAAGGTCATCAGCAATTACGACAACCAGGTGATCACCGCCATCGTGGACGAGGATCAGTTGTCGCTGGCGATCGGCCGGAACGGACAGAACGTTCGCCTGGCATCGCAGCTGATCGGGTGGCAGATCGACCTCTACGGGTCTCGCGAGTGGCTTGAGCGGGGAGCGGACACGGCCATCTTCCCGGACGCCGAAGAGAACTACGAAACGTCCGATTTTCCACTTTCGGAGCTGGAGTTGCCGGCCGATGCGCTGGAGGCGCTCCGAGGGGCGGGATACACCACGTTCCTCCAGATCATTAACCTTGAGAGGGGCGACTTCCTGGCGATACCGGGGCTCTCTACCGATGCGGTAGACCAGATCGTCGCGCTGATCGACGAACTGACCGTGATCGAGGGCGAGGAAGACGCGCAACCCGAAGGTCTTGCGGACGGACAGCACACAGACGGATGAGACAGCCGGGGAACGGTGTAGACGGGGTTCGGTAGCCCGGCCACGGAAGCCAACCAGGGAGGAAGTCCAGGGGTATGCGGGTGTTCGAGCTTGCGAGAGACTTGCGAGTCTCGTCGCGAATGCTGTTGACGCTGCTGCGCAAGATGGGCGTGGCGTTGCACGGAGACAGGGATTTCGTGCCGGGCGACGACGTCTCGCGTCTCTTGGCGCGAATCGAGCGGGAGCGGCGGCAGAGCGGCTTCGGAACCCGTGAAGCGGTGCAGGCCGCCCTCGAAGATGTTCGGTCAACCCATGTCCGGCGGAGGCGCAGTCGCAGGCGAATCAGGCGCGTGACGCCGAGCGAAGCCGAAGTCGTGCCCGTGGCGTCCCCGGTCGGGATGGAGGAGAGCCCGGGCTCGGCGGCTGAACCAGGCGATTCGATACTGGCGTCCGCTGGGGCGGCGGACGGGTCGCGCGGCGCGCAGGAATCCGTGTCGGGAGCGGACGCTGTACCGCCGCCCGAGGGCGATGCGGCGGAACCCGGCGAGGATGCCGGTTCGGCGGGACAACACGCACCCAACGGTGAAGCGACGTCTCCCGAGTCCGGGGCATCGGGTCCGGACGCCCCGGACACCGGAATCGAGTCGCTGCCGGCCGGCACGGACCAGCTCGCTGGCGACGCGGCAGGGGCCACCCATGGGGCGGATGCCGTGGCCGCCGACGCGGCCGCTGCGGCGGAGGTCGCGGACGCCGGCGATCAGCCGGGTACGGCAGGACGCGCCCGGGACGGGTCCGCCTCCGCCTCACTCGCGACCGACCGTCGGGACGCGGTACCCGACCCACGGTCCGGGAGCCGGCCCGCCGCCCCGGCCGCCTCCGACGCATCGCCCGAAGCGGCCCCGTCGTCGGCTTCCGCGCAACCTCCGGCGGTTTCCTCCGACCTGGGCGGTGCGGCTCCGGCCGGCGACGCGAACGTCACCGAGGCCGAGACCTCGCCGACTCCGGCTCGACCCAAGTTGCGGTCGGCGCGCAGTCAGGGCCCCGAAGGTCCCGTGCGTGTCGTGCGCCAGTCGCCCCGGCTGGCTCCCGCGGCCAGCGCGGGGCCCGGCGGCCAGGTGCGCATCCAGGCCGAGGGATACGGGTCGGACGGCAGGCGCAAGCGGGGAAGGAAGAAGGGCAGAGGACGCCAACGGGTCGACCAGGGCGCCGTTCAACAGAACATCCAGCGCGTGATGGCCGAACTGAAGGGCGGCGGCCGGCGTCGGCGCAAGAGCCGTGACACCCGTCCCAAGGTGGAGGAAAAGGAGGCCCGCAGGGAGGAGGCCC
>JAJEBS010000331.1 GCA_022822425.1 Gemmatimonadota bacterium | reverse complement strand
AGCAGTGACGGTCGATGTGCTGAATGACGGGGGGATTCTACCGCGAGATCGCCCCGGTCGACTCGTTCGGCAAGGTCCGCATCGGACAGGGCACCCGCGCCGTCTCCGGTCCGACGAGAAGCCGAGCCGAGGTCCCGGAAGCGCCCGAACAGCCGCGGTCCGTCGGGCCACGCGGCCATGCGCGCCTTCAAGACCGAAAACCCGCAGATTCGCACAATAATCACCTATACCCCTTGTCATTTCCGCACGCGATCTGGTACTTCTACCATTGATGCCGAGCGCCGAGCGCCGAGCGCCGAGCGCCGGCGTACCGTCACGCCCCGCCTGATTCCCGGTTAGCCCCTACGCCCCGGACCGTCTCACCGTTGCGCCTCAGCGCGGCACGTCATGCCATGGTGCTGTTGAAGCAGACCGTGGCAGTCGTTGCGGCACTGCTGATGGCGCTCGCGTGGGTGTGCGGCGCTCTCCCGGAGCACGACGCCGACGTGCAGTCCGCCGCTCACGCCGACTGCGCCGCCTGTCACTTCCGGCACCTTCCGGGAGTTGAGGCCGACGGCGCGCCCGCGCCATCCGAACTGGATCTCGTCGCCCACGCCGTCGCATCGCCCCACTGTCACGCCGAGCTGGGCACGGCGCTCGGCATCCACCCCACGCGCGGCCCGCCTGCATAGCCGTCCTGTCGCACAGCGTGTAGTCGTCCCGTCGCACGGCGACGAACGGGAACGTCGCGGCCCCGGCCGCATGACGGACCCGTCCCGCAGGACCCGTGACGGTGTCGACGCCGTTCACGGAGCACCCGCGAACCGCCGGCAGAAGGGCGCGGCTGCTGTTGAACGCGAATGCGCGCAAGCGCGACGCGGCTGCCCGGGCGGGACTCCGCCGGCCCGACGCGGCCCCAACCGGCCGGACTATCGACTGACTTGACAACAGAGCCCTCCAGAGCGTGTCCCCGCTCCGGAGGGCAATCGAACGAGCAACGACCGTCGAGACCCTCGAGAGCCTGAACAGACGTGCGCCGTCCGACGGCGGGATTCTAGTCGAGACGGCGCACATGTGCATACGAAAGGACACGTCGATGCGCCGTGCATTCAGCAACCCGGTCGGCAAGGCGTCGCGGCTCGCCGCGCTCGCGGCTGAACCGGCTACCTTGACTCGCCCTGTGCGCCGACCCGCTCGGCTGCTCGGTCTCGTGGTGCTGGCCGCAGTGCTCGTCCTGGGGGCCGGGCCGGCGCTGGCGCAGACGGTGACCCTCACCCACACGGGCAGCGCCACCGTCAAGGACGGCAGAATTCAAATCGTAGAAGGCGGGGCTTCCACGACTTTCCAGGTTTCCCTCAGCGCGGATTTCATCAGCGATCTCAAGACTACCCATCCCGAAGTTACTAGGTCGGGAGCGCTTGTGGGAATACAGCTTTGGACATTTCGGTCCGGATCCAACGTGGCCTGGACCACGTCGGGCAACAGCTTCATCGACCGGACCGATGAGTACGACATCAGCTATAGCGGAACCTCCCTCAAGAGTAACCATGGGGCCGCCGGTACAGTTTTTGGGCAGGCTGTGTCGGCACGACTGCTCTCCTTCCTTCCGCTCGATTCGACTAACACTGACGGCTCAACAAGCACGTTCGCCGGTGTAGATTCCTTTGCAGTCAGCTCATTACCGAATACACTTACCATCAAAGCCGAGACGGACAGCGTGTATTTCGAGCGGAATGAATCCATACGGGTCAAGGTCGCGGTTGCTGTGCTGGGGCACGCCGCCCAACCGAACTTCACGTCTTTTCTTTTGCCATTCAGTGAGGAATTGACATTCGATCTGGTGGACGGCGCGCTCCCTGCCCCGACGGGCAAGCCCACGATGCCGGCCAACCTCACGGCCACCGCGGGCAAGGGCGCGGTCGAGCTGGCCTGGGACGCCGTTGACGCGACCAGCAGCAACACGAACCGCCTGAACGACGTTCAGATCACCAAGCACCAGGTCCGGCAGTTCACGGACGACGACATCAGCGACGAGACGTGGACCGACATTCCGAACAGCGCCTACGGCGAGGTCAACGCCGCCAGCTACACCATCGGGAGCCTGACCGACGACATGGAGTACACCTTCCAGGTGCGCGCGGTGAACGGCTGCACCACGACCACGGGGTGCGGGGAGAGCGACCCGGCCACCGCCATCATGGCCACGCCCGACGCCGATGGCCTGGCGGCGCCCACGGGCCTCATGGCCACCGTGGGCAATACCCAGGTCACGCTCGCCTGGACCGATCCCCGCGACGCCGCCATTCTGTATTACGAGTACCAGCAGAAGGAGGGCTCCGCCGCCTTCGGCCCGTGGACGGAGATTCCCGGCAGCAGCGCGACCACCACGACTCACCGGTTCACCGAACTGGACAACGGCACGGCCTACAGCTACCGCATCCGGGCGCAGACAAACGTCAAGCCCGGCCCGGCCTCGGACGCGGTCACGGCCACGCCGCGGGGGACGCCGCCCGCCCCGCCCGTGCTCACGGTCACCCCGCGCAACGGCGGCGTCACCCTGAACTGGCCCAATCCATTCGATGGCAGCCTTGAGCGATGGGAGCATCAATACAAGGTCGGCGCCGGGGTCTATCAGCCGTGGCAGACCGCACGGGAGCGAACCGAGGAGGATTGCGGAACTAGCACGTCGGGTGTCTGCGGTCCCCCTTACCTGGATACCAGCGGCGCCACCTTGCAGTTTCCGGTGGGCGGCCTGACCAACGGCACGCCGCATACTTTCCGCATCCGGGCGGTGAACGCGGACGGCACCACGACCTCGAACGAGGCGACCGTCACGCCGGTGGCCGGCGTGCCGGCCAAGCCCACGGGCCTGACGACCCGGTTGAATTCAGACGGGGATCGGCGCACCCTGGCATGGGACCGGGTCGAGGACCCGAGCATCCTGCGTTACGAGTACACCACGGACGAGGGCCGGACCTGGTCGCTCCTCACAGAGGACGGTAGTGCAGAAGCGGCGCTTTTGCCCGAGGACGAATTCCTCTCCTCCGACTACACCTTTCGCATCCGCGCGGTCAACGCCGCGGGACCGGGCCCGGCCTCCGAGCGGGCCGGCGTCGAGGAACAGGAAAGGGTTTTTAGCCGAGTGTTCCTGAGACGTTACCAGGTCTCGCTGGAGTGGGATGCGACCACCAGGAAAGCCACCCTGGCCTGGGATCCGACGGAGCACACCAACCTGCGCTGGTGGAGCCTCGTTTTTGATCAGCGCACCCACAGGTCCAATTGGCGCAATTTGGGTGCGGTTCTCCCTATCGGGACGACCCGGTACGAGATTCCCGGAACGTTCGACGGCGGTGACGACATCGCTGTATTGATCTTCGGCTGCGTCTCTGCCACATGCAGTGTTGGACGAGTCGGCAGCGCTGCGATTCTTCGCTTCAACGCCGGCGCTCCGAGTGTGGGCGTCACGGGCTTTTCGGCCACCCCGGGCGATGGGGAGGTCACGCTCTCCTGGGACGCCCCGATGGATAGCAGCGTCACCCACTTCGAGTATCGGAGCAGAGCAAACCCAACCGCTACCGGCGTCCCCGACGGCAACGACGCGGGCAGCAGCCGGGCGGACGAAACCAGCTACACCGTCCCCAACCTCACCAACGGGAGGTTTTACAGCTTCTCGCTACGCGCGGCGAACGCCAATGGGGCCACACCATGGACGAGCGTCGGCGAGGTCATGCCGCTGGCCGAAGGGGTGCCGGCGGCCCCGAGCGGGGTTGTGGTGCTGCTCAGTGGTGACTCCAGCGGCGGCGGGCACGGTCATGGACATGGGACCACGCCCGGGCTGACCTATTGGGACGACCCGCACGATCCCAGCATCACCGGGTATCAGGAGCGGCCGACGTCCGGCACGTGGCGGGACATTCCCGGCACCGACGCGACCACCACTGGCGTAAACGAGAGGATATTCAGGCTTCGAGCGGTCAATGCCAACGGCGTAGGGCCGTGGACGGAGAGGGTACAGGTAATCTCGCCGGCGCCGGCCCGGCCCACGGGCCTGCGGGCCGCACCCGGAAACGGCCGGGTGACGCTGACCTGGGACGACCCGGGGAAGGGCGTCTACATCGAGTTCTGGCGCTACACCACGGACGGCGGGGACACCTGGACCGAGATTCCGAACAGCCAATCGACCGTGCAAGGCCAATTCACGCGCTACATCGTCCCCAACCTCACCAACGGGCAGGCCTACACCTTCGCAATCCTGGCAGAGAACGACACGGGCACCAGCCCCCCTTCCGCGGCGGTGACCGCCACCCCGCGGGGCGGGGCCCCGGCCAAGCCCACGGGCCTGTCGGCTGCGCCGGGCAATGCCGAGGCGACGCTCACCTGGGACGACCCGCGCGACGCCAGCATCACGAAGTACCAGGTCAAGCAGGACGCCGCGAACTGGGCCGACATCTTCGGCAGCGGCGCCAGCACCACCAGCCATACGGTCGTGAGCCTGACCAACGGCACCGCCTACGCGTTCCGGATCCGCGCGGTCAACGACCACAATACGGATGACCCGGGCGCCGTCTCCGACGCCGTCACCGTCACGCCCGGCTTGCCCACGGCGCCGGCCAGCCTGAGCGTGGCCCCCGGAGACACCCAGGCGACGCTCACCTGGACGGCGCCGGCCAGCAACGGCGGCAGTGCCGTGACCGGCTACCAGTACACCTTGAACGCGGACGCGGCTGCGCCCACCTGGACGGACGTCCCGGACAGCGGACCGGGCGGCGCCAACGAAACCGGGTACACGGTGACGAGTCTGGTCAACGACACCGCCTACGCCTTCGCGGTGCGGGCGAAGAACAACAACGGGCCGGGCGCCGCCACCCCGACCGTGCGGGCCACGCCCGTGGCTCCCGGCACGCCGCAACGACCGGCGGGATTGCGGGCGAATCCGGGCCACCAGGAGGTGCGGCTCACCTGGTCGCGGCCGACGAACCCGAACCATCCGGTGAACTACTACGATTACCGGTACCGGCCGAGCACGGACGAGGGCACAAGTTGGACGGCCTGGGAGCCGATCACGGACAACGGCGCCGATGCCACCAGCCATACGGTCGAGAACCTCACCAACGGCACGACCTACACCTTCGAGCTGCGTCCCTGGAACGAAAGAATCGTGG
>JAJEBS010000112.1 GCA_022822425.1 Gemmatimonadota bacterium | reverse complement strand
CCCTTGAAATTCCAGTTGCTCCAAAATACACTCTGTCATCGTGGGACCTCGTTCCTCGACCCGCCAAGTCGTTGATATGATTACTTTATATCACGAACTGAGGTCCCGCTCCCCACCCTTGGTGAAATATCCGGGCTAGTTCGCGAACATTTCGCTCAGCGCTGACAGGACGTCCCGGGCGGCCTTGCCGCTGATACTGCCCAGGTGCCGGACCAGGCGAGTCTTGTCAACGGTGCGGATCTGGTCGAGTACGATCTGACCGCTTCTTCCTTGAAAGCGCACTGGAACACGGGAGCGGAGTCGCTGATGAAAACGGCATTGATTCGGATCGGCAATTCTCGCGGCGCGCGAATCCCCAAGGCGTTCTTGGAAGAGTGCCGGCTTCAGGACGAAGTCGATCTGGAGGTTCGGGACGACCACTTGGTCATTCGCGCGGTCACACGGCCCCGGATGGGCTGGGATGAAGCCTTCCGCCGAATGGCCGAGAGGGGAGACGATGCCCTGCTCGACGAGGGTTCCCTGCCGTCCACTAAGTGGGACACCACGGAGTGGGATTGGTAGTCACGCGTTTCGAGGTTTACGTGATCCGCTTCGACCCTTCGGAAGGGCACGAGTTCCAGAAGACCCGCTTGTACGTGGTAGTCTCGCCGGATGAACTGAACCGGCACATCGGCACCGTCATCGTCGCGCCCATGACCACCACTCGCCGTTCCTATCGTGCCCTCGTTTATCACCTCAAAGATCGTTCCATCGCCGGCGCTACGCGCGTAGGATTCCCACGGCGATCCGTCGTGTCGGCCCGCGCTACGCCCCCATATCCCGCTCCACCACCCTCCCCTTCCGGATCACCCGCACCGGCGCCCGGTGCTCGCGCAAGGCCTCCAGCACCGACGGCGCCTCCAGCACCACCATGTCCGCCGCACCGCCCACCTCCAGACGCAGAGTGTCGAGCCCCATGGCGCGGGCGGCGTCGACGGTGATCATGTCGTAGAGGCGTTCCATATCGTCCTCGGTGGTCATCCACAAGAGGTGCGAGGCGAGGAACGCGACCTCCAGCATGTTGTTGCGGCCGAAGGGGTAGTAGGCGTCGGAGACGTCGTCCTGTCCCAGGCAAACGCGGACGCCGGCGGCCAGGAGCTCGCGCACGCGGGCGTGGAGCGGGCCGGTGTGGGGGTCGGTGACCACGGGCATCCCGGCCTGGTGCAGCAGCGCGGACAGCTTCTGGAAGTAGGGCTCGGGGTAGAGCGCCATGGCGCGGGCGTGATGGGCCAGCACCCTGCCCTGCCAGCCCGTCTCGATGGCGGTCACCGCCATCATCTCCAGGGTACGCAAGCCGGGGTCGCCTGCGTCGTCCACGAGCATGGAAACGGGCCGGTCGTTGGCGAGGGCGATGTCGAACATCCGGCGCACGTGTTCCCGTGCGTCGGCGTCCGTGTACTCGATCCACGGGATGCCTCCGACCACGTCCGCGCCCAGGGCCACCGCCTCCCGCACGAGGTCGGCCGCTCCGGGCTCGCGCACCACGCCGTCCTGGGGAAACGCCACCACCTGCAACTCCACCACGCCGCGGAACTCCTCCTTGACCTGGAGCAGCGCCTTGACGCCTTCGAGACGCGCCTTGGTGTCCACGTCGGCGAAGGCCCGGACATGGGTGTTGCCGTGGAGGGCGGCGGCGCGCAGCGCGCGTCTGGCGTTCTCCACGATCCAGTCCTGGCTGTAGGACTCCTTGACTCGCGAAGCCGCCTCGATGGCCTTCATGGCGCTGCCCATGCCTTCCCCGTGATAGGCGCGCAGCGACGACTCCTCGTCCAGCCGCTGCAGGGTGTAGACCTTGTCGAGGTGCAGGTGGGGGTTGACGAAGGGCTCGGTCACAAGGCCGCCGGCCGCGTCCACGACCACCGCGGCCGACCGCTCCGACGACTCCTCGATGGCTTCGACTCGTTCGCCTCGCACCCCGATGTCGTACAACGTGCCCGGGCGGCGGCGCAGCCGCGCGCCCCGGATCAAGAGATCGAATGGTTCGCTCATGCTTGCTCCCGATGGCGTGGTTTGAAGGAGGAGTTTCGGCGATAACCGGGGAAAAGCCAACTGAAATGGACCCTCCACCGGTTTCGTAGTAGAGTCCCGGCGACGCCCACGGAAGAGATCGGCGTTCCATCCCGTGTCCGAACGCGCCGCTTCTCGACGATTCGAACCATGACCACCCTGACGCGAGTCATCCCCAATTGCTACCGCGACTCCCTGTCGCTCATGCAGCTATCGGCGCGAGTGTCGGAGACCGCGGGCGTGGACGCCGCGGCCGTGGTGATGGCGACGGACGGGAACCGGGAGCTGCTGCGCGACGCGGGGCTCTTCGCCGGCGAGGCGGATGCGGGCGCCAACGACATGCTGGTGGTGATCCGGGGTGAGGACACCCGTGTCCTGGAGGCGGCCTTCGCCGGGCTTGCGGAAGAGCTGAACCGGGCGGCGCCGGCATCTCGCCGGGCGGAACGCGGGGAGGCCATCCTTCCGCGCAGCCTGGCCATGGGTTTGCGGCGGGCGCCGGCCAACCTGGCGCTCATCTCCGTGCCGGGCGAGTACGCGGCCGCCGAGGCCTTCAAGGCCTTGCGGCTGGGGCTCCACGTGATGCTGTTCAGCGCCGGCGTGTCCGAAGCGGACGAGGTGGCGCTCAAGGAGCATGCCGGCGCCAACGGGCTCCTGGTGATGGGTCCCGACTGCGGCACGGCCATCATCAACGGGGTGCCGCTGGGCTTCGCCAACGTGGTGCGGCGCGGCGACATCGGCTGCGTCGGCGCTTCCGGCACCGGTCTTCAGGAAGTGACCACGCTGGTCCACCGGTACGGCGGCGGCGTCTCCCAGGTCATCGGCACCGGCGGACGGGACCTCTCCCGGACGGTGGGCGGCCTCGCGACATTGCAGGCCCTGGACGCCCTCGCCGAAGACCCGGCGACGCGGGTCATCGTGCTGGTTTCCAAGCCGCCGGACCCGGAGGTGGCCGCAAGCATCCTCGAACGGACCGGACGCGCCGGAAAGCCCGTGGTGGTGAACTTTCTCGGGGCAACCGCGGACACCGGACCGGCGCCGGGGCTCGTCCTGGCGCGGACGCTGGAGGAGGCGGCGCGCCGGGCGGTGGCCCTGTCCCAGGGAATCCCGCCCCCGCCCGACGCCGCGTCCGGAGACAGCATGGACGGCATCCCGCGGGAGGACCGGGTCCCCGACGGCGCCCCAAGGGCCAACGGCGAACGGTTCATTCGCGGGCTCTACAGCGGCGGCACCCTGGCGGCCGAGGCTGCGATGATCATGGGTGAGGCACTGGACACGGTCTACAGCAACACTTCGGCGTCGCGTTCCCTCGATGACATCTGGAAGAGCCAGGGGCACACCGTCGTGGACCTCGGCGACGCCCGGCTGACCCGAGGGCGCCCGCATCCGATGATCGATCCGGGGCTGCGCAATGAGCGCATCCTGCGCGAAGCCGCCGACCCCGCGGTGGCGGTGATCCTCCTGGACGTGGTGCTGGGTTACGGGGCCCACGACGACCCCGCCGGCGCGCTGGCGCCCGTCATCCGCCAAGCCCGGAAGGAAACAAAGAGCGCCGCGAGACGCCTCCTGTTCGTCGCCTCCGTTTGCGGCACACCGGAGGATCCACAGAACGCGTCGCGACAGGAACGCAGCCTGGAGAAGGCGGGAGTGACCCTGGGCCGCAGCAACGCGGAGGCCGTACGGATCGCGCTTGAACTCGCCCGCGGCGGGTGACACGAAGGGACCGTAAGTGGAACATTCCCGGCCCTTGCATAGGGAATTATATAGAATGGTGCCACAGCCTGTGCTACGCTGGCGGAGCGTGACAGGCCGGGTTACTTCCGTGGCTTTTCGATGTACTCGATTTCGACGGGGCGAGTGAGGGCGCGGATGATGTCGGCGGCGTCGGGCACCGAGCCGTCCTGGTTCCGGAGGACAATCTCTTCTTCCTGCTCTGCCTTCGTGGGCTGGTAGTCATTCTGGACAAGCCTGATGGGCTTCTTCTTGCTCATGGGGTGACCTCCTTCAACGTCAGCGCCATTGTACCGCCGTACCCGCGCGGCGTCCAGTATCCTGTTGACATTCCGGCCCACCTGCCATAGCGTCTCACCTGCGACCGTTAACACGGAGCCCGTGTGTCGGGTCATCCGTGGAATACAAGAACCCTCGCACGGACACGGGGTAGCTCCCCGTGTCCTGGTGAATACGCGGAACCTTCACCAACTCCGTTGTTGACGGTCGCACTGGCCCGG
>JAJEBS010000333.1 GCA_022822425.1 Gemmatimonadota bacterium | reverse complement strand
CTCGCGCGCGAGGCGACCCTTTTCGGCGCTGCCCGCGGTGCCGATCACGGTGGCGCCGAGCGCCTTGCACCATTGGCAGAGGATGGTGCCCACCCCGCCCGCGACCGCATGGATCAGCACGGTCTCGCCCGCGCGCACCCGGTACGTGCGGCGGCAGAGGTACCACGAGGTCATCCCCTTCAGCATGGCCGCGGCGGCGGCCTCGGACGACACCCCGTCGGGGACGCGCACCAACTGGTCGGCGGGCATCACCCGCCGCTCGGCATAACCGCCCAGCACGCTCCCGTAGGCGACCCGGTCGCCGGGCTGGAAGGTCGGTCCGTCCGCGGCCGGCGGCCCCGCCGTCTCGACCACCCCGGCCGCCTCCATCCCGAGCACAGCGGGCAGCGACGGTACCGGGTAGAGCCCGCTGCGGTGGTAGGTGTCGATGAAGTTCAGTCCGACCGCCTCCTGGCGGACGAGCACCTCGCCCGGCCCGGGTTCCGGCAGGGGCACTTGTTCCCAGCGCATCATCTCCGGGCCCCCGAGCCCGTGGATGCGGACGGCCATGGTCGTGGTCATGTCGGTGTGCTCAGGAAAGGGTGTGTGTGCCCTGTGCGGCCGGGATCACGGAAGTTCCGCGATGCGCGCCAGACCGGCCCGGGACGCGCGCACCAGAGCCTTCAGAGTATCCCGCGGCGACTCGCCCATCTCCAGTTCCAGCACGCGCTCGTAGAGTTGGGTGGCAAGTTCGATGTCGCCCCGTCCCTCGGCCAAGCCCGCCCTGCGCACCATCTCCGAGGGCGGATCCTCCGGCCGCTCGGCGGCGGGGTCGCGCACCAGATTCGTCACCAGCGGCAGCGAAAGCACGATCAGCCCGATGACGAGCAGCACGCGCCCGAGCTTGCGGTTGCGGCGGCGGAGTTCGACTCGGCGCTGTTGCGGCGACTCGGTCGGCTGAGAGGACATGTGTGCGTGGATTGCGGCTGCAAAGCGCGAGGAAGCGGCTCGCGTCCCCGCGTGCGGGAGGCGTCAACGGGCCTCCGCCAGGGGAAAAACTACGAGCCAACTCTCGCGCCTGCCGCGCATAGGATCAAGAGCAGGCGTCAGCGGGCGCTTCCTCTCCGGTTTTGGCGGGGAAAGCCGAGGGAGAATGCCATGGCCAGGGTGCAACGGACCAACGCCTGGAAATCGCCACTTCACATCGTTGATGGAGGCGCTAGGGCCAGAGGTTGAGGGGGATGAGCGCCATGGGGCGATGGGCCATGCGCTGCATGAAGTTGTAGGTATAGGCCCGGATCTCGGCGCCCTGGGAGTAGACCTCCAATGCGTAGATCTGTGCCGTCGGATAGGTGTCTAGGTCGTCCAGCCCTCCGAAGGCCGGGACCTCGTCGATGTACACCCTGGGGCTGATCGCCCTTCCCCGCCGGATGATGCACCGGCTCGAGGAATTCGGGGTCATCCGGGAGCCGACTCCGAAGACACCGGCGCCGGCGGGACATGGGACGGGGAAATGGCGGGTCTCCCATTGCAGGAATTCGAGAAGGCTGGACGCCGCGCTGCGCAGCAGCCGTTCCTGGTCGAACGCCCGGGTCTGGAACGCGGCCGCCCTCCGCCGCGAGCGCATGCGTCTCTCCATCGTGGTGATGTTGTCCACCACCGCGGTGACGCCTTCGAGCAGGATGGGCTGGGGGACGAGTTCCACCTCGAGGAAGGCACCGTCCTCCGGCACGTCGATCCGCGCGTTGGATTCCTCGTACCCGAACTGGATCGCGGCAACGACCTGGAAGCCGGCGGCAACGTCTTCGAAGCGGAAATAGCCCAGCGAATCGGCGAGCACGCCGTAGCCCTCGTCCTCCAGATAGACCGCCGCTCCGGCCACGGCGGTGCCCGTGAGCACATCGTAGACCACGCCGTCCAGCGCCACGCGGACCGGCGGTTGCTCCGCTTCCTGCGCACCGGTTGTGGCGGGCAGGGCGAGGGCGAGCGCGAACGCAGCGGTGCAGCGGGCAAGGACGCTCAGACCGCCCCATCGCGGAGCACCGGTACGCTTTGGTCGCTGCATTCGGACCGTCCTCTTCAGGGCCACAGGCTGACGGGGATCAGCGGCATGGGTTGGTGGGCCATGCGCTGCATGAAATTGTAAGTGAACGCCCGGGTTTCGGCACCCTCAGAATAGACCTCCAGCGCGAACAGTCGCGCCGTCGGGTAGCTGGCGAGCTCGTCGATGCCGGCACTGCCGGGACACAGATGCGCCCGGTGGAGGAAGAACCAGGAACCCGGCGTCAGCGGGAGGAGGCAACCCGCGAGCATCGCCACGACGCCCGGCCGCCTTCGCTGCCATCGTCCTGCAGGTGCGCTTCGGTGCGTCTCGCAGTCGCCCATCACGGCCAGTGGCTGAGGGCGATCAGAGCCCTGGGCTCTTCGGCCATGCGCTGCATGAAGCGGTAGGTGTAGGCCCGGATCTCGGCGCCCTGGGAATAGACCTCCAGCGTGTAGATCTGCGTCGTCGGATAGTTGCTGAGTGCATCCAGGCCGCTGAAGGCCGGCATCTCGTCGATGTACACCCTCGGACTGATGACGCGTCCACGTCTCCAGATGCAATGACTCGCCAGCGCTCCGGGCACCTGGGAGGGAAGGTCCCATCCCCCCAGACCTCGGGTCGGGCGCCACCCCGGCAGCGTCACGCCGACCGTAATCGGACACGGTTGCCTATCGAGGTCGGTCTCCCGCCACAGGAAATCCAGGACATCCAGCTCCGGGCTGCGCAGCAACTGTTCCTGGGTGAACGCGCGAGTCTGATACGGAAGGGACCGACGGCGTGTCTGAAGGCGCCGCGCCATGGTTTCGATGTTGTCGGCCACCGCGGTGACGCCGTCGAGCTGGATCGGCCGGGGCTTGAGGTCGATCTCGATGACGGCCCCGGCCTCGGGCACGTCGATCGCCGCCGCGATCTCCCAGTATCCGAACTGGGTTGCGACGATCGTCTGGGCATCGGCGGGGACACCTTCGATGCGGAAAGCGCCACGTGAGTCGGTTAGCGCGCCACGGCTCTCGTCCTCCAGGTACACCGCGGCTCCCGCCACCGGCATCCCGGTGACTTCGTCCAGGACAACCCCCCGGACGGTAACCAGTGCCCGAGCCGGATCTTCCTCCTGCGCGATCAGCCCGGACGCCGGAAAAAGGAAGAGGGCCGCCAACAGGATGGACGCCGCCAGGACGTCGCACAGGTTCGCCGGCGGGTCCCACAGGCCTTCCGACGCGTCCCACAGGCCCCTTCGCGAGTTCCCCGGCCTCCGACTACCGCTTGCCCGGCGACCGTTTGGTTCCATCTCGCGCTCTGCTCCATTCGCGTGGGCCGCGTCTCAAGTGTTCGTTGCTTACGACGCGTCCCCGGGGTTGGTTCCCGCCCACCCGCATTCTGCCGGATCAGGCCGCTCCGGACAATCGCCGGCTCATGCTCTCGAGCGACACCGCCTCGATGCCGCGCCCCAGGGGAAAGTCGTCGCCGCCCGGGTGCACGACGAACTTGCGGGCCGGCTGCAGATCGTCGCACGCGTTGTGGAACCCCCGTGACAGCGAGGGAGCCGTGCTCCTCTTGATCTCGATCGCCCAGAGTTCGCCCCCGCCCAGATCCAGCACCAGGTCGATCTCGGCCCCTCCCGCCGTCCGGTAGAAGCCTGCGCGGGCACTCGCCGAAAGGCTACTCAGCAGGTTCTCGATGACGAAGCCCTCCCAGCTGCCACCCACGACCGGGTGCCCGAAGAGCGAGTCGAGGGAGGTGATTCCGAGCAGCGCGTGGCAGATGCCGCTGTCGCGTATGTATGTCTTCGGAGCCTTCACCAGACGCTTGCGCACGTTGGCGAACCAGGGCTGCAACCGACGCACCAGAAGGAGGTCGACAAGAAGATCCAGGTAGCGGCTCACTGTCACACTGGCCACGCCGAGGCTGCGGCCCAGCGAAGCAGCGTTGAAGGTCTGTCCCTGGCTGTGGGCCAACATGGTCCAGAATCGACGCAGGGTCTCTCCCGGAAGCCGGGGACGGAAGCCGGGGATGTCGCGCTCGAGATATGTACGAATGAAGTTGAGCCGCCACTCCAGGCTGTCCTGGTCGTCGGCCGCGAGGAAGCTGTCGGGAAGGCCGCCGCGCTGCCAGAGCCTGTCGGATTCCCATCCTCCGACTTCGTCGACGTTCAGCGGCTGCAGTTCGCAATAGGCGACCCGGCCCGCCAACGTCTCGCTTGATTGCCGGAGCAGATCGATGGAGGCCGAGCCAAGAAAAAGGAAGTGTCCGGTCCGCCGACCCTCGCGCCTGCGGCGGTCGATGATCCCGCGCAAGGGCTCGAACAGCCCCGGCACACGCTGGATCTCATCGAACACGATCGGCCGGTTTGCGTGTCGCTCGCAGTACGCGTCGACATCCGCGAGCCGGGCTCGATCCCGGGGACGCTCCAGGTCCAGATAGGTCGCGCCGCGCTCTTCGGCGATCTCCAGGGCCAGCGTCGTCTTGCCCACCTGGCGCATCCCGGTGAGGACCACAGCGGGGTTCCGGGAGAGCAAGTGCTCGACCCGGGATTTGCATTCTCGTGCGATCATATATGCAAATATATCATCTGATGTGCGATTTGCATACTTATGGAATGCGGGAGCGATGTGGCTGCCGATCGGGAATCAGAAATGGAAGCAGGGTGCTTGACCTGAGAGGGCTGGCGGGGCTTCTTCGCAGCCCGAGCTGCTACACCTCCTCCAGCACCTCCGCGCGCACCCAGCCCACCTTGCCGTCGTCGAGCACCACCTCCAGCCACTGCTCTGAGCGGCGGTCGACGCGAACCCGGGTGCCTTCGTGGATGACGAACAACTGGAGGGCGGGATCGTCGGAGGGGGCGCTCTGGACGCCTACCTCTGCCGAGAGCACGATCGCGTGCAGCGGCTGGCCGATGCCGGTCTCGCGCACGGCCAGGGTGGTGCCCAGGAGCAACACGAGGATCCCCCCCGCCACCGCGGCACGCCGCGTCCACGCCGCGGCCCCCGGCCGCAGCACCAGCATCACCACCGCCCCGGCCGCCATCAGGTAGCTCGCGGCCGTCAGCCCGATGAGGAGCGAGCGCGGCAAGAGGTTCATCCACCACGACCCGACCCGGAAGAGCCAGAAGCGGGGCAGCGGCACGATCTCGTCGGCGCCCAGCGAGCGGGCCAGCTCCAGGTTGGCGAGGATGTCGGCGTCGTTGGGGGCGAGGCGGCGGGCCCGCTCGTAGTAGAGAATCGCCCGGCCCAGCTCGTTGGCCTTGAAGTAGGCGTTGCCGATGTTGTAGTAGAGGCCCGGGCTCTCGAACCCCGCCTCGCGGACCCGCAGGTAGTTGTCGAGCGCTCCCTGGTAGTCCTCTTGCTGATAGAGGCGGTTGCCTTCGGCGAAGAGTTCGTCCTGGGCGTGGAGGGGGGCGGGCTGGAGCACGGTCGCGACCAGACCCGCGACGGCGAGCGCCACCACGCCCGGCCGAGCCCGGAAGGTCGCCTGCGCGGTCATCGGGCGAGGTGCTCCGCCATGGCCGCCATCGCCGCCTCCACCCGGCCAAGGAAGCGCGCGCGCTCCTCCGCCGACGCGGTCGGGGGGGCGAAGCGTTGCCGATCGCACTCTTCCAGGCACTCCAGGTAGGACTCGGCGGCCTCGGGGGCGATGCCCATGGTGGCCAGCCGGTCGCGTACTTCGTCCCGGATCATGCCGGCCGCGGCGATGTTGAGCTTGTCGGCCAGGAAGCCCTCGAGGGCGCGACCGGCCTCCGCGTAGAAGGCGCGCACGTCCTCCCCGGCCACCAGCTTTCTGGCCTCCGCCACGCGCTTGCGGGCCAACCTGGCCGCCCGGCGCGAGCGGGCGTAGGCGACGTCGCCGTGAAGCCGGTCGCGGTGGCGGCGCAGCCCCGCCGCTCCGCCCACCGCCGCCAGCGGCACGAGCAGGACGACCCAGAAAAGCGGGTGCGCGAACAGCGTGCGGTTCGCAAGCACCAGCGCCGGGGTGCCGAGCTGGATGAAGCGGATGTCGGTGCGCAGCTCCTCCACCCCCGCCCGCACCCGGCCCGTCCCCAGCGGCCCTTCCGCCGCCACCCCGGTGACCTCGACCGCGAGGGCCCCGCTGGCCGCAACCTCGTACGCCTCGCTCGCCGGGTCGAAGTAGGCCAGCTCGACGGGCGGGATGGCGCCCACCCCGGGCGCCCGCGGCACCAGCACGTACTCGTAGGTCCGCGTCCCGCTCACCCCCGCGTCCGTGCGGTCGACGCGTTCGGTCACCTCGGGCGGGAAGGCCTCGAAGCCGGGCGGAATCACCACCTCGGGCTCGGCCAGCATGCGCAGGTTGCCGCTCCCTGCCACCACCACCGTGAGCGTGACCGCATCGCTGACCTGCACGCTGTCGCGGTCGAGGGTGGCGGTGACGCCCAGGTCGCCCACGAACCCGGTAAAGTCGTCCGGGCGCCCGCCGGGCAGCGGCAGCACCTCGACGTCCACCGGCCGCGAGGCCGCCGCGGTCGAGATGGTCGAGTTCAGCAGCGACCCGCGCCCGAAGAAGTCCTCGAACGGGTCGAAGGCCGAGCGGCGGCGCACCCGCACCTGTGCCTCGATGCCGAGCGGCTCGAGGGTGCGCGTGCCCGATCCGGTCGGGAAGAGCGCCACCTTGCGGATTGTCGCCGTGGTGTACTGCATCCCGTCGCGCACCGTCTGGCCGATCACGGGCTCCCTAACCTGCGGATACTCCTCGACCCAGAAGCCCGTGGCCAGCGGCAGCTGGGTGATGCTGTACGAGCTCACGTTCACGCGCGTGAAGATGCGGTAGTCGACCACCACCGGCTGGTTCTCGTAGACCTGCAGCCGGCTGGGCACCGCCTCCACGAAAAGGTCCTCGGGCGCGATGCCACGGTCGCGTGCGCCCGGGCCGCCGGAGGGGCCCTGGGGGACGGGGGCGTCCGAGACGGTCAGGGTGAGCGGCTCGGTGGTGAAGGCGCCGCCCGCCGCCGTTACTTCGACGGGGTCGATGGTGAAGCTGCCCGCCCGGGTGGCCTGGAACCGGTACTGGATCGTGAGGCTGACGGTGGTGCGCCCGCCCGACATCTGCATCGAACTGGACGACCCGCTCCCCAGGTACACCGAAAATGCGGTCAGGTCGGGGAGCTCGGGATCCTGGTCCACACCTTGCGTTCCGGACACTTCCACGTTCAACACGAACTGCTGCCCCACGCCCACCTGGTTGCTGCTCAGGTATGCGCGTGCGGAGACTTCCTGTGCGGTAGCGGCGGGAGGAGCCGCGGCCACAGCCAGGAGCACGCTGAGGGTCGCGATCGAGATCCCGGCCATCGGCCGGACGCGCGGCGACATCACGTCACGGCTAGCGAAACGCCCGGAGCGACATCCGCGCGTCCCCGCGCAGCGCCATGTCGCAACCGCAAACGCGGCCGCCACCGCCCCGAAACTCCGAAGTACCCGCACCCCGTTCATCGCCAGTTCTTGCGCGGTCTCCGCCCCAGGGAATCGGCCCGCGGCGGGCGATCGACCTCGTCGGGGTCTTCCTGGATGGCCTGCAGAAGGCGCTCGGCCTCCTCGGGGGTCATCTGCCCGGGAGGAGGCTGGGCCGGCTGTTCCTGCTCCTGCTCGTCACTCTCGGGCGGCGACTGGTCCTGTTCCTGCTCATCCTGCTCATCCTGCTCCGGATCTCCCTGTGGGGGAGGCTGCTGCTGGTCCTGATTCTCCTGGTTCTGATCGTCGTCCTGATTCCGGTTCTGCTGATCCTGCTGATTCTCCTGCTCCTCCAACTGCTCCAGCACGCGCTCGAGGTTGTGCTTGGCGTCCGTATCCCCGGGATTGATGCGCAGCGCCTGCTTGTAGGCCTCCAGGCTCGCATCGAGCTGCTGCTGGCGGAAGAGCGTGTTGCCCAGGTTGTACCACGCGCCCTGGGCCAGCGCCGTGTCCCCGGCTTCGAGCGCGTCCTGCCAGGCCTCGAAGGCGCGCTCGAACTCCTGATTCTGATAGAGGGCGTTGCCCTCGTTGAAGCGGATCAGCGGCGAACCGGGATTCTCGCGCAGGGCCTCCAGGTACATCTCGTGCGCCTCCGCGTAGCGGCCCTCGGCGTATAGCCGATTGGCCTCCTCCACCAGCGAGCGCTGAGCGCTCACGGCCCCGGGCATGAGCAGCGCGCCCATCAGTAACACGAACCCGGCACGATTCCTCATTGCGGACCTCCTCCCGGGGACCATCCCGCCGCCAGCGTCGTCACCGCATGCGCCTTCGTCGCCGTCATTCTGCTTCGCCCTCCTTCATCGCGCCCGCCCTCGCATCTCCACGCCCCTTCATTGCGCGCCTTCCGCCCGCGCGGACCCGCGTCCCGCGGCCGAGGTCCGCCTGCGCTCCGGCAGCAGCGGCTCGATCAGCAGCAGGAGGATGGCCGCTCCCAGGAAAAGCTGGAACTGCTCCTCGAACTGCGCGATCTCGCGGGCGTCGATCTCGCGCGTGCCCACCGCGCTCATCTCCTCGATGAGGGCGTCGAGTTCGACGCTCTGCGGGGTGCTGAGGTAGGCTCCTCCCCCGGTGGCGTCGGCGATACGGCCCAAGGTAGTCTCGTCCAGGCGCGTGGTCACGACGTTGCCGTCGGCGTCCCGCTGGAAGCCCTGCCGGTTGCCCGCGTCGTCGAATTCCGGGATCGGCACCCCGTCGGGAGAGCCGATGCCCACGGTGAAGACGCGCACGGCGGCATCGTTGGCGCGCCGGACGGCCTCCTCGATCTCGCCCTCGTGGTCCTCTCCGTCGGTCACGATGAGCAGCACGCGGAACTCGCGCACCTCCTCGTCGAAGAGGTCGAGCGCGACGTTCATCGCCTCCCCCAGATTCGTCCCCTGCACCGGCACCAGGTCCACGTCCATGGCGCTCAGGAAGAGCTGGGTGGCGGCGTAGTCGGTGGTGAGCGGGCTCTGCACGAAGGCCTGACCGGCGAAGGCCACCAGCCCGACGCGGTCGCCCTCGAGCCGGTCCAGCAGGCGCAGGATCTCCAGCTTGGCGCGCTGCAGCCGATTCGGCGCGATGTCCTCGGCGAGCATGGAGCGCGAGAGGTCCAGCGCCACCACCACGTCCTTGCCCTCGCGCCGCACCGTCTCCACGCGGGTGCCGAACTGGGGGCGGGCCAGGGCGGTGAGCAGGAGACCCATGCTGCCGAGGAAGAGGAGGATGCGCAGCCTGCGGTTGCGCCGGTGCACGGAAGCCGCCAGCCGGCGCACCAGGTCGCTGTCGCCGAAGCGGTCCAGCGCCCGCCCGCGCGCGCGCGCCGCGTGCCAGAGCAGCAGCGCCAGCAACGGCACCAGCAGCAGCCCGAAGAGCAGTTCGACGGATCCGAATCGGAACATGGCTAACGGTCCGTGGGCTGCTACGGCAGCTTGCGCAGGAGGGTGTTGGCGAGCCCGGCTTCGATCAGCAGGAGCAGGAGCCCGGCTGCGAGCGGGATGTGGAAGAGTTCGGTGTAGCGGGTGAAGTTCTGCACCTCGATTTCGGTGGTTTCGAGCTCGTCGATTTCCTGGTAGATGCTCGCCAGGCTCTCGGTGTCGGTGGCCCGGAAGTAGCGCCCGCCGGTGGTGCTCGCGACCTCCGCCAGGGTCTCCTCGTCGACGTCCACGCGCACGGTGGCGTAGCGCCGCCCCATGAGCGGGTCGTCGACCGGCACGCGCGCGGTGCCGCGGGACCCCGCACCGATGGTATACACCCGCACGCCCAGGGCCTGTGCCATCTGCGCGGCGGTGAGCGGGTCGATCTCGCCGCGGTTGTTGCGGCCGTCGGTCAAGAGCACCACGACCTTC
This sequence comes from Gemmatimonadota bacterium, assembly GCA_022822425.1. Lineage (GTDB taxonomy): Bacteria > Gemmatimonadota > Gemmatimonadetes > Longimicrobiales > Gaopeijiaceae > BD2-11. The sequence goes on along the minus strand of JAJEBS010000333.1, from coordinate 30,433 downwards.
GATTCGGCGACGCTCTCGTTCAGCCGCTTGACCGCGGTGGCGAGCCCCATCCCGACCGCGGTGCCGTCCTCGACCATGCCCACCTCCAGCTCGTCCATCAGCTCGCGGACGACGCCGTAGTCGAGGGTGAGGGGCACCTGGGTGAAGGCCTGGCCCGCGAACACCACCAGCCCGATGCGGTCGTTGAGGCGCCCGGACACGAAGTCGGCGGCGACCTGCTTCGCTGCGTCGATGCGGTTGGGTTCGAGGTCCTCGGCCAGCATGGAACTGGAGATGTCCAGCACCAGCACGATGTCGATGCCCTCGGTGAGGACGTTCTCGCTGGTGACGCCGGCGCGCGGGCGGGCGAAGGCCACGACCAGTGCTACGAGGGCCAGGAGGCGCAGCACGGGCAGGACGTGACGCCAGCGTCCGCCCCGGCGAATGTCGGCGCGTCGTACCGCGGCGAGGTCCGAATAGACCAGCGAGCCGCCCTTGCGCGTCCGGCGCGCGAAGTACCACCACGCCAGGGCGGGGACCGCGAGCAGCAGCCAGAGGAAGGCGGGGTCGCCGAACTCGAAGTTCATGCCGCCTCCACGCCCTTGCCCGCCTCCCATCCGCCCGCGTCCGGCACGTCGTCCCCTCCATGGTCGCGGGCCGCCCCGCCGCTCTCCGCGTCCTCTTCCCCTTCCTCTTCCGGATCGGGCTCGGCGGGCGGCAGGGTTGCGTCCACCAGGCCGCGCGCGTCGGGCACGATCAGGGCGCAGGCGGTGGGGCCCGGGCGGTGTTTTGCGAACTTGACCAGGTCGCAGTGCTCCATGAAGGCGGTGAAACGATCGTGGACGTCCCAGGCGACGTCCGTGTCCGCCAGCTGCTCAAGCACCTCCCGGCTGGTCATCTCGGGCGCGCGGATCGAGTAGCGCCCTTCCAGGTAGCGCCGGATGATGTCCGACACCTCGATGTGGTACTCCTTGATGCGCCCCTGCCCGAGCAGCCCCGACGATTCCAGCCACTCGAGCTCCTCGTAGGCGACCTCGTGTGCGGGGCGCGGGGGGCCTTCGGCGACGGGACCCTCGTCCGTCGGGCGCTGGCGGGCGCGGCGCGCGAGCCACCAGCCGGCAGCCGCGGCCAGGGCGAGTGCGAGGACCCAGAGCCCGATCACCAGCCAGCTGCGCGGGATGGAGAGCGGGCCGCGGATGTCGCGGATGTCCTGCCCTTCGTCGAGCCCGACGCTCACCACCGCGATGCCGAAGGGGTCGGTGACCAGCTCGCTCACGCCCCCGGGTGAAGCCACGCCCACCGTGAAGCTCGGGATCTCCAGCTCACCCACCTCGAAGGCGGTGAGGGTGAGCACGGCCGTGGTGGTGGCGCGCCCGTCGGCCGCGGTGGCGGGTGTCACCACCGCATCGAGCACCTCGAAAGGCGCCAGGTCGAGGGAGTCGGGCCACTGGACGGTCGCGTCGGGGGCGTGCTCGACCGTGACGGTCAGGTGGAGGCGCCCGCCCACCGTGGTCGTGGTGGTGTCGACCGCGACGCGAAGGGAGGGGGGTGCGGGGAGCTCCTGGGCGGCGGCCGGGGTGGGGGCGGCCGCAACCGCAAGTTGCAACGCCACGGCAGCCCTCCCAACCCAGGGAGCCACCACGCCCGGCCGGGGCCCATGGAACATCCTCGCGCCCATCCCCCTTCCCCTCATCATCGCCGCCGCTCCCGCTCCTTGAAGAAGCGCATCAGCGGCCTGAGATAGGGCTGGTCCGCGCGCACGTCGATCAGGTCCACCTTGCCGTGGCGGAGCGTCCGCTCGAGCTCCTCCTCGACGGCGGCCCGGTCGCGCCGGAACGCCTCCCGGAAGCTCCGGCCGGAGGTGTTCACCACGAAGCGCTCGCCCGTCTCGGCGTCCTCGAACTCCACCAGCCCGATGGGAGGCAGTTCCGTCTCGCGCCGGTCGCGCACCCGCACCGCGATGGTGTCGTGGCGCCGTCCCGCGATGTTGAGCGCGCGCCCGAACCCGCCCGCCAGGAAGTCCGACACCAGGAACACAACCGCCCGCCGCCGGGTCACGCGCGTCAGGTACTCGAGCGCCATGCGGATGTCGGTTCCGCTCCGGTCCGGCCGATGGTACAGGAGCTCCCGGAGCACCCGCAGCACATGCCGCCGCCCCTTGCGCGGGGGCACGAACTTCTCGATCCGGTCGCTGAAGAGGATCAGCCCGACCTTGTCGTTGTTCTTGATCGCGCTGAAGGCCAGCAGGGCGCAGATCTCGACCGCCACATCGCCCTTCATGCGCATGCGCGTCCCGAAGTTGCCGGAGGCGCTCACGTCCACCACCAGCATGACGGTGAGTTCGCGCTCCTCCTCGAACACCTTCACGAACGGGGTGCCGGTGCGCGCGGTCACGTTCCAGTCGATGCTGCGAATGTCGTCCCCGTACTGGTACTCTCGCACCTCCGCGAAATTCATCCCCCGTCCCTGGAAGACGGAGTGGTATTCGCCGGAGAAGACCTCGTTCACGAGACCCCGCGTGGTGATCTCGATGCGGCGGACCTTGCGAAGGATTTCGCTCGCGATCATCCCGTCAAGGCACCTCGATGTTGTCCAGAATGCGGGTCACCACATCCTCCGGAGTGACCTCCTCGGCCTCCGCCTCGTAGGTGACCAGCACCCGGTGGCGAAGCACGTCCATCCCCACCGAACGCACGTCCTCCGGGGTCACGTAGCCCCGCCGGCGCAGGAAGGCGTGGGCCCGCGCCGTCTTTGCCAGGCAGATGCTGGCCCGGGGCGAACCTCCGTAGGCGATCAACTGCACCAGGTCGTCCAGCCCATAGGCGGCCGGATCTCGCGTGGCGAACACCAGGTCGACGATGTAGCGCTCGATCTGCGGGTCCATGTACACCATCTCGACGGCGTCGCGCGCCCGCAGGATCTCGTCCGGGCTCACCACCGGCGTCACCTCGCGCACCGGTCCCGTCGCCATGCGCCGCATGATCTCGAGCTCTTCATCCTTGTCCGGATAGCCCACGGCCAGCTTCAGCATGAAGCGATCCACCTGAGCCTCGGGAAGCGGATAGGTGCCCTCCTGCTCGATGGGATTCTGGGTCGCCAGCACGAGAAAGGGATTGTCGAGCGCGAAGGTGTTCTGCCCGATGGTGACGGTGTGCTCCTGCATCGCCTCCAGCAGCGCGGCCTGGACCTTGGCCGGGGAGCGGTTGATCTCGTCGGCCAGGATGACGTTCGCGAAGATGGGGCCCTTCCGCGTCTTGAAGTCGGAGTCCTTGGGATCGAAGACGAGGGTCCCGATCAGGTCCGCGGGCAGCAGGTCGGGCGTGAACTGGATACGCTGGAAGGAGGTGCGGATAGCCGCCGCGAGAGTGCGCACGGTGAGCGTCTTGGCGAGCCCGGGGACGCCTTCCAGCAGCACGTGCCCGTCGGAGAGCAGGCCGACCAGCAGCCGCTCCACCATGTAGCGCTGGCCTACGATCACGCGCCCGACTTCGCCGAGCAGGCGCTCCACGAAGGCGCTCTCCTCCCGGATCTTCTCCTGGATGCCGGCGATGTCGTGTCTGGTTGAGGAGGTGTCGTGTCTGGTTGAGGTGGTCATGTGTCTTTCGGGTCGTGTGGATGTGGAGTTACGGGCACGTGAAATCGAGTCCACGCGCCATTTCCAGAAAATATGATAGCACAGCGCGCGAAAACGTTGCGCGCGCCTGCGGACGAACGTTGCGCGCGCGCGGGCAATCGGGGCAACTTGGGGCCATGACACCATCTGACGCTGGGCAAACGAGCGCGGATCCGGTCCTCGAACAAGCGGCCGGCTGGCTAGGCGAGGGACGCCGGGTGGCGCTGGCCACCGTGACGCGCACCTGGGGCTCGGCTCCGCGCCGGGCCGGGAGCCACATGGCGGTGGCCGAGGGCGGCGACTTCACCGGATCGGTCTCCGGCGGGTGCGTGGAATCCGCGGTCATCCACGCGGCCATGGAGGTCATGGAATCGGGCGACCCGCAGCGGCTCAAGTTCGGCGTCACCAACGAGATGGCGTGGGAAGTCGGGCTCGCCTGCGGAGGAGAGGTGGAGATCTACGTCGAAGCGGTGCGCTGATCCGTGCGATCCGCCCTCCTCGACACCCTTCTGGAAGCCCAGCGATCGGGGCGCAGCGTCGTCCTGGCGACCCGGCTGAGCGACGGCGCCCAGGAACTGGTGGAGATCGGCCCCGCCGGCGCGCGCGAGCCGCGGACCATGGCCGGTGTCTCGGCGGACCAGGTCTACGCCGCCCTGCGCGCCGAGGAGGCCCAGGTGGCCGAGACCGCCGACGGTCCCGTCCTGCTCCGCCCGTACACGGTCCCCCGCAAGCTGCTGGTGGTGGGCGCGGTGCACATCGCCCAGGTGCTGGCGCGCACCTCCCCGGAGGTCGGCCTGCCGGCCACCATCATCGACCCGCGCGAGGGCTTCGCCACCCGCGAACGCTTCCCCGGCGCGGACATCGTGTGCGCGTGGCCGGACGAAGCGCTGGAGAGAATCGAACTGGACGAGCGCAGCGCCCTGGTGGTGCTCGCCCACGACCCCAAGATCGACGACCCGGCCCTCACCGCCGCGCTCGGCAGCGACGCCTTCTACATCGGCGCGCTGGGAGGACGCCGCACTCGCCGGCAGCGACGGGAGCGGCTTCTGGAGGCCGGCTTCGCCCCGGAGGCGGTTGCGCGCATCCACAGCCCGGTCGGGCTCTCCATCGGCGCCCGCACGCCCGCGGAAATCGCCTTCTCCATCCTGGCGCAGATTATCGACGTCATCCGCAACCCGGGGGCACCGCCGCTGGCGCGTTAGGGGAATCAGACTTAGTTTAGTGACCTAAGTTCATCCTCTTCCGGGAATCATCGTCATGCGCAGCTACAACATGCATGAAGCCAAGACGCACCTCTCACGCCTGGTTCGGGAGGCGGTTGACGGAGACCCGTTCATCATCGCCCGCGCAGGCAAGCCTCTGGTGAGGGTGACGGCCGTGGAGGACGACGAGGGCGGAAGCGACGGCCGCCTCGGCTTCCTCGCCGGACACATCACCCTTCCGCCCGACTTCGACCGCATGGGCAGGAGGAAGACCGAGGCATCGTTCGAGGGCGCATCATGAAGTTTCTCCTCGACACCCACCTTCTGCTCTATGCGGCGGGCATGCCCGAGCGGCTTCCCAGCGTCGCCCGCACCCTCCTTGAGGATCCGGACTCGGAGCTGGTGTTCAGTGCCGCATCCCTCTGGGAGGTCGCAATCAAGAACGGGCTGGGGCGCCAGGATTACCGCGTCGATCCGCGCCTGCTCAGGCGGGGGCTGCTCGAGAACGGGTACACGGAACTCCCCGTGGCCAGCTCCCACGCCGTGGCGACGGACCTGCTCCCCGCGATCAACAGCGATCCCTTCGACCGCATGCTGGTGGCTCAGGCTCAGATCGAGGGAGTGACGCTGCTTACGCTCGATCCGGTCATCGGGCGCTATCCGGGACCGATTCGACTGCTCTGATCCGCGCGCGGAAGGGGCAGTCCGGAGCGCCAGGCACCTGCGGCGGCTGGATGAGCTGACGGAGGCGGATGAGGATCGACCTCAGCGCGGCTCCCGCAGCTCCGCCGGCAACCGGGCCAGGAAGGGCTGCTGAACCCCGAGGCTGTCCTCGCGCACCCCCAGGATGGTGTCGCCACGGATGTCGAAGACATCGGCGGGGGCACCCAGGTCCAGCACGCCCAGGTAGTCACCCTCGAAGGTGAACACGTCCCAACACGGGCCGCCGAAGCCCGAAGGGCCCCGGTTGACGTAGGTGACACGCTGGTCCAGCGTCTCCACCGACCGGGCGCGCTGGGCGAGGATGAGCTCCTCTCCGGCTTCGATGTCCGCCACCGCCGGCAGCCGCTCGGGCAGACGAACCATGGTGCGCAGATCCGGCGGGATTTCGGAGGGATCCATGTTCCGGGCGACGATGCCGAGCAGGATCTCCTGCTGTTCCTCGGTCAGCAGCGCCTCGTCGCGATCCCATGAGATCCTGCGCACGGGAACGCCCCGCCGGAAGAGGGTGACCCATGGATCGGACATCCAGCCGGCGACGACCGCGTCCGGCTCGCGCGTGGACCAGACGAGCATGTCGGCCCAGACGGGAAAGCGCCGGTCCACCGGATTGTAGCGCGGGCGCACGGCGTACACCGCCAGGGTGTCGAGCAGCGCCCCTGAGACCGACCGGTGAGCCAGGACGTGCCACGGGGCGGTTGCCGACCAGAGGTGCACGGCCAGCGTCGAGTCGCTCGCCGCCCGCCACTCGGGCATGTACGCCTGCATGATGTCCCACGGGTGCGATTCAAGGAGGCCGCCGTCCCGGCCGAAGATGCTCACGGTCTGGTTGATGGCGTCGGGCAGCAGCAGGCGCCCGTCGCCGATACCGACCATCGCCACCGTAAGGTCGCCGCTGATCTCGCCCGGTCCGGAGCCCCTGCGGCTGATGCGGCGGATGAAGGAGCCGTCCGGCGAGTACACGCGCACATCGGCCGCCGCCCGATCGAGGACGGCGACCGTCCCGTCGTCCAGCAACTCGACCCCGGCCACCTCCGCGAAGAGCATCTCGGGAGGACCCTCCATGTCCCCGATGGTCAGGAGGTACTCCGCCGGATAGACCGGCCGGTTGTAGTCGGCCAGCGGCCCATGGCGCACGAACTCCACGCCGGCGCTGTCCTGGACGATGGGCGCGGGGCCCACATCTTCCGGGCCGCATCCCGCGGCGAGTCCCACGAACAGAGAGGCGATAGCGATGCTTCCCGGGACCCATGACCGCAGGTGCGTGGTTGGAAGGTTCACGTATCGGTCCATCGGTCTCTGGTTGGAGATGACTCTTCCTGGGGAGGTTGAGTTGGTCGTCGGCAATGAAGAGGAAGCCGAGATCGGAGGCAAGGCCCGCCGGGGCAGCCAGGAGACCGGCGAGGCCGAGCATACCGACCACTCGGGCGATCCGGGGCTTCACGTGCGTGCCGCCCCCGTCGTCAGGATGCCCGCGCCCGGATGCCCGGCCCCGTCCGCCCCAATGCCCTCGCCAGCGCCTCCACGCTCGCGAGATCATGCACCGGCCGGTGCTCGTCCACCTCCGGCAGCAGCGCCCGGATGCCCGCGGCCCGGGGCGCGAACTTCTCGTAGCGCAGCAGCGGGTTCAGCCAGATCAGCCGCCGACACGACTTGCGCAGCCTCCGCGCCTCGAAGGCGATCCCGCTGGCGCCTTCCCGGTCGAGCCCGTCGGTCACCAGCAGCACCACTGCCCCCTCCGCCAGCAGGCGCCGCGACCAGTGCAGGTTGAAGGCCCGCAGCGCAGCGCCGATGCGCGTGCCGCCGTACCAGTCGAGCACCGTCTGCCCCACGCGTTCCATCGCCCGGTCCACATCCTGGTCGCGCAGCAACCGGGTGACGTTGGTCAACCGTGTGCCGAAGAGGAAGGTGTGGATGCGTTCGCTCGCGTTGGTCAGGGTGTGGAAGAAGTGCAGCAGGATGCGCGAATAGGTTTCCATCGACCCCGATATGTCGCAGATGGCCACCAGGGTTGGGCGGCGCGTGGCGTGTGACCGGCGCCTCAGGGAGACGGGATACCCTCCGGTGCGCAGGCTCGCCCGCAAAGTGCGGCGCGCGTCGATGGCCGCGCCGTGGGGATCGGGGCGGAAACGGCGCGACAGGATCGGCCGCAGGTCCAGCTTCAGGTGGCGCAGCACCTCCCTGGCCTGTCGGACCTCCTCCGCGCTCATCTGCTCGAAGTCCTTGGTGCGCAGCACCTCCGAGGGCGAGAAAGCCATGCGCATCGTGATCTCCTCGCCCTCCCCCATCCGAGTGGTCCCGGTGTACCCCGGGGCCGTTCCCGGCGAGAGTCGGGCCGGAGCCCGCTTGCCCGGCTCGCCCTCGTCGATGCGTGACGTGGAAAGCAGCGCCTGCAGGGCCTCGTCCCGCCCCAGCGGATCCCGCCAGAAGAGGCGAAAGGCGCTGTCGAAGATGGCGCGCTGCTCAGGGGCCGACACCAGGATCCCGTGCAGCGCCCAGTAGAACTGGCTCCGCTCGGTGGTGTCGATGGCTCCCAGTGCACGCGTTGCGGAGAGCGTGTGACCCGGACCTACCGGCAGGCCGGCCGCGCGCAGCATGCGCACGAAATGGGCCACGTTGTCGGCGAGCTTGCCGGGCGGGCTGATGGGTTGAGGGGCCATGTCGGCCGAATCTAGAGGATGTACCTCATCTCAAGCGAGACCCCGAGGTACCCCAATCCAGCGAAATCATAGTCCCAGAAGAACGGCGTCTGGCCGTCGGCGTGCACTGGCCTGTGGCTCCGGACCATCGTCCACGGCAGCGACGCGGACACGGTCGCAACCGATGTCCAGCGGGCCTTGAGTCCAGCCGTCGCGCGATCCCCGAGAGCCCGGTCCACACCCGCGAGCAACTGATAGCCGAACGCCCACTCCCCTACCGATTCATCGGTCATGCTGAGGGATCCGGCCGCGGCCCGCTGCCATTCCGGCGCGGCGTCGGGGTTGGACTTCGAGCCCCCGAAGACCTCCAGGTATCCTTCTTCCAGCGACTTCCGGTGGAAGGCCACGTAGAACCCGAAGTCCAGTCTGGCGAGCCCGGCGCCCGCGCCCAGATAGGGCGCCCACGACGAACCCCGCCCGAAGGCGTAGTAGGCGTTGGCGAAGAGCTGGGTGGAGCGGAAGTTGTAGATGTCGGCGTTGGGCTCGGCGAGCGCGCTCCATTCGGTGTCCTTGCCGATCAGGGACCGATCCGCCCCGACCGAGAAGAGCGCCACTTCGCCGACCTGCTGGCGGAGCAGAAACTCGCCTTCGAAGCGGAGGCTTCCGGTCGCGTATCCCAGTGCGAGCGCCTGCGCGCGCCCCGGGTTGCGATCGAACGGGTACTCCCCCTGTCGCGAGCTGGTGAGCGGAGCCGTGCACTCGGCATCGGAAGGGGCGCTTGCGGGGTTGGCGTAGAGCAGCCGGTCGCAGCGGGTGGGATGATTGGCCCCGAAGACCGTCACGTCGGCCCCGAACGCCGATGTGAGCCCGAAGTTGGTGGAGAGGTAGAAGCCGTCGTTCTGCTGCGCGGCGGCGGACGGCGCTCGAAGAAGGAACAGGCTGACGGCAAGGAAGAGTGGGATCGCGGTGCGCGCCACCCTCCTGCCTGTCGAGAGATGGTTCACCCGGTGCATGGCAACCTCCCACTGCGCCTTGCGACAGAATGAATGAAATCTGCGACATTTTACCCAGCCAGGAGGCTGGAGTGCCCATACCGCACGGCGCCGCAGGAGGGGCCGACCGGCTCGCGCGACCGTTCGACCGATGCCCGGTGGCGGTTCAACCCCCCCGGGGCACCGTGAGCCAGCGACCGTCGTAGTCCGCGGGAACGACCCCCTCCCGCACCACGGTCGACCGCTCTCCCCCGGCGATGAAGGTCACGCGGACGTCAACGCGCCCGACGCCCGGCGGAAGGCCGAAATGGGCCGGCGCGGTGCCCTGGGAGCAGTAACCGCCGCCGGTGTCGATCAGGCGGGTGCCCAGCAACGCCCCGGTGTCGTGGTCGACGAGCCGGATTTCCGCGCCGGGCACCACCGACCGTCCCGTGGCGTCGACGGCCGCGACCTGCAGTGAGCGTGCGGCTGCCCCGGGGTCGAGCAGGTTACGGTAGAGGTGGTGGGTGCCGCCGGCCTCGTCGTTGTTGGCGATCGACAGGTCCAGGTCGCCGTCGCGGTCGAAGTCCGCCCACGCCACGCCGTGGCTCGGGCCGTGCTCGAGGAGGTTCGCCGGGAGCGCGTTGTGGAAGCGCTCGCCTCCGGCGTTCATGAAAAGGTGGTCCTCGACCGCGGCGATGCCGGACAGGTAGGACGTCACCACCAGGTCGGGCAGGCCGTTGTGGTCCACGTCCCCCCAGACGGCAGAGGTGGAGTGGTAATCGACCCCCAGCGTAGCCGGATTGGTGACGTCCGTGAACGTGCCGTCGCCGTTGTTGCTCCACAGGATGTCCGGCCCGTAGGTGGCGACGAACAGGTCCAGGTCGCCGTCGTTGTCGTGGTCGGTCACCGCCGCAGCCACGCTGCCGTATTCCACCCCCCTGTCGGGGTGGTTCATGCCGAGCGCCGGGGCGACGTCCACGAAGGTGCCGTCGCCCTCGTTGCGGTAGAAGGCGTCCTCGTCGCCGTTCTGATTGGACACGTGAACGTCCAGATCGCCGTCCCGGTCGTAGTCGAACCATGCGACGCCGACGGTGCGGCGGGGGTCACCCAGCCCCGACTCCGCGGTCACGTCGGTGAAGGTCCACGCGGAAGCGTCTCCGGCGGCCAAGTCGCTGCCGCTGTCCCGCGAAGCCCGGTTCTCGCCCGGAGCCCCGTCGTTCCGGAACATCCGGTTGGGCTGGTCGCGCAGCGCTACGAACAAGTCGAGGTCACCGTCCCCGTCGTAGTCGATCCAACTGGGCTGGCGGGTGGTGCCCACCAGGTCCACGCCCAGGCCGGACGCAACGTCTACAAAGCTCCCGGCGTCGTTGCGATAGAGCCGATTGGGCACGCCTGCCGTGGCCGGATATCCCACATAGAGGTCCGGATCCCCGTCCCCATCATAGTCACCCCACGCGCCCGCCCGCGTATCCTCAAGGTCCGCGAGACCGACCTCCGCCGCCACGTCCACGAAGTGCCCACCGTCGTTCCGGTAGAGGCGGTTGGGCGTGTACCGCATCCCCACGAACAGATCGAGGTCGCCGTCCCCGTCGAAGTCGACCCAGGAGTTGGTCTGGGCTCCGGGCGTCTCGAACAGCTCAGGCTGCACCCGATCGAAGGCTACAGGAGCGGCGCCCGGCGCAGGGGTTTCGCAGGCCATCGCGCACAGGAGCAGGAAGAGGAAGCCCCGCAAGCCATCTGCGGAACGCGGCACGCCGTTCCCCGAACGCCGAAAGCCATCTCCCGAGTGCGGCAGACCATCTCCCGAGTCCAGCAGTCTATCTCCCGAACGAGTACGAGAAGTTGATGAGCGGCACGCAGCACCCGCCGTCGCCATCGGCGATGGCGCCCAGGGCTCCGACCTCGGTGTTGAAGCGGTCCCCGATGATGCGAACGCCGCCGGACAGCACCACGCCGACGGCGTCGGGAAGGACATAGTTCTCGGTGATGAGCTTGATCCGCCGGCTGACCCGGGTTTCGCCGCCCAGCATGAACGCCGGCTCGTTCAGGACCTCGTCTCCCGAATAGAAATAGCCGATCCCCGCGGACAGGGCCCTGTCCGCATCACCGAACGTACCCACCCCGTATGCCACCCCGACGACCTCGTCATCGAAAAAGAATGCGAGCGTTCCGATCGACGCCTGCACCTCCGGCTGCCGGAGAATCTGCAGCTTCGGACCGAGGTAGAACGGCTCGAGCTCCCCGAAGAGAATGGGCGCCCCGCCAACGATCGTGAAACGGTCGGTGATCCCCACCGCAGCGAACGGAAGGACGACCACGTAGGTGCCGATGTACGACTCCCCGCGCTTGAGCGAGCGCCCGGTGGAGGTGAAGAACAGCCGGGTGCCGCCGGGATCCTCGGTCCAGAACTCGCCTTCGACGGCCTGGCCACGCGCCGGACGGACACCCTCGATCCCGGTCCGTTCAACATCGAGGCGGGCACCGCCCACGGTCTCGAACACCACCCGCTCCTCGTCGAGCTCCACGACGCGCGCAAAGATCACGGAGCCGTCCCCGAGCCGAACTTCGTAGATGGTGTCGCTCGGAGCAGGGATATCGGGGGGTGTCTGGGCGTGGGCCGGGGTGGGGAGGAACACCGTGGCCACCAGGGTGGCAGCGGAGAGGAGAAGAGTGCCAAACAGCGACGTGGGCGATGTCCGGCGCAAGCCGTGCATGTGGCTCCTTGTGAGCGGTCGATTCAGCGAGTTCCGAGACTGTCTTGCGGAATACCCTGTGGCGGCAGGAAAGGGACCAATCCGGCCTGGGTCACTCCACTCCCGCCATCGCCTCGTCCACGCCGCCGTCCCGCCGCAGCTGCTCCAGGTCGTCCTGGTACTTGAGCAGCACGCCCAGCGTGCGGTTGACGGTCTCGCGGTCGAGGACCTGTCGGTCGAGGGCCATCAGGGCGCGCGCCCAGTCCAGGGTCTCCGCGACGCCGGGCCGCTTGAACAGCTCCATCTCGCGCACCCTGCGTACAAACCCCACGACCTGGCGGCTGAGCTGCGCCGGAGCCTCCGGAACCCGCGACGCGAGAATCGCCATCTCCCGCTCCGCCGTGGGATAGTCGATCCAGTGGTAGATGCAGCGGCGCTTGAGGGCGTCGTGGATCTCCCGGGTGCGGTTGGAGGTGATGACCGCTACCGGCGGAGTCTCCGCCCGGATCGTGCCCAGCTCGGGGATGGTGATCTGGAAGTCCGCGAGCACCTCCAGGAGATACGCTTCGAAGGGCTCGTCGCTGCGGTCGAGTTCGTCGATGAGCAGCACGGGAGCCACGCCGCCGGGCGGATCCAGCGCCTGCAGAAGGGGACGCCTGATCAGGAACTCCTCTCCGAAGACATCGCGTTCGGCGGCCGGCAGCGAACCTCGAGGACCGGAGGCGCCGTCGCCCGCACGCCCGTCCCGCCCCAGCTCGGCGGCCCGGATGTGGATCATCTGCTTCGCGAAGTTCCACTCGTACGCCGCCGCGGCCATGTCCAGCCCCTCGTAGCACTGCAGCCGCACCAGGGGCTTGCCCAGCGCGCCGGCCACCGCCCGGGCCAGCTCGGTCTTGCCAACTCCCGCCTCGCCCTCGAGGAACAGCGGGCGGCCCAGCTCGAGCGCGAGAAAGAGCGCGGTTCCCAGGCTCGCGTCCGCGACGTACCCCTGGCTGCCGAGCAGCGCCACGGCTTCGTCCACGGACCGGGGAAGGGGCGCAGAACCGCCCTCCCCGTCGACCGAACGCGGCGAGGGCGCAGGACCGCTCGTCTCAGCGCGGCCCCGCGCCCTCTCTTTTTCGTCCATCTGACGCTTCGCCGGACTCCGCTAGCCGCAGGCCTCCACGGCCCGCTTCGCCATCACCGTGACCAGATGGGCCCGGTACTCGGCGCCCGCCACGTTGTCGGACAGAAGCCCGTCCGAGGACACGCTGATGCCCGCGACCGCATCGGCCGAGAAGTCGTCCGCCAGAGCGGCCTCCATCTCCGCCACCCGGAAGACGCCCGCGCCCGCGCCGGTCACCGCGACCCGCACGCCGTCGGAGTCCCGGGCCACCATCACCCCCGCCACCGCATACTTCGACGCCGGGTTCTCGAATTTCGCGTAGGCCGCCCGGTCCACGATCGGGAAGCACACGGCGGTGACCAGCTCATCCTCCTCCAGCGGAGTCTCGAACATCGACCCGAAGAAGTCGTCCGAGGAGATCTTGCGCCGGTCCGTGATGATGGTCGCCCCCAGCCCGACGCACGCCGCCGGATAGTCCGCAGCGGGATCGTTGTGGGCCACCGAGCCGCCGATGGTGCCACGGTTGCGCACCTGGGGATCGCCGATGCGGCCTGCCATCGCCGCCAGCGCCGGGATGCGCGCCTGCACCACGCTCGACGCCGCCACCTGCGCGTGCGTGCAGCAGGCTCCGATCTTCAGGCAGTGCCCATGATCCTCGATGTCGTTCAGTCCCGGCACGTTGCGCAGCGACACCAGGTCGCTCGGCGCCGCCATGGCCAGCTTCATGACCGGCAGCAGGCTCATGCCCCCCGCCAGCACCTTGCCGTCGTCCGCGCCCCTGAGGGCGCTCAGGACACCGTCAACCGAAGACGGTGCGTGATATTGGAAATCGTCCACGTTCGCCTCCGGTCAGTCCTGGGCCTGTGCGGCCTGAATCGCTTGCCAAACCCGCTCCGATGTGGCGGGCATCTCCATGTGGGTGACCCCCAGCGGGCTCAGCGCGTCGACCACCGCGTTGATCACCGCGGGCGGAACTCCGATGGAGCCCACCTCGCCGACTCCCTTCACGCCCAGCGGGTTGTGGGTGCAATGGGTCGTGTTGTGGTTGATGTTGAAGTTGGGCAGGTCGCCCGCGCGCGGCATGGTGTAGTTCATGTACGAACCGGTCACAAGCTGACCCTCCGCGTCGTACTCGCAGTGCTCGAGCAGCGCCTGGCCGATGCCGTGGGCCAGGCCGCCGTGCAGCTGCCCGTTGACGATCATGGGGTTGATGATGCGCCCGACGTCGTCTGCGCCGGTCACGCTCACCAGCTCCACTTCGCCCGTCTCCGGGTCCACCTCCACTTCGGCGATGTGGGTGCCGGCCGGGAAGGTGAAGTTGAGGGGATCGTAGAACGCCGTCTCTTCGAGTCCGGGCTCGAGTCCCTCCGGATAGTTGTGAGGCACGTAGGCGGTCAGCGCGACCTCGCCGATGCTCTTCGAGCGGTCCGTCCCGGCCACCGTGAAGTTGCCGTCGGCGAACTCGATGTCCTCCTCCGAGGCTTCCAGGAGATGCGCCGCGATCTTCCTGCCCTTGGCGATGACCTTCTGCACCGCGTTGTAGATGGCCGTGCCGCCCACGGCCAGCGAGCGCGACCCGTAGGTGCCCATGCCGAAGGGGATGGCGTTGGTGTCGCCGTGCACCACGTCGACGGCCTCGAAGTCGACCCCCAGCGTCTCGGCGACGATCTGGGCGAAGGTGGTCTCGTGGCCCTGGCCATGGCTGTGCGTGCCGGTGAAGACCGACACCGAGCCCGTGGGATGCACGCGCACGCTGCCTACCTCGTACAGCCCGGCGCGCGCGCCCAGCGATCCCACCACCGCCGAGGGCGCGATGCCGCACGCCTCGATGAAGGTGGAGATACCGATGCCCCGCAGCTTCCCGCGGCCCGCCGCCTCGTTCCGGCGCGCCTCGAAGCCGTCCCAGTCCGACGCCTCGAGCGCCAGGTCGAGGGTGGCGTCGTAGTCGCCCTGGTCGTACTGGAGCGCGACCGGGGTCTGGTAGGGGAACTCGCGGATGAAGTTGCGGCGCCGGATGTCGACCCGGTCGATGCCGGTCGCGGCCGCGGCCTTGTCGACCAGGCGCTCGAGCAGGTAGGTGGCCTCGGGCCGCCCCGCCCCCCGCAGCGCGTCCACCGGGACCGTGTTGGTGAACACCCCCTCGACCTCACAGTAGATGGCGGGAGTCGTGTACGGCCCCGCGAACAGGATGCCGTACAGGTAGGTGGGCACGCAGGTCGCGAAGGTGGAGAGGTAGGCGCCCAGGTTCGCCTGCGTGGAGACCTTGAGGCCCACGAACTTGCCGTCCTCGTCCAGCCCCAGCGTCGCCGTGCTGATGTGGTCGCGGCCCTGGGTGTCGGAGACGAACGCCTCGGAGCGGTCCGACGTCCACTTCACCGGCCTGGCCAGCTGGCCCGCGGTCCAGGTGAGGATCGCCTCTTCGGCGTAATGCGGGATCTTCGACCCGAAGCCGCCCCCGACGTCGGGCGCCACGATGCGCAGCTTGTGCTCGGGCAGGCCGAGCACGAAGGCGCCCAGCAGCAGCCGGATCAGGTGCGGGTTCTGGCTGGTGGTGTAGAGGGTGTACTCGCCGGTCGTCGGGTCGAAGTTGCCGATGGCGGCGCGCGGCTCGATCGCGTTGGGCACCAGCCGCTGGTTCACCACGTCGATGGAGACCACGTGGGCGGCACCGTCGATGGCCCCCTCCGCTGCCGCGCGGTCCCCCACCTCCCAGTCGTAGCACAGGTTGCCGTCGGCCTCGTCCCATACCAGCGGAGCGCCGTCCGTGCGGGCCGCCTCGAGGGAGGCCACAGCGGGCAGATTCCGGTAGTCGACGTCGATCAGGGCCGCCGCCTCGCGCGCCTGGTCGCGGGTCTCGGCGACCACGATGGCCACGATCTCGCCCACGTGGCGCACCTTGCCCACGGCCATGGCCGGGTGCTTCGGCTCCACCATGGGCGAGCCGTCCTTCGAGTGGATCAGCCACCCGGTGGGCACACCGCCCACATGCTCCATGTCCGCTCCGGTGAACACCGCGTGCACGACCGGCGCTGCCTCCGCCGCGCTGGTGTCGACGCTCCCCAGGCTGGCGTGCGCGACCGTCGAGCGCAGCAGGTGGGCGTACAACTGCCCGGGCAGATTGATGTCGTCCGTGTAGCGCCCGCGTCCCGTCAGGAAGCGGGCGTCCTCCTTGCGCTTCAGGCTCGCGCCGATGAAGCCGGTTCCGTTGCTTCCGTTGTCGCTCATGATCCACCTCCCATCGCGCTCGCGCCGGCCAGGACCGACTTCACGATGTTGTGGTAGCCCGTACACCGGCAGAAGTTGCCGTCCAGCCAGTGCCGGACGTCACCCTCGCTGGGATCCGGGTTGTTGTTCACCAGGTCGATCGCGCTCATCACCATCCCGGGCGTGCAGAACCCGCACTGCAGCCCGTGGTGCTCCCGGAAGGCCTCCTGCATCGGGTGCAGGTCCGCCCCGTTGGCGAGCCCTTCGATCGTGGTCACATCCGCCCCGTCGGCGTCGACCGCGAGGCAGGTACAGCTCTTTACAGACTGGCCGTTCATGTGAACGACACAGGCACCGCACTGGCTGGTGTCACACCCCACGTGGGTCCCGGTCAGTTGCAGCTTTTCGCGCAGAAAGTCGACCAGCAGGGTGCGGCCCTCGACGTCAGCCGAGCGCGAGACCCCGTTTACCGTCATCGTTACCGCGGGCATCGAACCTCCTTGCCGGATGGGAGGGTTGCATTGGAAACAACAGGCTTCTCCAGCCGATGTTACGTCGGATGTCGAGGATGGCGCAATCTCTGATCGAGGCCGCTGGCAGCCTTCCCCGGCACCCGCCGACACTCTTCCCTCGCACCCGCTCGACGATCTTTGTTGGAGGCCGGTCGCTGCCTACCTTGGCAGAGACAATCCCAGCACATCGTCAGGAGGAACGAGATGGCCCGCACACGCAAGGCAGGATGGATGCTCTTCGCCCTGATGATTGCCGCAAACACCGGTTCAATGGCCGCGCACGCGGGCGCACAGGAGCCGGCGGCCTGGCGCGCCGGGGAGGAACTCGTCTTCCACACCTTCTCGATCGCGGCCATCGATCCCGCGACCGGGGAATCGGGGGTGGCGGTCACCACCCGTAACGCGTGCGTGGGCAACGGCGTACCCTGGGTGCGCAAGGGGGTGGGCGCGGTGGCGACCCAGGCGGCCACCCGCACGGAGTACGGCTACGAGCTCCTCGACCTGATGGAGCAGGGGGTGTCGCCGGAGGACGCCCTGGCCCGGCGCCTGGCCGAGGACGAAAACGCCGCCCGGCGCCAGATCGGGGTCATCGGCGTGGACGGCCGTTCGGCCCAGCACACCGGAACCAACAGCCGGTGGGCGGGCCACCGCGCGGGCCCGAGCTACGTCGCCCAGGGCAACACGCTCGTCGGGCCCGAGGTGATCGACGCCGTGGCCGGGAGCTTCGAGGCGACCGAGGGCACGGCCCGCCACCTGGCCGACCGGCTCATCGAGGCCCTGCAGGCCGGACACCTGGTGGGCGGGGACGCGCGCCACGGCGAGGCCCAGTCGGCCGCGGTCATCGTCGCCGATCCGCGCCCCGGCATGGCCCGCCGCGAAGACGGCCTCACCGTCCAGATCAACGTCTGCGAGCACGAGGACCCGCTCGCCGAGATGCGCCGCATCTACGACAACATCTCCGAGACCCTCGGCTTCCGCGTCCTGCAACAGGAAATCGGGCGCGACGTGTACCAGCTCAAGCTGATGCTGCACGAACTGGGCTACTTCCGCCCGGACGCCGACGGGGTTTCGCCGCAGGATGAGGGCTGGAACGTGTACACCCAGGACGCCGTAGATGCCGTAGACGCGTATCGGGCCGCACAGGGATGGCGCACGACGGTTCCGGGGTATGTGGATGGGGCCACCATCGCGCGGCTCTGGAGCCAGTTGGAGGAAGAAGGGAAAGCCGAGGAGGTGCGCAGGCGCCTGCTGGAGGTTCAGCGCATTCGGAGATAGGCGGGATGTCATACATGGGCCCACAACGACGATGACGTGCGAGATGGACCCGAGTGACCGCTCGCGCGCGATGCCGGTCCGGCGGGCAACCCCGTCGTCGGGCCCGCCGCTGGCCCTGGCGGCACTCCTGCTTCTCGCCGCCCTCGCCCCCGCACCGGTTGCGGCCCAGACCGATCCCGAAGTGCTGGCCATCATCGACGAGGTCGACCGCCTCATGCGCGGCGAATCGAGCACGGGCCGCATGCGCATGGAGATCGACACCGAGAACTGGTCGCGGTCGCTGGAAATGCAGGTCTGGTCGCTCGGGACCGAGTACTCGCTGATTCGCGTCGAAAGCCCGCCGCGCGAAGCCGGCACCGCGACCCTCAAGGTCGAAAACGAGGTCTGGAACTACCTGCCGCGCGCCGACCGAACCATCAAGATCCCGCCCTCGATGATGCTCGGCTCGTGGATGGGCTCCCATTTCACCAACGACGACCTGGTGAAGGAGAGCCGCATCATCGAGGACTACGACATCGTCATCTCCTTCGAGGGGGAGCGCGACGGCGACGAGATCTGGGAGTTCGCCCTGACGCCCAAACCGGAGGCGCCGGTGATCTGGGGGCGCATCGAGCAGGCCATCCGCAAGGGCGACCGCATGCCCCTGTGGGCGCGGTACTTCGACGAGGACGGCACCCTCTCGCGCACCATAACCTTCTCGGATTTCGGCCCGATGGGCGGGCGCACCGTGCCCGCGCGCACGGTCATCGAACCCGCCGATGGCGACGAGCGGACGGTGGTCATCTACCTCGAACTCGAGTTCGACGTGGGATTGGAGGAGAGCTTCTTCAGCCTGCGCAACCTGCGGACCCGCTGACGAAGGCCGGATGAGCCACGCCGCGAACCGCATCTGGTGGCGCATCGCCTGGCGCAACATGTGGCGCAACCGGCGCCGCACCCTCCTCACCGCGTCGGCGCTCGCCTTCGGGTTCGTGGCCTCCGTGCTCATGATCGGGTACATGCACGGGATGCTGGAGGAGATGGTCTCCAACGGGACCGGGGTGGCGACCGGCCAGGTCCGGATCCATGCCGAGGACTACGAGCCCGAACGCAGCATCCACGACACCATGGGAGGCCGCGAGGGCCTCGACGTGGACGCGCTGCTCGCCGCCGTCGATGCGCAGGAGGGGGTCGCGGGCGCGGCCCCGCGGCTGTACGGCGGCGGCCTGGTCAGCTCGGGCGACGAGACCGCCGGGGCGGTGCTGATGGGCGTCGACCCCGCCCGCGAGGAGGCGGTGAGCCGCTTCGGGGCCTCGCTCACGGCCGGGCGCATGCCGGGTCCCGGGGAACTCGTGATGGGCGACGGGATGGCGGAAACGGTCGGAGCCGGCGTGGGCGACGAAGTCGTGCTGGTGGCTCCCGCGGCCGACGGCTCCACCGGAAACGACCTCTTCACCGTCTCCGGCATCTTCAGCGTCGGCGTGGGGGCGTTCGACGACGCCTACGCCCTCCTGGAGATGGGCTCGCTCGCGGAATTGATGGCGATGGACTCCGGCCGCATCCACGAGGTGGCGGTGGCGGTGGAGCGCATTCGCGAGCCCGAGGCCACGACGGCGGCGATCCGCGAGGCCGTGTCGTCGGTGTCGCCGGGGCTGCGCACCGAGTCGTGGAGGGTATTCCTCGACCAGCTCTACTTCATCGTCGAGTACGCCAACGCGGTGAACCTCTGGGTCGCCGCGTTCATCTTCGGGATGGCGGCCTTCGGGGTGGCCAACGCGATGCTGCTGGCGACTTTCGAACGCCGTCGCGAGTTCGCGGTTGCGCGGGCGCTGGGGACCTCGAGCGGGGGGATCGGCCGAGTCGTGATCTACGAGGGCATCCTGCTGGGGCTGATCTCGCTCGCGGCGGGGGTCCTGCTGGCCGCGCCGCTGATGATCTACATCCACAACAACCCCATCGACCTGAGCGGCTCCGTCGGCACCTACTCCTTCGCCGGCTCCGCCGTGCGGCCGCTGCTCACCGTGGAATACTCCTGGCGGGGGCCCGTGGTGAGCGGGCTCGCCCTGGTGGCCACCGGGATCGGCGCCGCGCTGATCCCCGCCTGGCGCGCCGTGCGCGTGCCCCCCGCCGACGCGCTGGCGAATCGCTGATGGCCCGCTCGCGCACCCTCGTCTGGCTGGCGCTCCGCAACCTCGGTCGCGAGTTGCGGCGCAGCACCCTCACCGCGGCGGCCATGGCGCTCGGGCTTACGCTGCTCATCCTTTCCCGAACCCTGGCCGACGGCGCGCACGAGGACTGGATCGATTCCGGCGTGAGGCTGGGGTCGGGGCACGTCACCTTCAACGCGCCCGGCTACCGGGACGGTCGCAGCCTGGACGACCGCCTCTCGGCGGCGCAGCTCGAGACGACGCTCGCGGCCGTGGCGGGGACCACCCTCCCGAGCCCGGCGCTGCCGTCGGCGCGGGTCGCGGTCCGGGGGCTGGCGTCGTCTCCCGACGGAGCTCTTCCCGTGTCGATCGTGGGCGTGGATCCCACCGTCGAGCCGGCGTTCTCCCGACTCCCCGATGAAGTGGTCGAGGGCCGCTACCTCGCGGACGGCGACCGCCTGCAAGCCTACATCGGCACCTCGCTCGCGGGACGGCTGGACCTCGGCGCGGGATCGCGCATGGTGCTGACGGCGCAGTCCGTCTCGGGCGACATCGAGGGGCAACTGGTGCGCGTCGCGGGCATCTTCCGTACCAATGTCGAGGCGCTGGACGAATCGCTGATCCACATCCCGCTCGCCACCGCCCGTTCGTGGCTGGGGGTGGAGGGCGCCACCAGCGTGGCGGTGCTCCTGCCGCATTCGTCCTTCACGGACCCGGTCGTGGAGGAGGCCTCCGAGACCGTGCGCGCGGCGGGAATCGAGGTCGTGGGGTGGCCCGTCACCAACCCGGACCTGTACGCGGCGCTTCAGCTCGACGACGGCGGCGACTGGGCCTTCCACGTCATCCTCTTCATCATCGTGGCCATCGCCATCCTCAACGCCATCTTCATGTCGGTGCTGCACCGCAAGCGCGAGATGGGGCTCCTGCGGGCGCTCGGCCTGAGCGGGCGCGAGACGGGGCTCGTGGTCTACATTGAGGGGATTCTGCTGACGGCCGGCGCCGGCGTCGCGGGCGCGGTGCTCGGGTTCGCGGTGGTGTGGTTCTTCTTCCGCGACGGGATCGACTTCTCGGGGATGATGCCGGACGACATCAACTTCGGGGGCATCGCCTTCGATCCGGTGATGGTGCCCTCGATCGAAATGAAGCACGTGGTGCAGAGCGCGATCCTGACGGCGCTCATCGGTGTGTCGGCGTCCCTCTTGCCGGCGTGGCACGCGGCCCGCCTGGACCCGGCCGAGTCCGTGAAGGTGGAATAGATGGCAGCCGATCATGCCGTTCGGACCGAGAACCTCTGGAAGGTCTTTCCGCAGGAGCCCCGGCCGGTCGAGGCGGTGCGCGGAGTCGACCTCGTCGTGGATCGCGGCGAGTTCGTGGCGATGGCAGGCCCGTCGGGTTCCGGCAAGACCACGGTGCTGAACCTGCTGGGGGGCCTGACGCGGCCCACGCGCGGGAAGGTCTGGATCGACGGCCTGGAGCTCTCGGCGCTGCCGGACCGGAAGCTGGCCGCGGTGCGGCAGAACCACATCGGCTTCGTCTTCCAGTCCTACAACCTCCTGCCCATGCTGACCGCCCTGGAGAACGCCGAGTTCACCCTGCTGCTTCAGGGCGTGCCCGCGCGCGAGCGGCGCGAACGGGTGCTCAGGCTGTTCCGCGAGATCGGGCTGGAGGGGATGGAGCACCGGCGGCCGCTCAAACTCTCCGGCGGCCAGCAGCAGCGGGTTGCGGTGGCGCGCGCCGTGCTGGGGGAACCGGCGCTGGTGCTCGCCGACGAACCCACAGCCAACCTCGATTCGACCACCGCCGAGGCGCTCCTCGACGTGATGCAGCAACTCAACCGCGACAAGGGCACCACCTTCGTCTTCTCGACCCACGACCCGCGGGTGATGAAGCGCGCGGGCCGCCTGATCCAGCTGGTGGACGGACGGATCGCGGAGGATGTGGTGCGGGGTGGGTAGGCTCGCCCCCGCCCTCCCGCTCGCTCTCACTCTCGTCGCCGCGCCAACCGCCGCCCAGCAGCCCGGCCTCTCCGGCTACTACCTGAACGTCGCCACCCATGTGCAGGAGAGCGTGCTCGGGCCGGCGGGCGCGTCGGACGTGCAGCGCCTGCGCCTCATGTGGAACGCGTCGCCCGGGCCGCTGCGCCTGGACGCGGCGTACGAGCAAACCCTGACGCTGCGTCAGGCCGGCGCGCCCGGCGCGCAGCTCTTCACCGCGGCCGGGACGGTCTCCGGAGGCGACTGGTTCTCGCTGGGCGGCGAGCTCCACTCCGGCGAGCGCGCGGTGTGGCGGCACCGGTTCGACCGGCTGAACCTCCGCCTCGACCTGGGCGGCAGCGCCGACCTCACCGTCGGCCGGCAGCCGGTGTCGTGGGCAACCACCCTCGTGCTCACCCCCGCCGACCCCTTCTCCCCCTTCGACCCGGCCGATCCCTTCCGCGAGTACCGCATCGGGGTGGACGCCGCCCGCCTCCGCTACTACCAGGGGGCGTTCACCCAGTTCGAGGTCGTGGCCCGCCCCGCCCGCGTCGGCGAGCGCGAGACGCTCACCCTGCTCGGGCGCGCGAGCACCAACGCCGCGGGCTGGGACGTGGGGGGATGGGCGGGCAGGGTCCACGACACCTTCGGCGCGGCGGCCTTCCTGAGCGGGGCGGTGGGGCTGTGGGCGCTCAGGGCGGAAGCGGCCATGCGTGACCTGGACGGCCGCACGGCCCTGCGAGCCGCGATCGGGCTCGACCGCACCTTCCCCATCGCCGAGCGCGACCTGTACATCGTCATCGAGTACCAGCACGACGGCCTGGGCGCGACATCCCCGGACGAACTCCTCGCCACCGCAACCAGCCGCGCCTTCGCCCAGAGCGAGATGCAGGTCCTCGGCCGCGACACGGGCGTGCTGCAGCTCTCGTACCCGCTGCACCCGCTGGTATCGGCGAGCGCGCTCTGGCTGGGCAGCCTGCGCGACGGATCGTTCCTCGTGTCCCCCGGGCTTGGCTACTCCGCAACGGAGAGCCTGGCGCTCCGCTTCGGGGCATTCTTCGGCGTGGGTGACGATCCGGTGGTAGAGAACCTCACGCCCACGCTGGCTTCCGAGTACGGGGCCCTCCCCGGAGTGCTCTTCGTGTCGGCCAACTGGTTCTTCTAGCCGATCCACGAGATCCACTTGCGAGCGATACTGAGTGTAGCCACAATGTGGTCATACCAAGAAGGGGAGATCCAGGATGAGTACCGACACCGTTGTGCGCGCCCGCATCGACAGCGAGACCAAGACACGTGCCGCCGAGGCACTCCAGGCCATGGGCCTGACCGTGTCCGACGCGATCCGCCTCCTGATGCTGCGCGTAGCAGAGGAAAAGCGGCTGCCCTTCACCATCCAGGTGCCCAATCGGACGACCGTGGAAGCCATGAAGGAACTGGCCGACGGCAAGGGCCGACGGTTCGACAGCGTCGAGGAGTTGTTCCGCGACCTCGACATCTGACATGCTGACCCCCGTCCGCTCCTCGCGGTTCAAGCGCGATGTCAGGAAAGCAAGAGCCCGGGGTAAGGATATGGACAAGCTGCGGGCGCTGTTGGCGTCGCTGGTCCAGCGGGAGCCCTTGTCCACGCGTCATCGCGACCATCCGCTGCGAGGAATCTGGAAGGGCTACCGGGAGGCTCATATCGAACCGGGCTGGCTCGTGATCTACCAGGTCAAGGGTAGCGAGTTGCACCTGGTCCGTACCGGTACCCACTCCGACTTGTTCAGGGAATAGGCGGGTCTCGCTCCGACGCCCATCCGCTGGGGCCGGCGACACCTGCCGGCATTGCTCGCGTAAAGACCGCGGCCAACCGACATTTGCACGGGACCCATCATCCTCGGCACGCCACCGCCCTCCTGACCCCGGACATGAGTGCCCCATGAACCGATTCGGCCACTCTTCCCTTCCCGTCGTCACCCGCTCGGTCACCTTCCGCGACTTCGTGGTGTTCCAGGTCAAGCTGGCGCTGGACGGGGTCAAGGATGCGGTCCTCATGAGCCTGTCGGTCATCGCAATCGTGATCGACATGATCGCCGGGGGTGGCAGGCGTCCCCGGCGCTTCTACGCCGTCATCCGGCTGTGCTCGCGCTTCGACCGGTGGCTCCGGCTGCACAACACGAAGGGGTTCGCCGAGACGGGGGAGCTGCTCTGGCCGGACCAGCCCGGCACCGGCGCCGGAATCGGGGAACGCCGCATCCTGGGATCCGACGCCGACACCCTCATCGAGCGGGTCGAGGACCTGGCGCGGCGCGAGAGCAAGTCCGCGGAGCGCTGGCTGGACGATATGATCGAGCGCCAGCGCCGGGCCGGGGGGCGCGCGCGCGGAGCTCCGGGCCGGGAGGCGACGGACTACGACCGCGACCTCGAGGACTTCGACCGCGACCTCAGGTCGCGCGGGCGCTGAGACGACCGGCCGCCGCACCGGCGCGCGTCCCGCATCCACATCTCTGGCGCACATCCCTTCATCGGGGCAGTTTGCGAGGAGAATCGGACCATCTTCCAGGAGACTGCGCCATGACCCGGAAACACCTTCGCTTCGTTCTCGCCTGCGTCTGTAGCACCGCGCCGGTCCTGCTCGGTCTGGCACCGGCGCCCCTCTTCGCTCAGCACGACGAGCACGGACCCGGTCCGGCTCCGGACGGCGAGGAGGTCCTGCTCATTTCCTCCGCCCTCGGGCCGTACTCGCGCACCATCACGACCGACTCCGAAAAAGCGCAGGCGTATTTCACGCAGGGCCTGCAGCTCATGTACGCCTTCACGCCCTCGGACGCGAACCGCTCCTTCAAGGAAGCGCAGCGCCACGATCCCGAGTGCGCCATGTGCTACTTCGGCGAAGCGTGGTCGCTGGGCCGCTATCTGAACGGCGCCATGCTGCCCGAGGACGCCCCCACCGCCTACGCCGCCATCCACAAGGCGAAGGAGCTGGCCGCGGAATCGGGCACCGCGATCGAGCGGGCCCTCATCGACGCGATGATCGTCCGCTACGCCCCCGAGCACGAGGGCGACGAGCAGCGTCTGGAGCTGGACGAGGCGTACGCCGCCGCCATGGGGCAGGTGTGGGAGGCGCACCCCGACGACATCGAGGTGGGGACCTTCTACGGCGAGTCGCTCATGCTGCTCCAGCCCCGGCGCGGCTACTGGGACATCGAGAACCCGGAGGTGCAGAAGATCCACCGCGTGCTCGAAGCCACCCTCGCGCTCAACATCGCGCACCCGGGCGCGTGCCACCTCTACGTCCACGCCACCGAGCCCACCACCCGTCCCGGCAAGGCGGAGGCGTGCGCGGACCATCTCGGCCAGTCCATCCCGGGCGCGAGCCACATCCAGCACATGCCCTCGCACACCTACAACCGGATCGGGCGCTGGCACGACGCGGTGATCGCCAACACGCACGCCTGGCACTCCGACCAGAAGGCCAACCACGACCTGGGCTACGCCATCTACCCGTCGCACAACCTGCACATGCTGCTCTTCGCCGCATCGATGGCGGGCGAGGGCGCGGTCGCCATGCAGGCCTCGCGCAACTACGGCAAGCTGGTGTCGGGCGGCAACTTCTACGAGTCGCTCACCGGTGTCCGCTTCGGCTTCTGGGAGGATGTGCTGGCGATCGAGGAGCAGCCCGAGCAGCCGCTCTTCGCCGGGTTCTGGGATTTCGGACGCGGCTTTGCCCATCTGCGCATGGAGCGGCCCGACAGCGCCGCCTTCTACATGGAGCGGCTGAAGGAGGCGCGCAGCGCGCTCGACGACGAGGCGCCCTTCCGCGGACACTCGGCGGTCGATCTCATCACGGTGGTGGGAGGGATTCTCGAGGGCGAGATGCTGGCCGCCGAAGGCGATGTCGACGGGGCCGTGCGCGCGCTCGAGGAGGCCATCGAGGTCGAGGACGGACTCCGCTACGACGAACCCGAGCCCCTCAACTTCGCGGCGCGCCACTGGCTGGGCGCCATCCTGAACGACGCCGGACGCCATTCGGAGGCCGAAGAGGTGTTCCGCGCCGCGCTCGAGGACCATCCCCACAACGGCTGGTCGCTCTTCGGGCTCGAGCGCGCGCTCCGGGCCCAGGGTCGGGACGCGGAGGCCGACGAGACGCTGGCCGAGCGCTTGGAGTACTGGGCCAACGCGGATGTCTGGCTGATGTCGGCGCGCTTCTAGATGATAGCGCGCAGGTGGGCGCTCGTCCTCGTTGCCCTGTGGACGGGCGCCCTGGCGGTCCTTGCCAGCCCGGCGAGCGCGCAGCGCTGGGGACGAGGCTGGGGCCGGCGCGCGCCCATGGCCAACCCGGGCGAGGCGGCCGAGTTCGGCTTCACCTTCTGCCGCATCGCCTACCGCAGCGTGCGCAACGAGGCGCTGGGCCAGGGCTGGCGCACCGACTACCCCAACTCGGACGCCAACTTCGCCCTGCGCTTCTCGCAGCTGACCACCTCGGCGGTCAGCCGCTCCGAGGACGGTGAGCCCTTCTACGCGGTCGTGACCCTGGACGACGACCAGATCTTCCAGTGTCCCTTCGTCTTCATGTCGGATGTGGGAACGGTCGGCTTCGACGCCGACGAGGTCGAGCGCCTGCGCACGTATCTTCTCAAGGGCGGCTTTCTCTACGTGGATGACTTCTGGGGCGACCGCGCCTGGCAGCACTGGGAGGAGACCATGCGCCAGGTGCTCCCCGATCACTTCATCCAGGACGTTCCGAGCGACCACCTGCTGCTGAACGGGCTCTACCAGGTGCGGGACGTGCCCCAGGTGCCCTCCATCCAGTACTGGTACCGGACCGGGCGGCAGGCGACTTCGGAGCGCGGGTTCGAGAGCGCCGAAGTGCATTTTCGCGCGATCTTCGACGAGGATGGGCGGGCGATGGTGGTCATGACCCACAACACCGACATCGCGGACGGCTGGGAGCGGGAGGGCGAGGACGAGTCGTTCTTCTTCCGCTTCTCCCCGGAGTCGTACGCGCTCGGCATCAACATCGTGCTGTACGCGCTAACGCACTGATGTTTACTGATAATATCACTGATGTCTACTGACATCTCATGACCTTTCCCTCATCCCTGACATTCTGCCGACCCCACTCACCTCAACTGGTTTTCCCCGGACCCCGGGCGGTGGGCCATGACCAGACTGCGAACGACGTGTCTCGCGACGATGTTGGCCGTGGCCGCACGGGTCGGCGCGACGCCGGTGATGGCCGGGTTGCTGGCCGCGACGCTGGCGATGGCCGGGCCGCTCGCCGGGCAGGAGGCGGTGCGCCTGGTCCCGGAACAGGTGGAAGCCGGGCGCGGGGTCTACGAGCGCGCGTGCGCGGAATGCCACCGCGCCGACCTGAGCGGCGACTTCGAGGCACCCGAACTGGCCGGTCGTAACTTCCTCGCCGCCTGGCGGGGCGCACCGCTCGGCGAGCTGCTGGCGGTGGTGCGCGACATGCCGCCGGAAGAGCCCGGCACCCTGAGCGAGGCCCAGTACCTCGCGGTGACCGCCTTCCTGCTCTCGGCGAACGGGGCAGCCGCCGACCAGGGCGCGCTCGCCGCCGGGCGGGCGATCGACGAGGTCATCGCCGGGGCGGGCGGGGCGGATGCAACCGACCAGGCCGGCCCACCGGCGACCGAAGCGACCGATCCACCCGCAGCCGAAGCGGTCACCGCCGCCGCCGACCGGCCCTACGTCCCCACCGGCGAGCTGGAACGCGCCACTGGCCTCACTACCGTGGAGGGCGCCATCGGCCCGCTTCCGCCGGTCACCGACGCAATGCTGCGCGACCCCGACCCCGCCGACTGGCTCATGTACCGGCGCACGTACGACGCGTGGGGGTACAGCCCGCTCGACCAGATCCGGCGCGAGAACGTCGCCGACCTGGAGCTGGCCTGGGTGTGGGCCATGGCCGGCGGCACCAACCAGCCCACCCCGCTGGTGCTCGACGGGATCATGTTCCTCACCAACCCGGGCAACATCATCCAGGCGCTCGACGCCGCCACCGGCGACCTGCTGTGGGAGTACCGGCGCCAGTTCCCCGACCACATCCGTCCAGGTGGCTTCAACCAGTTGCGCAACGTGGCGCTCTACGAGGACAAGGTGTTCCTGGCCACCAGGGACGCGAGCCTGGTCGCCCTCGACGCGCGCACCGGCAAGACGGTGTGGGACACCCAGGTCGCCGACCCCCGCAAGGGATACGCCAGCGTCGCGGGCCCCCTCGTGGTGGAGGGGCTGGTCGTGAACGGCATGAACGGGTGCGGGCGCTTCTTCGAGGACAGCTGCTTCATCACCGCGCACGACGCCGACACCGGGGAGGAGGTGTGGCGCACCTACACCATCGCGCGCCCGGGCGAACCCGGCGGCGACACCTGGGGCGACCTGCCCCTCCACCTGCGGGGCGGCGGGGATGCGTGGACCACCGGCAGCTACGATCCGGCGCTCGGACTCATCTACTGGGGGACCGCCCAGGCCAAGCCCTGGGTGCCCGCCAGCCGCGGCCTCACCGCCGCCGATGCGGCGCTCTACACCAGCTCTACCCTGGCGATGAACGCGGCCGACGGCTCGCTGGCGTGGTATCGCCAGCACGTTCCGGGCGAGGCGCTCGACCTCGACGAAGCCTTCGAGCAGTTGCTCGTGGACGTCGACGGCCGCAGGCTCCTCTTCGCCATCGGCAAGCACGGCATCTTCTGGAAGCTCGACCGCGAGACGGGCGAGTTCCTCCAGCACCGCGAGACCGTCTACCAGAACGTCTTCGACCACATAGACCCGAAAACCGGCGAGGTCACCTACCGGCAGGACATCATGAAGGCCGAAGTGGGCGAGTGGATCTCGGTCTGCCCCAGCACCGCGGGCGGCCACAACTGGCAAGCGATGGCGTACAGCCCGGAGAACGGCCTGCTCGTCACCCCGCTCTCACAGAGCTGCCTCGAGATCTCCGGCCGCGAGATCGTCATGGAGGTCGGATCGGGCGGCACCGGCGCCGACCGCGACTGGGCCGAAATGCCGGGCACCGACGGCCGTCTGGGCAAGCTGGCCGCGTACGACGTGCGCACCCTCGAGGAGGTCTGGAGTGTCGAGCAGCGCGCCTCCTTCCTCACCGCGGCGCTCACCACCGGCGGCGGCCTCGCGTTCGCCGGCGATGTCGACCGCTACTTCCGCGCCTACGACGTCGCAACCGGCGAGGTGCTATGGGAGACCCGGCTGGGGACCTCGGTCCAGGGCTTCCCCGTGACGTTCTCCGTCAGGGGCGAACAGTACCTGGCGGTCAGCACCGGCCTCGGCGGCGGCAGCCCCCGCATCGTCCCCCGCCTGCTGGCCCCGGAGATCCGCCATCCGGCCTCCGGAAACGCGCTCTACGTCTTCAAGCTGCGAGACTGATTCCGGTAGTCCGCGCCAAGCTCGAATCCGCGCCAGACTCCGGAATCCGCGCGCGTCTGCGCTCGATCTCCTCACAAGCTCAAGTCGCGGGCCTCCAGAGAGTCCTCCGCCGCCTCCCGCGCCGCCGCCTCGATCTCCCAGGGGATGGCTGAGTCGCGATAGAGGGCGGCCCCGTTCGACAGGATGGGACCCTTGCCCCTCGCCGGGACGCCCGGATGAACCGATGGGACCGGCGGCAGGTGTGCGGCCCGCGGCGCCGGTCTTCTCGGCGCGTCCACCAGCATCCTTCCCCTGGGCGTAAAGAACAGCACCGTGCCGTCGCCGGTTACGGATACCTTCACCCGTCCCTCGTGAACGGCACGGTGGTGCCGCCGGCAGAGGAGCAGCGTGTTCCCGAGGCTCGTCTCGCCCCCGTCGGCCCAGTGCTTCACATGGTGCGCCTCCGTGAACCTGCACCCGCACCCGGGGAAGCGGCATCCGCGGTCGCGCTCCTCCAGCGCCCGCCGGATGTGCGGCGGAATGGTGCGCGTCCGGCGTCCCACGTTCAGCATCGCGCCGTCCTTCGCATGGACCATCGCGACCACCGCCGCATCGCACGCCATGCGCCGCGACGTCTCCGCGGAAACGCGAATCCCGTCCAGATCCGAGCGTCCGGGCTCGCCCTCCGCCGCGAGCGTTGCGGCATCACAATGGACCATGACCTGGTAGCGCTCTGCCCGGGTTCCGGACTCGACGCGGGGTGCAGTCGACGGCTCGCCGTGAGATGCAGTCCGCGCTTCGCCACCAAAGCCGGCCGCCAGCGCCCGCTCGGCCAGCAGGCCCACCGCATCGGCCCGGCGCTGTCTCGGCTCGGGGCGCGAATCGCCGTTCTCGCCCCCACGACTCCCGGCACCCGCATCGTCCTCGCACCGGAACAGCGCATCCGACGCCGCCTCCACCGCGCGCATCAGCACGGCTCCGACCTCCGGCTCGAGCCGCCCCTTCACCACGTACATCCCGTCGCCGTCCACGAAGACCGAGAAGGTGCGGCTGCGGCGCCGG
>JAJEBS010000197.1 GCA_022822425.1 Gemmatimonadota bacterium | reverse complement strand
GTCTGCCCACTGGATGGTCTTGTCGCTCTTGACCGTCGATCGGGTCAGGAACGCGTAGCCGTTGGACGCATCCTGAAACACCACCGGGTGATACGCCGGGTGAATTCCTTCTTTCATTCCGTGGGCTCCGAAGACTCTGGTCGGGGTGCGGCCGCCGCCATTCCCGGGCGAGGGGCCAACAGCCGACAAGTGTACCGAAACAGGGGACGACGGGTCAACGCCCAGGGCCCTGTTCCGGCGGGGTCAGCCTGAAGCTGTCCAGGACTTCATCGTCGGGTGGGAGTTCGTCGGGACCGGCGGGATAGCCGTTCAACTCCAGGATGTACGCCATGACGTCCACGTAGGTCTGGCGCGGCAGCCCTCCGGGGTTGTCGTCGGGCATCGTGCGGCGCAGTTCCCGATACAGGTCGCGGGCGGTGCGGCGCGCCCACACGTCCGTGAAGACCGGGCCCTTGAACTCGCTCGTGTAGTGGCAGTCGGAGCAGACCTGGCGAAACGCGCGCTGGCCGCGGCGGGCCTGCGGCTCCGTGTAGAAGGCGGCCGGAGACGGAGATGCGTCACCGGCCCGGGCCCCGTCCGGCGCTGCCGCAGCGAGAGGTGCCTCGTCCGGAGCCGGCATCTCCACAGCCCCCGACCCGGGGGAAGGAGACATGGACGGCGCTTCCGGAGATCCCGCGCATCCGGGGATCAGCAGTACCACAACTGCGAACGACATGCGTTGTGACATCGGCGACACTACTCCTCCGTAACCTCGAAGACGAACATCATGCCCGCGTGCAGGTGCTCCGCGATGTGACAATGAAGCATCCATGACCCCGGATTCGACATCTCCACCAGAAGATCCATCGTCGAGCCCACCGGAAGAATGGTGGTGTCCTTCCACACGAGGTTCGTGTTGGGGATGCCGTCGCGCTCGGTCACCAGGAAACGCTGGCCGTGAATGTGGATGGGATGGTTCATGGGATGAAACGACTCGGGGTCGTTGAACACCCGGATCTTGACCACATCCCCCACCCGGAACTGCCAGTGGATGTCCCCGTTCTCCCGCCCGCTCGCCGGCTCCCGCAGGATCCACGTCACCTGGGCGCCCGTAGAGAGCCAGTTCATCATCGGCATGCCGTCGTTCCACTCGACCGGCGGCACGTAGAAGGTGTCGGCCTCCATCGACGCCACGATGGGCACGGGAAGGTCACGCACCCGGACCGTCGTCACCAGCTCGTAGTCCACCGGCTTGCCCAGCAGGGCGCGGAAGGGCTCGATGTCCTCGGCGACGTCGCGGTTCTCGCGCAGTTCCTCGAAGGCCTGCGCGACCTCATCGTCGACCGCGGGGCCGTTCACCGTGACGACAGCGAGCGTGTCCTCGTGCGGATAGAAGGTTCCGCGGAAGTGGTTCACCGCCTGGATCGTGTTGGTGATGCCGACTTCCCCGGCCTCCGGGAAACGCACGTCCACCACGTAGCGCTCGGCCGGCGCGATGACCACGCTCTCCACCCGGGTCTCGCGCTCGAACTTGCCGATGTCCGAAGCGATCAGCTTCACGTCCGCATTCCCGAAGCGGACGTTGAAGGTGCGCGTGTTGGCAACATTGGTCAGGTAGAAGCGGACCACCTCCCCGGCGCGCGCCTCGATGCGGTGGTCGTCGATCCCGTTGGTCAGCATCACCGTGCCGAAGCGTCCCATGAGCGCGTGCGTCGGCGCTTCCTCGCCCCAGGGGATGAGGCCCTGCTCGTCGATGAGGATGTCGTCGAGCACGAGCAGTTCCTCGCGGTGGGCGGGACCGTAGTAGTCCGGGTTCGGCGGCGTGACCAGCAGGTTCCCGTAGAGACCCAGATCCTGCTGGATGTCCTCGCGCATGTGCGGGTGGTACCAGAACATGCCGGCGTCGGGAACGTCGATCTCGTAGGTGAAGGTCTCGCCCTCGGCGATGGGATCCTGGGTCAGCCCGGCGACGCCGTCGAAGCGGTTCTCCAGCCGGATCCCGTGCCAGTGGACCGTCGTGGGCAGCTGAATTCGGTTGGTCACCCGCACCATGATGCGCGAGCCCCGGTCGGCCTGGATGAGGGGACCCGGATACTGGCCGTCATATCCGAGCATGGCGTAGTCGCGCCCGCCGATCGTGCGCCGGACCACGGAGATGTCCATGTCGAGGGTGTCGCCATCCGACACAACCACCCGCCGGCTGGGCTCGGCCGCGGGGAACATCGCCGGATCCATGCCGTCGCCGATCAGGAAGGGACGCACGGGCGGGAGCGCGTTCTCGAGGCCCGGCACCATGGGCATGGTCATGGACATCGGGGGCATGCGCCAGCCATCGGCCTCGCCGTGCTCGCCGTGGCCCATCATCCGGTGTTCCTGGGCAGCGAGCGCACCCGGCAGGGCCGCGAGGAAGAGGATGGGCAGTCCGTGGAGGAGGCGCACCGGCGTCGGCTGCCTCAATCGTAGCCGTAGACGGCGCAGTTCTCCTGTTCGAAGGCGCCGTGCCCCGCCATGGTGTGCATCTGGCCGCTGCGGGACATGCCGCGCATCACCACCGGGCCGGTCCACATCGCGGCCCCGGGGTCGTCCGCGGGCTCGAGCGTGACCACGAGCAGGAACTTGTTCCACCGGGCCCGGCCACGAAGCGGTCCCCCGTCCGCAAGCGGACCGATGCGCTGCACCTGGTCCAGGTCCGGCGTGGTCAGCCATCCCACATAGACGCCTTCGCGGGGCGCCATCAGGCGCTCCACCGAGAGCCACACGTCCAGCAGATAGCTGCCGTCCTCCGCGAGGGTGACGCCGAACGGGGAGTCGGCGAAGGTCACCTCGCCCAGTCCCGCGGCGAGCCCGGTGCCCGGGAGCCTGCGGGTGCTCACCACCGGGAATGCGTAGTAGGCCGGCGCGTCGACCGGAGCCGCGGACCCGGGCAACGGGGCCCAGCCTGCTTCGCCAGCACCGAGACCCTGGGCAAGCCAGCACGCGCCCGGGGGAATCGGCGGCGGCGGGCCCTCTCCCGATCCCGTGCCCGCCAGAAGCGCAAGCGCCAACATCCTGCCCATCATCGGGTCACGGCTCCTGGCTCACCGGACGCGGACGGGTCTCGTCCCACTTCTGGACGCTCGAGATGTCGGGCATCCCCCAGTCCTCGCCGTTCCAGCCCTGGAATCCCTCCATGCGGAAGGTCCAGAACCCGGTGGTCATGTCGCTCACCACAATGAGGCCGTCCTCGTTGCGCACGTCCACGCCGAACGCGCCGTTGAACACCGGATTGCGGAAATCACGAGCGTTGGGAGGGCCGCTGTAGGTGTCGTAGTAGCCCACGGTGACCGGGTTGGCGGGGTCCATGAGGCTGAAGATCTGGAGGCCGTCGAGGTACCCGGAGACGAACACGTAGGGCCAGCGCACCTCGTG
Source organism: Gemmatimonadota bacterium (assembly GCA_022822425.1). Taxonomy (GTDB): domain Bacteria; phylum Gemmatimonadota; class Gemmatimonadetes; order Longimicrobiales; family Gaopeijiaceae; genus BD2-11. The sequence continues at coordinate 6,875 of JAJEBS010000197.1, read as the reverse complement.
GTTGTGCACCAGGTTCTGCCAGTCTGCGGTCCAGGCCGAGATGGGCCGGTTGATGTTGGTCTGCGTGCCCTCGAGCGCGGGCTGGAGGTCGAAGATGCGCAACGGCGCGTACTGATACTCGGTCTCGGCGATCACATAGCGCCCGTCCGGGCTGGGCGTGAAGGTATGGCCCGAGCGGACGCCGCTGATGCCGGTCATGGTGACCACCAGCTCCGGGTTGTCCAGATCACTGATGTTGTAGACGTAGTAGCCCCCGGTGCCGCCGCCGTAGAAGCGGTCCTGCCCGGTATCCGGGTGATACGCGGCGTAGAAGTCGTGATAGCCGCGCCCGCTCCCCTGCCCGAGCGGGGACTCGGGGACCGGGATTCGCCCCGCGAGAGCGTCGGAGGGATCTCCGTCGACCGCCTTGGCCATGTCGTACACGTGGGCGAAGGGTCCCCTGATCGTGGTGATCAGCAGCACGCGTCCGTCCGAGTGCTTGTAGATGAAGATGTTGTGGAAGCCCCCCGGCATTTCCGGCTCGCGGATGCGCGCGACCTCGCGAACCGTGGTGGGATCGGGAAGCCCGGTGACGTCCAGGATGACCGCGCCCAGGTCGGGATTGGGGCCGCCCTGGCCGAACTGCAGCGACTGCACCACGTAGTAGCGGTCGTCGAGCTTGAAATACTTGACGTCCATGCCGCCGGTGCGCTGGTGCAGGTCCTGGTTCTCGATGCGCCAGCGGTAGATCACCTCCGGCTTCTCGGGATCCTCGAGGTTGATGATGTCGGTGCCCTTGGGCCCCACCTCGCCGTACACCATGCGCGCGACGTACGCGTAGGGACGGTGCATTTCCTGCTCCAGCTCGATGTCCGCGATGCTGAGCTGCGGGCCGAGCGGGACGTGGCCGAGCACGTCCATGTTGTCGCTGCCCGGCTTCATCGGCGTCCACTGGCCGGCCGCGGGCGCGACCGCCAGAGCGAGCGCCAGAGCGGCGGCGCCGGTCTTCACGATGGTCGAATGGACGACGCTGGTTCGCATGGCGAACTCCTTCGGCAAGATGGGCAACAGGTTTCCGCACCCGCGCGGGTCGGATCGTTCATAGTAACGTGATTCGGACCTCGCGCGCACGGGTCCGGGAGACGCTGCGGTCGCGGGTGGAACCGCGGTGGCCCGAGGCTCGGGTTCGCAACGGACTCACGCCGGCAACAGCCCCGGCCGGCCGGCCTCGACGACAAACGAGGCGCGTGTCTCCACGGGGGCCCCGGGCCGCGTGACGTATGGGACGATCCGGTAGTCCGCGACGAGGCGGTCCGGGGTTGCGGCACAGCGGACGTAGCCCCGCTGGCCGTTGAAGAAGTGGATGTGCGGGTTGCGGGCAAGCGAGTCGGCAGTACCCGCGCGCGTGTCCTGCCCGTCTCCCCCGGAGCTGATGGACGTGCCCACCAGCTCGGCACCCACGACGCTGGACGACGGGTTGCGCGGGTCCGCCTTCAGATCCGCCGCCCAGTTGCTGTGGATGTCGCCGGTGAGGACCACCGGGTTCGCCGGACGGGTCCGGTCCAGGAAGGAGAGCAGCCGGTCCTGCGCTTCCGGGTAGCCGTCCCAGCGGTCCATCGAGACCGTGGGTTCGCCGTCCCGGGAGCCCTCCAGCCGGGCGATCATGACCTGGTTGGCAAGCACGTTCCAGCGGCTCCCCGACTCCGCCAGGCCCGCGAACAGCCATTCCTCCTGCTCCGCCCCGAGCATGGTGCGGCCTGGCTCGAGGGCTTCCGTGCACAGTGGCCCGTTGGTGTCGCCACACGCCTGGTCGGAGCGGTACTGGCGGCTGTCCAGCACGTGGAAATCGGCCAGGCCGCCGAAGTGCAGCCGCCGGTAGACCTGGATGTCGGGCCCGCTGGGCACCGACGACCGCCGCACCGGCATGAACTCGTAGAAGGCCTGGAAGGCGGCCGTGCGGCGGAGCAGGAGTTGCGCGGGAGTCTGGTCGTCCTCGGCCACGTCGGACGCCCAGTTGTTGTCCACCTCGTGGTCGTCGAAGGTGACCGCCCACGGGCACGCCGCGTGGGCGGCCTGCAGGTCGGGGTCGGAGCGGTAGAGCAGGTAGCGGGCGCGGTAGTCGTCGAGGGTGAACACCTCGCCCGCCTCGTGCGCGCGCACAAGGTTGTCGCCGTATCCCACCTCGTAGATGTAGTCGCCGAGGTGGAAGACGAGGTCCAGTTCCTCCTCCGCCATGTGGCGGTAGGCCGTGAAGTAGCCGTGCTCGTAGTTCTGGCACGATGCGAAGGCGAAGCGCAGCCGGTCGGCGGGCTCACCGGGTGCGGGCAGGGTGCGGGTGCGTCCGACCGGGCTCTGGTCGCTTCCCGTCATGAAGCGATACCAGTACGGCCGGTCGGGTTCGAGTCCCTCCACCTCCACGTGGACCGAGTGACCCAGTTCGGGCACGGCCAGCTGGGTGCCCTGGCGAACGACGCGCGCGAAGCTCTCGTCGGCCGCCACCTCCCAGCGTACCGCGACCGGCTCCGTCGCCAGACCCGCTTCGCGCATCCCCTCCGCTGACAGCCGCGTCCACAGAACCATCCCTTCGGCGTCCGGGTCGCCGGACGCGACCCCCGACGGGAACGGGGGGGCCGCCAGCCGTGCCGTGCGGTCGCCCCGGCAGGCGCTCAGCGAGCCCAGCGCGACGATGCCGGCCACATCGCGGCCGATCCTCACGAAGTCGCGCCGCGACATGCGGGCGGCGGCCAGGTCGTACCAGTGCGCTTCCGTCGTCTTCACGGCCGTCTCCCGGGGCGTGGGTCGATCCTCGTTCGCGTGCGCGGCGGGCACCCATATTATGGAGCAACCGTCCGGGAACCCAAACCGGAACTTCGAGACTCAGCTTGCAGGCACGGGAGACGATGCGCGACCCGGCAGCCCGTGGACAAACTCCCCCCGGCATTCGAGCGGCGATGGCCGTGGTGGCTCTGGCCGGCTTCCTGCCGGGATGCGTCGCGGAGCCCCCGCCCCGGCAGTCCGACCTCTCCGGCCTTTGTTCCGCGGGGGCCCGCGGCGCCCGGCTTGCCGGCGCCGCGGCCTCTCCCGTGGGGCAGACGCCCACGGACCTCTTCTGCTTCGACCTGCACGCGACCGCCGCCGCGCAGGACGCCGGGGGGGTGGTCGAACTGGGCCGGGTGCCCGGTCCCTTCGGGGTGACGGTGACCGCCGAGGGCAACCATGTGTCCAACCTGACCGCCTGGATCACCGGACTTCCCGACCCCGGCCAACTGGGTCCATTCGAAGCCTACGTGGCCTGGGCCACCACGCCCACCCTGGATCCGGTGATCCGCCTCGGACCGGTGGGGAACGGCCGCAATCCCCTTGGCCGAATCTCCTTCAACAAGTTCCTCATCATGGTCACCGCGGAGACTTCGGCGGACGCCACCGAGCGCGAAGGGCGCCTCGTGCTGCGCGGCCGCTCCCCCAGCAGCCTGATGGAGGCCCACGACCTGCTGGCCCAGGCCCCCGAGGCGCTTCGCGCTCCCGAGGGGATGTCGCACGACCACGCCGGGGGAATGGGAGGATCCGTCTGGAGCCCGCCCCCCATGTACCCCGGCCTGCCGATGCTGCCGGGCATCATGGCGCTCCGGCCGCGCGTGGACGCCTGGCTGCCCGAAGCCCCGGCGCCGGAGGACCTCCCGCCGGTCCGGCCGCGCCAACTGGTGCGGCTGGGCGACGGCGGCACCCTGGACCTCGAGGCCGACTTCGTCCGTCGCGACATCGGCGGTCGCCCGGTGGTCATGCTGGCCTTCAACGGGCAGCAGCCCGGGCCCCTCATCCAGGTGCCCGAGAGCGCGACCATCTTCGTCAACTTCACCAACCGCACGCCGCTGCCGACGGCCATCCACTGGCACGGCATCCGCCTCGACAACCGCTTCGACGGCGTACCCGGGGTCACCCAGGACCCGGTCGAGCCCGGTGAGACCTTCCGCTACCGGATCCATTTCCCGGACGCCGGCATCTACTGGTACCATCCCCATCACCGCGAGGACGTCCAGCAGGAGATGGGCCTCTACGGAAACCTGCTGGTGGACTCGCCGCGCGCCGACTACTACGGCCCGGTGAACCTGGAGCAGGTGCTGATGCTGGACGACCTCCTGCTGGGAGAGGACGGCATCGTGCCCTTCGGGGAAGACTCGAGCAACTACGCGCTGATGGGCCGCTTCGGGAACATCCTTCTCGTGAACGGCGAACCGGACTACGCGCTGAGCGTCAGGCGCGGAGAGGTGGTGCGCTTCTTCCTCACCAACGTCTCCAACACGCGGACGTTCAACCTGTCGTTTTCAGGTACGGGCCGCGACGACCCGGGACGCGCGCTTCCCGTCAAGGTGGTGGCCTCCGACGTCGGCAGGTTCGAGCGGGAGGTGATGGCCGAAAGCGTCGTCATCTCCCCGGCCGAGCGCTACGTCGTGGAAGTGCGCTTCGACGAGGCCGGCGAGTTCGTGCTCTCCAACCGGGTGCAGGCCATCAGTCACCGCGAAGGCGTCTTCTTCAGCGAGTCGCGGGTGATGGGCAGGGTCGTCGTCGACCCCGAGCCCACCGCGGTCGATCACGGACACGCCTTTGCGACCCTGCGCGAAAACGCGGATGTAGCGCGCGACATCGACGCGTACCGCGAACACTTCGACCGCCCCGTCGACCATTTGCTGGACCTCACCCTCGAGGTCGAGGATCTTCCCCGGCCCGTCGAACAGTCGATGCTCTACGACTGGGTCTACTTCAATCCGGTGGAGTGGAGCGGCACCATGCCGGTCATGAACTGGGCGAGCGACGGCGGGCAGGCGCGCTGGATGCTGCGCGAACCCGGGACCGGACGCGAGAACATGGACATCAGTTGGCGCTTCCGGGTGGGCGACGTGGTCAAGATCCGGCTTCACAACGACCGCAACGCCTTCCACGCGATGCAGCATCCGCTCCACATCCACGGACAGCGCTTTCTGGTGCTCTCGCAGAACGGCGTCCCCAACGACAACCTGGTGTGGAAGGACACGGTGCTGCTGCCGACGGGCTCCACCACCGACATCCTGCTCGAACTCTCGAACCCCGGACGCTGGATGGTTCACTGCCACATCGCGGAGCACCTGGAGGCCGGGATGAGGTTCGTCTTCGAGGTCGAGCCGTGACCCCCGACGGCGGGCTTCGTCCGCTCTGGAGCCGACCCGGCCCAGGCGCCGTTTCCGGACACCTGCCATTGTGCGGAAGCCGCCAGCCCATTGTGCGGAAGCTGCCAGCCCTGCCTTTTTCATCCTCTGGAACGACAATCACGCGGGAGGAGGACCCATGAGAGACGAACGCGAGCGAAACGCCCCCTTCGCGAACACGGTGCTGCTGGGCACCCTCCTGGCCCTGGTCGCCGCCTGCGAGGCGCCCGCACCGCAGGAAGCGGACGCCCCCGAGCCGGAGGCGGCCGTGGCCCGGCCGGCGGCCGATCCCGCCCAGGAGTTCACCGACCTGGTCGCCGTGAACGCCGACCCGGTCGCGCTCACCGGCGTGAAGCTGATCGACGGGACCGGCGAGGCCGCACGGGAGGGCCAGACCGTGGTGATCGCGGACGGACGAATCGCGGCGGTGGGGAACGACGGCGACGTTGACGTGCCCGACGGCGCGGAGGTGCTCGACCTGTCGGGGCACACGGTGATGCCCGGGTTGATCGGTCTGCACAACCACAGCTTCTACACGGCGGCCGGGGGGCGGGCGGCCCAGCTCTCCTTCAGCTCGCCACGCCTGTATCTGGCCTCCGGGCTGACGACCATCCGCACCACGGGAGCCCGCGCCCCCTACGAGGAGATCAACCTCCAGGAGGAGATCGAGGCGGGGCTCGCCGTCGGGCCGACCATCTTCGTGACCGGACCCTATCTCACGGGTCAGCGCGGGAGCCGCACGATGGCCCAGCTGGACGGCCCCGAGACCGCGCGGCGGGTGGTGCGCTACTGGTCGGAGGAGGGCGTGGACTGGTTCAAGGCCTACACCTGGATCAGCCGCGCCGAGCTGGGCGCCGCGATCGAGGAAGCCCACGCCCACGGCATAAACGTCACCGCGCATCTCTGCTCAGTGGGTTACAGGGAGGCGGTGGCACTGGGGATCGACAACCTGGAGCACGGCCTGTTCGCCAACAGCGAGTACGATCCTTCCAAGCAGCCCGACGAATGCCCGCCGGGCTTCCGCAACACCTATGGGGACCTGGACGTGAACGGCCCCGAAGTCCAGCAGACATTCCGCGACATGGTCGACAACAACGTGTCGATGACGTCGACGCTGGCCGTCTACGAGATCTCCGTTCCCGGCCGGGGGCCCCTCGATCCCCGGGTCTGGGAGGTTCTGGCGCCCGAGGTGGCCGCCGATGTGCGGGCGCAGTTCGACCAGATCCGCGCCGCCGATCCCGGGTCGGGCGTAGGGCTTTCTCCGGAGCTGCTGCGGGTCGCGATGGACTACGAGTACGCCTTCGTCCAGGCGGGGGGGCTGTTGGCCGCCGGCGTCGACCCCACCGGCTACGGCGCCGCGCCTCCGGGGCTGGGCGACCAGCGCAACTTCGAGCTGCTGCTGGAAGCCGGCTTCACCGCCCCCGAGGTGGTGGAGATCATGAGCGCCAACGGGGCGCGGGTGCTCGGCATCTTCGACGACGTGGGCAGCGTGGAGCCCGGCAAGCGCGCGGACCTCGTGGTCGTTGAGGGAGACGTGGAGGCGGACGGCAACATCCGGGGCACGAGCATCGTCTTCCGGCACGGCATCGGCTGGGACAGTGACGCGCTCATCGAGTCCGTGCGCGGGCTCGTTGGAATCCGCTGACACACCTCAACCCACGGAGGCACGCCCGTGAAACTCGACCGATTCGAGATGGAGCGCTGGCAGTCCGTCTT
>JAJEBS010000205.1 GCA_022822425.1 Gemmatimonadota bacterium | reverse complement strand
GTGTTCGCGGTCCACCCCGTGCACGTGGAGTCGGTGGCGTGGATCATCGAGCGCAAGGATCTCCTCTCCGCCCTCTTCTATCTGGGCGCGGTCCATGTCTGGCTCCGGTTCACCGAGGTGCCGCATCCGGGACGGTATCTGCTCTGCCTCGCGCTCTTTGCCCCGGCGCTGCTCTCGAAGTCCATCGTGGTCACCCTGCCGGCCGCCCTCCTGCTGCTTCGATGGTGGCAGGTCGGCCGTGTCACCTGGCGCGATGTCGCATGGGTCGTGCCGCTGTTCGCGCTCGCCCTTGGTGTCACCCTCGCCGACCTCGCCTTCTACCGCGACCGAATCGACTCCGCTCTGGACTACTCGCTGGTCGAGCGCGCCCTCATCGCGGCCCGGGCCCTCTGGGTCTACGCCCATCAGCTCGTGTGGCCGGCGTCCCTGCCGGTGCTCTATCCCCGCTGGGAGGTCCACCCGGGCGACCTTCTCGGATGGCTCGCCATCGCCGCCCTTGTCACTCTCGGTGTGGTGCTGTGGCTGACGCGGGATCGGATTGGGCGCGGACCGCTCGCAGGCGTGCTCTTCTTCGCGCTGACGCTGTCTCCCGTCCTCGGCTTCGTGGACTTTCGCTTCATGCAGATCGCCTTCGTCGCCGACCGCTTCCAGTACCTGGCGAGCATCGGCCCGCTCGCGGTGGTTCTGGGCGGGGCGGTCCTCCTCGCGGGCCGGCTCCATCTCCGCGGTCGCGCCGCCGCCGTCGTCACCGCTACCACCCTTCTTGTGGTACTGGGCGCGCTCGGTTGGCAGCAGTCCGGGATCTACCGCAACGATCTGGCATATGCCCGCCACATCGACGCGGTCAATCCGCGGCACTACGCCGGGCAACTCCACCTGAGCTCTGGTCTGAGCGTTGCGGGCCACCACGAGGAGGCCCTTGCCGCAGCGCGAAGAGGGGTCGCGCTCGCCGAAGGCCGGAGAGGGAGCCAGACGCACCGGGCATACCTCGCCCAAGGGAATGCACTGCTTGCGCTGGATCGCCCGGTCGAGGCAGAGACGGCGTTGCGCGCAAGCCTCGCGCTCTGGCCGCGCAGCCAGAGGAATCTGCCGCGGCTGCTGCTTGCCCGAGCCCTGGTGCGCCAGGCACGCTACGAGGAGGGGATGGCGCTCTACGAGGCGCTGATCCGCGAAGACCTCGACCCCGATGTCACCTATATCTTCCGGGGGCAGGCGCTTCTCGAATCCGGCCGTTACGAGGCTGCGGTCGCGTCGTTCAACCGAGCGCTCGCCGTGGTGCGCGACCTCCGGACCGAGCCTCGCCTGCACGCCCTGCTCGGTGAGGCTCAGCAGAAGCTCGGGCGTCCCGGGGCCGCGGCCGCGCACCTGGACCGGGCGCTTGCGCTCGATCCTGGCAACGTCTGGTTCCTCCTTGCGCGGGTCGACCTCGCACGCGATCGGCAACGTGCCGCCGGCCTCCCGGTGGACGATCACGATCGTTCGGCGGAGCAGGCCGTCAGGGGAGCAGGGCGCGAGGCATGGGCAGAGGAATTCCATGTCCGGCTCGCCGACGTGCGGGAGCGGTTGGAGGCCGCGATCGAGCTGGAGCCGGAGTCTGCGTTCGCCCGGGTTGCGCTCGGCGAGGTGTTGCGGCGCATGGACGAGTTCGAGGCCGCGGCGGGGGTGCTCGAAGAGGCGTTGGCGCTTGCCCCGAGCCGCCCGGTCGCACGCGATGCGCACCTGGCCCTGGGCGAAGTCTTCGAAAGGCAGAGGCGCTTCGAGGCCGCGGCCCGGCACTGGCGAGGCGCGCTCGACATCCACCCCCTCGAGGCCACGGCACTGGAGCGCCTCGCGGGGCTTCGCCTGCGGGAGGCGCGATACGAGGACGCCCTGCTTCTGTACCGCAGGCTCGTCGAAGCAACCCCCTTCGTTGCCCAAGCTCACGTGAACCTCGGCGAGGCCCTGTATCGCACCGGCCGACTTCCCGAGGCGCTTCTCGCCCTCGAACGTGCCCTGGAGCTCGCCCCCGGCCTCGGGGTAGCGCAGGACCTTCGCGCGCAGGTGCTGGAGGCGCAGGCCGCCTCGACCACCCCCGGAGCCGCCGCTCGGCAGGTGGCGCGCTCGTGATGCGCGCCGCGAGGGCCATCCTGCCCCCGCCGGTGGTCAGGCCGAACAAGGGGAGGCCGTTCGGGGCGAATCCACGGCATGCGGCCCGAGAGCACCACGAACACCTGGTTCTGCAGCAGTTTCGCGCGCCCGAGTTCCCGGGACCCTCGGGGTGCATCGTGGCGCGGGGCGCGGGCGAAACACCCACCCGCCCGGGTGTGTTGGGTCCGCGCGCGGCGCGGGTTCGTCGATGGCTGCGAGACGGCGCAGCTCGCGGGGTTTCCCGGCGGGTGCGCGGTGCGGGAGCCCGGTTGATGTTGGTGCGCGCGGTTCGCTCGGCCTGCGCCGGCGCATCGGAGGCGGCTGCGCGGCTGATGCGCTTCGGGCTGGTGGGTGCGAGCGGGTTCGCCGTCGACGTCGCCTGCTACCTCGCATTGCAAGGGCTCGGGTTCGACCATCGGGTGGCGCGACTCGTCTCGTTCTTTCCGGCCGCGAGCTGGAACTGGCTCCTCAATCGAAAGGTGACCTTCGGCGAGCGGGCACCCGACGCCCGCGCGCGCCAATGGGCAAGGTTCGTGACGAGCAGCGTCGCCGGCGCGGGCGTGAACGCCGGCAGCTACGCGGTGCTGACGAGTCTCACCGGCTTCTTCGACCACCACCGGATGCTTGCGCTGGTGCTCGGGGTGGGGCTCGGGGGGCTCGTGAACTTCGCGCTCGCGACCCGTTACGTCTATCGACGGCGCGTCGCGGACCCGGGAACCGGACCGGACCGTCCGCCACCCGGAAACCGCGGGGGAGCCACCGAGCGGCGAAGGGATGAACGCGAGCGAACCCCGGTCTGGGCCAGGATGAACGGCGAACGCTGCTTCGAGGCGGCCGGCTGCGCGGCGCCCGACGCGGCAGCGTCAGCCCGGGGCGGCGCCGTCTCCGGCGGCGGCAGACTCGCAGAGGCCGTCAACCCGCGCAAGCAGATCCTCCCCGCTCTCGCACTCGAGCAGCCACTCGCCGACCTCGACCGCCCGCTCCGGGTCGGCGATCTCCGCCAGCCGCCCGGCCAAGCGCTCGGCCGTCTCCGCCCCGAATTTCCGCGCCGCCTGCAGACGCACGACCTCAACTTGGCCCTCGGCCCGGCCCTCGGTTCGACCTTCTACCCGACCTTCGTCCCTGAGCTTGGCCGACCAGTCCATCCCCACTTGCTGCAACATGATTATCGCCTCCCTCACGTTCACCAGCTCCGGCATCTCCAAGTCAATGCGGTGCATCGGGAAATGCACCTGCCCGAGCCAAGTCAAGATGGCTTCGAGCAGGCCGTCGTACTGCGACTCCGGCCACCTCGCGGATATGTTGCGGAGCTCTGCGGCCACCACCTCCGGGTCGGGAGTGCGCGCGAGCCTGACCAGCTCCGCCATCCAGTTGCGCCCCCCGGGCAGGGGGCCAGTATAGCCGCCCACGTCGAGCACGAAGTGGCGTTGCGACGGTTGGTAGGGCGCGCGGGGTGCGCCCGGGGCGGCGCACAGCTCTGCGACTTCTTCGCCTACCTTCCACTTCTCCGAGCCGTAATACACCACGATGGGCAGTACCGGGGGGAGCTCGGCGGAGGAACGGCGCAGCCGGTCCTGGTACAGCATCGCGGTGTAGACCAGGACGCGCACTGCCATCGTCCGGTCCACCGTGGATTGGAACTCGATCGTCACGAGGATGGAGCCCGGCCCGCCACCCAGGCTCACTTCCCACACGCGGTCCGGGTGCCGTTCCCGGGCATCGTCGGTGACTTGTCCCTCGGACTGGCGCGTCATCGCGGAGAGGTCGAGGTCGCTCACCCACTCGGAGGGGAGGAATCCCGTGAGCAGGCCGCGCACCATGTCCGGGTACGAGAAGAGCAGCTTCCAGGCGCGGTCGTGCGAGGCCATGAGGGGCTCCGGGCGGCGTGGGGTGCCTCGACCGGAGCGCCGGTAGCGGCCCGCGCGTCCCTGCCTGAGCGGCAGACGCCCCGGCGCCCGGTCGATGGCACGGGGGAGCGTGCCCCGCGCGGTGCCATGCGTCTACGGGCGTTGCGCCCGTCGCGCGTAGGATATTGCCCCGATCATGCGTACGCCGGAGGCATATCGGATGCCTGCACTCCCGCTTCGATGGTGGCTGAAGCTGCCCGCCCGGCCGGGATGAACGCCGATGCCGGCCGCGCGGCGACGCCGCTTGCGCTGGTGTCAGCTCGGTGGGGCGCCCTCTCCGTTGGCGGAGGACTCGCAGAGGCCCTCCACCCGGTCGAGCAGCTCCTCTCCGCTTTCGCACTCGAGGAGCCACTCGCCGACCTCGACCGCCCGCTTCGGGTCGGTGATCTCCGCGAGGCGCTCGGCCAATCGCTCGGCCGTCTCCGCACCGAACTTCCGCGCCGCCTGCCGGCGCACCACCTCGGCCTGCCCTTCGGCCCTGAGCTTCGCCGACCAGTCTATCGCCACATGCTGCAACACGGTTATCGCCTCCCTCACGTCCACCAACTCCGGCACATCGATGCGAATGCGATGTATCGGAAAGTGCACCTGCCCGAGCCAAGTCAGGACGGCTTCGAGCAGGCTGTCGTACTCCGACTCCGGCCACCGCGCGGACATTTCGCGGAGCTCTGCGGCCACCCGCTCCGGGTCGGGCGTGCGCGCGAGCCTGACCAGCTCCGCCATCCAGTTGCGCCCCCCGGGCAGGGGGCCAGTATAGCGACCCACGTCGAGCACCAGGTAGCGCTGCGACGGCTGGTAGGGGGCGAGGCGCTCGCCGAGCGGGCCGCACAGCTCGGCCACGTCCTCCTTGGCCCACCACCGTCTCCTCCCGTGGTAGAGCACGATGGGGAGCACCGGCGGGAGGGGATTGGGTTTGACGCGCCGCGGCCGGCCCTTGCCGTCGGGCTCGGCCTGGACCGCCTGCCGCAACTCCCGGTTGCGCAGCAGCTCCTGATACAGCAGCGTCGAGTACTCCAGCACCCGCACGGCCATGGTCCGGTCGACGGTGGACTGGAACTCAAGGCACACCATCAGGTCGAGGCGCCGGTCGCGGTAGCGCACGCGCCAGACTCGGTCCTCGACGCGTTCGCGCAGGGTGTCGCTCACGAGGTTGGCGGGCACGGGCTCGAGGGTGGCGAGGTGGGGCTTCTCGGTCCGCTCCGGGAGGACGAATCCGGCGAGCAGGCCGCGCACCATGTCGGGGTAGGAGAACAGGCGCTTCCAGGCGGCGTCGTGCTTGGCCATGGATGGGGGCTCCGGGCGTGGAGTGCCACGACCGGAACGCCGGTCGCGCCCCGCGCGTTCCTGCCGGGGTGGCAGCCGCCCCGGCGCCCGGTCGACGGCTCGGGGGAGCGTGCCGCGCGCGGCGCCGTGCGTCTACGGGCATTTCACTCGACGCGCGTAGGATTTTTGACCGATTGTGTGTACGCCGGAGACGGGCCGTATGCCCGTGCCTCTGCTTTGATGGTGACTGACGCCGCCCGGCCGACCGGGATGGGCGCCGGTCCTGGCTGCGCGGCGGCGCCGCTTGCGTTGGTGTCAGCTCGGCGCGGCGCCGTCTCCATTGGCGGTGGACTCGCAAAGGCGCGCCACCCGGTCGAGCAACTCCTCGCCGCTGTCGCACTCGAGCAGCCACTCGCCGACCTCGACCGCCCGCTCCGGGTCGGCAATCTCCGCCAGTCGTTCGGCGAGCCGCTCCGCCGTCTCCGCACCGAACTTCCGCGCCGCCTGCCGGCGCATCAGGCCGATCTCGCCTTCCGCGCGACCTTCGTCCCAGCCTTCGGCCCGACCTTCGGTTCGGCCTTCCGCTCGCCATTTCTCTTTCCGCTCCGCCGCCCACTTTTCGAGCTGCCGATCGGTCCACTCGTCCACCCGCTGTCTCATGATCTCGTTGGGCATGGTCTCTTCCTCGATCAGGTCGTCCAGATCCGGCCATTGCACCTTCGGCAGCCCGTACCGCTTGCGCGCCTGTTCGTACCACTTACCGAAGGCTTGCAGCAGCAAGCTCGCGCGCTCGAACGACGACGGCCGCCTGACGAGCACCTTCAGTATCGCCACCACCGTTTCCTCGCGGCGGCAGTGGGCCAAGCGAATCAGTGCCCCCATCAGGTTGTCGTTCTCCGACAGTGGGCCAGTATAGCCACCCACGTCGAGCACGAAGTAGCGTTGCGAGGGCTGGTAAGGAGCGAGGAACTTCCCGGGTGGCTCGGCGAGCATCGCGACTTCCTCGCGCGCGGTCCACGGCCTCTTGCCGTGATAGAGCACGATGGGAAGCATCGCGGGCAGGCGCGAGCGTCTGGCGCGAAGGAGGTCCATGTACAGGTCCGTGGCGTAGTCGAGGACGCGCACCGCCATGGTCCGGTCCACGGTGGACTGGAACTCCAGCAGCACCATCACGAAACGCGACGAGTTGCGAAGGTCCACGCGCCAGACCCGGTCCTGAAGCCGTTCGCCGAGGTCTTCGCCCATCCGGCTCTCGGACTGGCGGTCCAGCGCGGCAAGGTCGAGGTCGTTCACCCAGTTGGCGGGTACGAACTCGGCGAGCAGGTCGTGCACCATCTCCTGGTACGAGAAGAGCAGCTTCCAGGCGGCGTCGTGCGGGGTAGCCATGGGCGGGGGCTCCGGGCGAGGGGTGCCACGACCGGAGCGCCGGCACCGTCCTCCGTGTCCCTGCCGAGGCGGCAGCCGCCCCGACGCCCGGCCGATGGCTCCGGGGAGCGTGCCCCGCGCGGTGCCGCTCGTCTACGGGCGTTGCGCCCGTCGTGCGTAGGATTTCTGCCCGATCGGGCGTACGCCAGCGGCGGACCGGATGCCCCCACTCCCGCTTCGATAGTGCCCGCCGCCGCCCGTCCGATCAGGATGAACGCCGGTGCCGGCCGCGTAGCGCCGACCGCGCCGCCGTCACCCCGGCGCGGCACCCTCTCCGTTGGCGGAGGACTCGCAGAGGCGCGCCGCCCGCGCGAGCAGCTCCTCCCCGCTCTCGCAATCGAGCAGCCAATCACTGACCTCGAGCGTCCGCTCCGGATCGGTGATCTCCGCCAAGCGCCCGGCCAGCCGCTCGGCCGTCTCCGGGCCGAACTTCCACGCCGCCATCCGGCGCATCATGCCGATCTGGCCTTCCGTCCGGCCTTCTGCTCGGCCTTCCGCTCGCCATTTCTCCTTCCACTCCGCCACCCATTTTTCGATCTGCCGATCCGTCCACTCGTCCACCTGCTGTCTCATGATCTCGTTCGGCATGGTCTCTCCCTCGTTCCAGTCGTCCGCAATCGGCCAGTCGACCTCCCTCACATTCGTCAGCGTCGGCGGCTTCGCCTCAATGCCATGCGAACGGGTCACAGGATTCCGAACAGCCGGCCCGCGATGGTCAAGTTGAGCGCGGTCACGATCCCCAAGCCGTATCGCACTTCCCTGCGGAATGACTCGAGTTCCCTCCGGAATAAGCCGGGGCCGGTGCTGGCGGCTAGCGGGTCCGAGTTGGCGTTGGCGACGGCCCGTAGCTGCGCGGCAATGGCCTCGGCGTGCTTGCGGTTGATGCCCGTGGCCTCAAGGGCCTGCATGGCGGCGAGCGGGTCGAATGCGGATGCGGTCACGTCGGCGTCCTCCTCCAATTGTGCGTACGCCGGAGGCGGAGCGGATGCCTGCGCCTTCTCTTCGGTTGTAACCGAAGCCGCCCGACTGATCAGGAGGAACGCAAATGCCGGCCGCGTAGCGCCCGCCGCGCCGCCGTCAGCCCGATGGGGCGCCGTCTGCGGTGGCCGAGGACTCGCAGAGGCGCGCCACCCGGTCGAGCAACTCCTCGCCGCTCTCGCACTCGAAGAGCCACTCGCCGACCACCCTCGTGTGCTCCAGATTGGTGGCGTCTTTCTGCCGCCACTTCGTCAGCCGCTCGGCGAGCCGCTCCGACGTGTCGGTACCGAACTTCCACTCCGCCACTCGGCGCATCACTTCCATTCGGCCTTCCACCCGGCCTTCGTCGCGGCCTTCCTTTCGCCCATTGATCCAACCTTGCGATCGACCATCCACCCAGCCTTCCATCAGGAAGTGCCTTGCCATCACGTTGAACGGTTCCTCCTTGGCCAACTTTCCACCTCGATCGATCAGCTCTTCGGCGTACTTGCAAGTGATGACGAGTTTGCCAATCTCGGACAACCGCTCCCGACTGACCCTCGAATCGAGACGCTGAAGAAGTTCCTCGGCCGTATCCGGCCCGAACTTTCGAGCCGCCGTCCGTTGAATCACTTCCTTTTGACCTTCCGGCCAGCCTTGGGACCAGCCTTTCGCTCGGCCTTTTTCGCGCAACGACCCCTCACCCGCTATCCAGGTCTCCCGAAGCTGTTCCTTCCAGTCACTGGGGAGCCCCTTGGGCAGTGGCCCCAGTCGTTCCAGCAGCTCTTCGACGGAGCGGTGGTCGATAATCCACTCGCCGATTTCGACCAACCTCTCCGGTTCGGGTATCTGCTCCAGGTAACAGTGGAGCCCGGTGAACTCCTGTACGACGCCGAACTTCAGGAGCGCCATCTCGTGAATCAATTCCACCTGGGCCTTTACCCGGCTCTCGGCCCGGCCTTCTGCCTGACCTTCTTCGAGCCACTTCTCCGTCACATGTTTTCCATCCTCGCTCGCCATGGCGTTTGCCTCCATCTGGCTTTCCACCGCTGGTCGCTCCATGCGTCGCCGCCACGCGAGAGCACAACCTCCGCGCCGCAGTCTAGCGCAAAAGCGCATGGTTGCGAATTTTCGGGTGGCAAACTTGCGACGGCGACGTTGCTCGACGGGGAGCATCAGGGCGGCGGGTGCTCTGGGCGTGGGTCGGAGACCCGCGCGTCCGGTGACGGTAGGGAGATCCGCGGGTCTGGCGGCGCCAGCGGCGGACCGGATGCCCGTGCCTTCGCTTCGGTGGTGAACGACGTCGCCCGGCCGGCCGGGATGAATGCTGGTGCCGGCTGCGGAGCGCCCGCCGGGCAGCCGTTACCTCGGCGCGGCGCGCCTTTGGTTCAGGAGAGAAACCGATGAGACAGATGTCCTTCCGCCGACCGGCGGGCGCCCGGATGTCTTCCGAGTCCGCCGTGGCCGTGGACGGTGCACCATTGGGTGGTCGCTCCGGGGGGCGGCAGGAGCGCGGCCAGGACCGTGGTGGCGCCATCGGGCTCGCGGCGGGGCAGGGTGGTGACCCGGCTCCGGCCGGCGTGGCCCCCGCGGGAGGGGCGATGGCCTGGCTGCGCGCGGCGCCGCCGGCTTGGCTCTACGGCGCCGCCGTCTTCATCGCGGCATGGCTCGTCTTCTGGGTGCAGCCCCTCGCGGTGCGCGGCGTCCTGCCGGTGCTCGGCGGCTCGCCCGCGGTGTGGAATACCGCGATGGTGTTCTTCCAGGCGGCGCTCCTCGGCGGCTACGCGCTCGCCCACCTGCTCGCGCGCCGCGCCTCGCCCCTGGTGCAGCTCGCGGTGCTCGGGTGCCTGTGGGCGGGGATCGCTCTCACCGCGCCGATCGGGGAGCTGCGACTCCTCGGCGAGGTGCCGGCCGCCGGCGTACCGCCCGCCCTGTGGTTGCTCGGGACCCTCGCGGGGGCGCTCGCCCTCGCCTTCGTCGCGGCCTCGTCCCTCACCCCGCTCGTCCAGAGCTGGCTCGCGCGGGCGGGGGCGGGGGCCGCGTCCGCCGATCCCTACTTCCTCTACGCGGCCTCGAACGCGGGCTCCGCGGGCGCCCTTGTCGCGTTCCCGTTCCTTCTCGAGCCCTTCCTCGGGCTCGACCGGCAGGCGTGGCTGTGGAGCGCGGCGGCCCTCGGGCTCGCGCCGCT
This sequence comes from Gemmatimonadota bacterium, assembly GCA_022822425.1. Classification (GTDB taxonomy): domain Bacteria; phylum Gemmatimonadota; class Gemmatimonadetes; order Longimicrobiales; family Gaopeijiaceae; genus BD2-11. The sequence continues at coordinate 5,813 of JAJEBS010000205.1, read as the reverse complement.
GCTCCTCGTCCTGTGGCGGGCCGCGGCGGCGGGAGGCGGTGCCGGTGCCCGTGCCCTCGGGGGAGGGCGGGCGGCCGGGGTGGCCGGGGAGACCGGCGGCGAGGATGCCACCGAGGAAGCCGCCGCCTCGGGGGCGGACGCCGTCCAGGCCGGTGCGGCGGCGCTGCCGGTGGTCCGCATCCTCGCCCTCGCCGCGGTCCCGAGCGCACTCCTCCTCGCCGTCACCCGCTACCTCACCACCGACGTGGCGGCGGTGCCGCTCCTATGGATCGTGCCCCTGGTGCTCTACCTCGGCACCTTCGTCCACGCTTTCGCGCGCCGCACCCTCGTTCCGCAGCCGCTCCTCGCGCGCCTGGCCGCCCCCGCCCTCATCGCGCTGGTGGTCCTGTACCTCGTCAACCGCACCGTGCTCGCGTTCGGCCTGGTCCACCTTCTCGTCTTCGTTCTCGCCGCCCTGTGGTGCCACGGGGCGCTGGCCCGCCTGCGCCCGCCCGCCGCCCACCTGACCCGCTTCTACCTTCTGATGTCGACGGGCGGGCTCGTCGGCGGGATGCTAGTCACCCTCGTGGCCCCGCTCGTCTTCGCCGACGTCTACGAGTACCCGATCGCGCTCGCGCTCGTCGCCGCCCTCCTCCCGGCGCGGCAGGTGGTCCTGCGCCGCGGCCACTGGATCGCGGTGGCCGCGGCGCTCGGGATCGTCGTGGCCGGGCTCGCCACGGTGCTCGTCGGCGCCGCCAACGGCCATGGCAACGCGTTGCCGCCGCTTGTTTTCGGAGCGTGCCTGATGCTGGTCGCGCTGGCTGCGCCGGCCCTGCTCATCCTGCGGGCGCGGCCCGCCTTCCTCGCGGGTGCGCTGCTTGCGGTGTTCCTGGTGCCGTCCCTCGCCGCGCGCCACGCCGGCGACGAGCACGTCGCCCGCGAGCGCACCTTCTTCGGGGTCTACCGGATCGTGGAGGCGGACGGGCTGCGCTCCTTCTACCACGGCACCACCCTGCACGGCGCGGAGCGGCGCCGCGCGGACGGCACCGTCGACAGCCGGATCACCTACTACGGCCCGGGGACCCCGTACGCGGAGCTGCTCGCGAGCCTCGCGCGACGCCCCGACCCGCTTGTCCTCGGCATCGCGGGCCTCGGCACCGGCTCGCTCGCCTGCTTCGCCCGCCCCGGCGACGAGGTGCGGATCTACGAGATCGACCCCGCGGTGGTGCGTCTTGCGCGCGAGCACTTCGCGGCCCTTCACACCTGCGCGCCGGACGCGAGCATCGCGGTGGGGGACGCTCGGCTGCTGCTCGAGCGCGAGGCGACCGCGCTCGACTTCCTTGCCCTCGACGCCTTCACCTCCGATGCGATCCCGGTCCACCTCCTCACCGAAGAGGCGTTCCGGAGCTACCTCCGGGTGCTCGCCCCGGAGGGGGTCCTCGCGGTCCACGTCTCGAACCGGCACCTGGACCTCGAGCCGGTGGTCGCGGCGCTCGCCGAGCGCACCGGGCTGCGCGGCCGCATCAAGCGCTACGCCGCCCCGGACGCGCTCATGGAGTCTCGGGAGTCGACGTCGTCCCACCTGGTGGCGCTCGCCCGCGACCAGGAGACCCTCCGCGCCCTCGACCTCGACGAGGGCTGGGTCGCGCTCGGGGACCCCGGCCGGGTGCGGGTGTGGACGGACGACTACACCAGCATCGTCCCGATCCTTCGCTGGTGGTAGGGGAGAGGACCGTGGCGCGCGCAGTCGGGACGGGAGCGAACCCCGCAATGCCGGTCGAGAGGCTTGGCGGACCCTGCATCGGCGCCGGCCGCCGCGCGGCGCCGCCGATGACGTCAGGGTCAGCTCGAAGGGGCGGCGCCGTCTCCGGGAGCGGAGGACTCGCACAGGCCCTCCACCCGGGCGAGCAGCTCCTCCCCGCTCTCGCACTCGAGGAGCCAATCACTGACCTCGACCACCCGCTCGGGGTCCTCGATCTCCGCCAGCCGCTCGTCCAAGCGGTCGGCGAACTCGGGGCCGAACTTTCGGGCCGCCTGCCGGCGCATGACCCTGGCTTGACCTTCCGCCCGGCCCTGCGCCATCCACTTTGTCGTCCACTCGTTCACCGATTCGCGCAACATGGTTCCTGCCTCCCTCCAGTCTTTGAGCACCGGCCAGTCCATCCCCTGGCGCCATTCCGGAACGTGAGCGTATCCCATCCATGCCAAGAACGCGCGTCCCAAGTCCTCGGGCGCGGTCTCCTCGTGCAACCACTCGATCAACTCGTCGACCACGGTCGCTTCGTCTTCCAGGCGCCGGCTCTGCACCAAGCGCACCAGTATCGCGAAGAGATTGCGTCCCTCGGGCAGGGGGGCGGGGTAACGGCGGAGGTCGAGCAGGAAGTAGCGCTGCGCGGGCTGGTAGGGGGCAAGGCCCTCGGCGGGCGGGGCGCACAGTCCTGCCATATCCTTCCCGGCCTGCCACTGCGCCTTTCCGTGGTAGAGCACGATGGGGACCACCGAGGGGAGTGGCTCGGGCGCGCTGCCGTCCGGCGCCTCGCGGGGCGGCGATTCCCGGTTGTCCGGCCGGTCGGGACCGGTCGTGACGTCCTGTTCTTCCGGCGGCTCCGGCTTGCTCGATGTGCCCTGTCCGCCCGGCGGTGTCCGGCTTCGCAACCGGCGCTGATACATCATCGCGGTGTAGACGAGCATGCGCACCGCCATGGTGTGGTCGACGGTGGACTGGAACTCGAGCGCGGCCAGGATCGACCCTTGGCGGTCGTGGAAGCGTGCCTCCCAGACGCAATCCTGATGGCGCTGGCTGAGTCCGTTGCTCACTTGGCTTCCCGGCCGTTCCTCCAGCGTGCGGGGGTCGAGCTCCTTGGTCCATGCCCAGGGGACGAATCCGGTGAGCAGGTCGCGGGGCATGACCGGGAAAGAGAACAGCAGTCTCCAGGCGGCGTCGTACGGGGTGGTCATGGGCGGGAGCTCCGGGCGGTGGCGGGCGCCGCGACCGGGGCGCCGGCGGCGCCCCGCGCGTCCCTGCCGAGGCGGCAGACGTCGCGGCGCCCGGTCGATGGCTCCGGGGAGCGTGCCCCGCGCGGTGCCGTGCGTCTACGGGCATTGCGGCCATCGTGCGTAGGATTTTCGCCCGAGAATGCGTACGCCGGAGGCGGTCTCAGCGCACGGCGGCCGACGCTCGCCGCGCTGCCGTCACTCCGTCACGGCGCCGTCTCCTGCGTCGGAGGACTCGCAGAGCCGAGCCACCTCGCCGAGCAGCCACTCCCCGTTCTCGCACTCGAGAAGCCACTTGCCGATCTTGTCCACTCGCCATGGATCGGAGACGTCGGCCAAGCGCTCGGCCAACCGATCCGCTGTTTCCGAGCCGAACTTCCTGGCTGCCATCCGATACATGGCATCGCTCCGGGCCTTTGCTCGGCCCTCCTCGAGCCACGGCCCCGCCCGCTTCTCGAGCCACCGCTCCGCCCACTCCGTTACCGTCTCGGACACGGGGGCGCCGAACCGAACCTCCATCCGTTCGAGCAACTCCTCACCGCTCTCGCACTTGATGAGCCACTCGCTCACTTGGTGCATTTCAATCAGATCAACAATCTCCACCAGCCATTCGGTAAGCCGCTCCGCGGTCTCGATATCGAACTTCCAGGCCGTCTGCCACCGCAGGAGAGAAACTTGGCCGTCCACCTGGCCCCTCGCCCACCCGTCGACCCATCCTTCCGCTCGACCATCCGCCCAGCCTTTTCTCATTGCGTGACTCGGACTCCCGTTCCACCAGCCTCCCCACTTCGGCCGTTCGGTTCGCTTCAGGAGGTCCTTGCCATCATCGCACTCGATGATCTCCCTGCCGATCTCGGCTATCCAATCCGCATCGTGGATACTCTCCACGCGTTTGACGAGTTGCTGCACCGTCTCAGGGCTGAACTTGCGGGCTGCGGCCCGCCGGATCACCTCCACGTGGCCCTTGTCTCTCCCTTCGAACCGGCCCTCGGCTCGGGCCCTCTCCCGCGTTTCCCCTTCTCGCGCTCTCTCCGGATCGAACGCCCTGCACTTCCGGTCATGCCGCTTCCTTCGGGGCGAGGCAACCCTCTGCTCGACCCGCTTCGCTCTGTCCAGCAGAGCTCCGGCGTCCTCACACTCGACGACCCACTCGCCGAACTCGACCCCCAGCTCCGGATCGCTCATCCAGTACACGCAACGGGAGAGAGCGTCTCCGGTATCGAGGTCGAACTTCTCGCTCGCCATCTCGCGTATCAGCTCCGCTTGGGCCTCTATCCGGCCCTCGAGGCGGCCTTGGGTTCGGCCCTCCTCGCACCAACGCTCCGGTCGATATGTGTAGTACTCGTGGTATGCGGACAGCAAGGTCCCCGACTCTCCAAGCATGGCGTTTGCCTCCATCCGGTTTTCCGCTGCCGGTCGCTCCATGCGTCGCCGCCACGCGAGGGCGCAACCTTCGCTCCGCAGTTTATCGTCAAATCGCACGGTTGCGGACTGTCGAGTCGCATGTCTGCAACGGCGGCGCTCGTCCTCCGGGAAGACCATGACGGCGGGCGCTCCGGACGCGGGGCGGAGACCTGCGCGTCCGGTGACGGTCGCGAGATTGACGGGGCTGGCGGCGCCGGAGGCGGATTTCGGCTTTGGTGCGCGGACGGCGGAGGCAGGAGAAGGGGAGCGTGTCCGCGGCGCCGGATGGGCACTCGCGGGGAGTGGGCTTCACGCGGGCGGGGGCAGCGCAGGGGTGGTAGGGTGGCTCGCCGAGTTGGAAGGAGGGGTTTGCGATGAGTTCGCGTGCCACCGCGCGTGCGGTCGAGCCGGTGCCGCCGGCGAATCCGGACGGGCTCGATGTGGACCTCGAGAGCGCGCTTCTTGCCGGGCTCTCGGAGGAGGGGGACGAGCTCCCGGAGGAGGCCGGCGCTTCCGGCCCGGAGGCGGTGTCCGACCCGTCGCCCGCCCGCGAGGCGGCGGCCGAGCCGGAGGACGCAGCCCGTTTCGAGCGACTGCCGGCGGAAGCCGGGGAGCCCGCCGCGATGCCGCCCCCGTCGAACGGCCCGGAGCCCCGGTCGTTCGAGGACGGGCCGCCGCTGTGGTTCGACTCCGGTGCGGAGAGCGACTTCGGCCCGGACCGCGAGCCCGCGCCGGAGGCACCCGGGACCGGGATCGACGACCTGCTCGCGCGGCTCGTGGACGACGACGACGCCGGCATGGGTGCGGACCTGGAGGTGGACGGGGCCCCGGGCGAGGAGAGGCCGCGGCCCGATCCCGTGCCGGCCCCGGACGCGGGCGCGGTCGAGGACAAGCCGGTGCTCGGCGACGTCGTGGAGATCGGGGACACGCTGGGGCTCGGAGACGAGCCGGCGGCCGTGCGCGACCCGGTCCACGAGGCGGCGCTGGCACTCGAAGGCCCGGCGACGCTCGACCGCGCGGACGCCCCCGGCGAGGAGCCCGACCGCAGGGATGCGGCGCCTGGCGGTCCGTTCGACGATGCTCTCGACACGTCGGCCGAGGCGGCGGAAGCGGGGGCGGAGCCAGGCACGGATGCAGCCGAGGGCGGCCTCCCGATCTCCGGTACCGGCACCGGCACCGGCCTCCCGGCCGCTGCGCCGGCACCCGCCGCGCCCGCCGCATCGTTCCCCATCATCCCGGTGACGGAGCCGGACGCACCCGCCCCCTTCGCCTTCGCGACCGACCCCGAGTCCGAGCGCGCGCTCCGCGAGGGGCTCTCCGACCATCCGCTCCCGCAGGTGTGGCCGGGCGATCTTCGCACCGCGGTCGCGACCCTCGGCGCCGGACACGCCCCGCGCCTCCTCTTCGTGGACCTCGACGAGACCGCCTATCCCGCC
>JAJEBS010000230.1 GCA_022822425.1 Gemmatimonadota bacterium | reverse complement strand
GGCGGCCGACCGGCCCGACCGGGCCCGGCCGGGGCTCCGGCGGGGGATGCTGGCGAGGATCGGACGGGCGTTTCTGTGGGTCGTGGTGCTTCCCTTCCGGCTGATCGCGGGAGCTTTCGCGCTGGCGCGCGCGCTGGTGGGCTTCTGGTGGGAGGGGCTGGCCGGGGCGTGCAGCCGCCTGTTCGGGCCGCTGCTCGCCGCCTTCGACCGCGGGTTCCAGCGTTTCGCCGACCGTTATCACCAACTTCTTGAAGTATCGCTCGATCACCGCGGGCGGGTGCTGGCCATCTCGGGAGCCGCGCTGGCGGCAACGCTGGCGCTGGCGCTCGCCCTCGACCGCGACCTGCTGCCGGACGTGGACCAAGGCGGGTTCCGGGTGCGCCTCGAGTTGCCGGAGGGGACCGGACTGCCTGCGACCGAGCAGGCCGCGGAGGAGATCGAGCGGGCGCTTCAGGACGACTCCGGCGTCGAGACCGTTTTCTCCCGCGTGGGTGAGGACGTACGCTCCTACATGGAGAGCGAGGAGACCTCGGGCGCACACACGGGCACGCTGGAAGTGCGCCTCCATCCCGGGAGTTCGACGGACGAGGTGCTTGAGCGGGCGCGCAAGGTGGAGGCCCGTTTCCCGCCGGGAACGCTGGCGTTCGAGGCCGGGCAGGCCACCGCCCTGGGCACGGTCTTGGGCGGCGCGGACGCGGACATTGCGGTGCGCATCCGGGGTGAGAACCTGGAGGAGAGCTACGGCTACGCCGAGACGGTGCGTGAAGAGCTTTCGACGCTGGCGGGGATCGGCAACGTGCGGGTGGGCACCGGGCGCGGACAGCCGCAGGTCCAAGTCGAGATCCTGCGTGACGTGGCCGCGCGCCACAACATCGATCCGCGCCTCATCGCCGAGGAGATCGAGCGCGCCATGCGCGGCGATCGAGCCACCGAGTTCGTCGACTTCGACCGCAAGATCGACGTGGTGGTGAGGTTGCCCGACGCCCTGCGCTTTTCCGCCGAGACGCTCGAGACCCTGCAGGTGCAGGGCGTGCCGCTGCGGGAGCTGGTGAGCGTGCGCGAAGCGGTGGGGCCGGCGGAGATTCACCGCGAAGACCAGGGACGCGTGGTCACCGTCTACGCCGACGTGACGTCTGGAGGCCTCGACCGCGCCATCTCCTCGGTGGAACGGGAGTTGGCCGCGCTGCCGCCGCCGTTCAACATGCGCGTCGACGTCGGCGGGGAGAACGAGGAGATGCGCCGCTCGTTCCGGGACCTCGCCTTCGCCTTCGGGCTCGCGCTGGTGCTGGTCTACATGATCCTGGCGGCTCAGTTCGAGTCGTTCAGGCACCCGCTGATCATCCTGATGTCGGTGCCGCTCGCGCTGTCGGGCGCGGTGCTGGCGCTGGCGCTCGCCGGTCAGAGCTTGAACACCATGAGCCTCATCGGGGTCGTCATTCTGGTGGGCATCGTGGTCAACGACGCGATCGTGAAGGTGGAGTTCATCAACCAGGCGCGCGCCCGCGGGGCCGCGCTACGAGACGCGATCCTGGAGGCCGGGCGGGTGCGCCTGCGGCCCATCGTCATGACCACGGTAACCACGGTCTGCGGCCTCACCCCGCTGGCGCTGGGAATCGGGCGCGGGGCGGATCTCCGCGCGCCGCTCGCCATCGCAGTGATCGGGGGGCTGGTGGTGGCCACCGCGCTCACCCTAATCGTCGTGCCGGTGGTGTACTCCGTGGTAGAGCGCAGTCACGAGCGTTTGCGCGGGAGGGCTCGCGCGCCGCGCCCCACCCGCGTTTCCGAGGTGCTCCCGTGATCGCGCCCGGCGACTCCGGCCAGGTCGGCATGGCGCCCTTGGTGGTGGAGGAGGTGCCGCAGTGATCGGCGGGAGCATCCGCCGGCCGGTGGCCGTGGCGATGGGTTGTCTGGCCATCGCGCTCATGGGGGCCAGCGCCTGGCGCAACATTCCCATCGAGTTGCTGCCGGACACCCGGCTGCCCCGGCTCAACGTGGTGGCGCGCTGGCGCGGCGCCTCCCCGGAAACGGTGGAGGCCTTCCTCACCTCCCCCATCGAGGCGGTCGTCCAGCAGGTCAAGGGGGTCGAGAGAGTCATCTCCTTCTCCATGGAGGACCAGGGCATGGGGACCTCCCGCGTCGAGGTGCACTTCAGCCGCGACACGGACATGGACTTCGCGCGGCTCGACCTCTCCGAGCGGCTCTCGGCCCTCGAGGAGGAACTGCCCCCGGCCGTGCGGCGGATTCTCGTCCAGCCGTACATCCCGCCCGAGTTCGAGTCCCGCAGCCAGCGCGGGTTTCTGCGCTACACCTACACCGGCCCCTACACGCTCGAGGCGCTCCGGGCCGACCTCGACGACCGGGTCGTGCCGGATCTCTCGCAGATCGAAGGCGTGGCGCTGGTTCAGGCGACCGGGGGACGCGAGCGCCTCATCGAGATCGAGCTGAACGAGGACCGTGCCAGCTCGCTCGGGCTCTCGCCGGACGCGGTGAACAGACGGATCAACGACCTGGACCTGGTGCGCCAGGCGGGCGCCGTGCGGACGGGCGACCAGGAATGGTCCGTAACCATCCAAAACCGCGTCGCGCGCGCCGAGGAGATCCTGGGCACGGTGCTGCTCGAGAACCTCGGAACCCTGGTGCGCGTCTCGGATGTGGCGGACGTGCGGGACAGCTTCGAGGAACCCCGAAGCTACTACCGCATCAACGGCCAGCCCGCGGTCTCGTTCGAGGTGATCCGCGAGATCGGCGCCAACACGGTGCGCGCGGCGGACGCGGTCAAGGCGCGGTTGGCGCAGCTCGAAAGCGTGGGGCTCGCGGGAACGAGCATGATCCTCGACTACGACGAGAGCGAGGAAATCAAGGAGCAGTTGACCGACCTCCGCTCGAGAGCCCTGATCTCCGCCTTCGTCATCTTCGCGGTCCTGCTTCTCTTCCTGCGCTCGGTCCGCTTCGCGGGGGTCGTCTTCATGACGATCGCGTTCTCGGTCCTCATCTCCCTGAACCTGATCTACTTCGGGGGCATGACCCTCAACCTGCTCACGCTGATGGGGCTGGCGATGGGATTCGGCCTCATCGTCGACAACGCCATCGTGGTCCTGGAGAGCGTCTTCCGCCGCTGGCAGACGGGTAGGGGTCCCGTGGGCGCCGCGACCGAGGGCACCCGCCAAGTGGTGCTGCCGATCCTCACCTCCACCGCGACCACCCTAATCGTTTTCGTGCCCTTCGTCTATCTGCAGGGGGAACTGCGGGTGTTCTACGTTCCGCTCGCCATCGTGGTGGCGCTGACGCTGGGGGCTTCGCTGCTGGTGGCGTTCACCTTCATTCCCGCGTTGGCGGCCCGCGTGCTGCCGCGGATGCGGAGAGGGCAAGCGGCGGTCGGCGCGGCCCTTGGGAGCGAGCTTGGTCCGGGGAGAACGGACCAGCCCCCCCGACGGGCGAACGTGTCCCACGACTCCGGTGGCCTGGGCGAGATGCACTCCCCCGATCCGTCCGCGATGCCGCACCCGCGGGCGAAGCCACTCTACACCCGACTCTATTCGACCATCATCGGCTTCACTCTGCGCCGCGCCTGGCTCGCGGTCACGGTGGCGGTGCTGGCCTTCGGCGGGTCGTGGTACCTCTTCGAGAACCATGTCACCCGAGGCGTGCTTTGGGGCGGGGGAATGGACGGCCTGGACACCTACGTCCTCATCAACATCGAGTTGCCGCGCGGCTCCGATCTCGAGCGCACCGACAACCTGGTGCGCTCCTTCGAGGAAAGGCTGGCCGCGATTCCAGAGGTGGAACGCTTCTCCTCAATCGTGACCGGCACCTACGGGCAGATCACGGTCAACTTCCCGGATTCCCTCGAGAACACCGGCATCCCGATGGCCATCAAGGAACAGATGTTCAGCTACAGCCTCGGCTTCACCGGGGCCGAGGTGCGCGTCCGCGGCGTCGGCTTGGGCTTCTACGGCGGCGGAGGGGGCGCCAGCCCCAACTATTCCATGCAGGTGCTGGGCTACAACTACGAGAGGGTGCGCGAGATCGCCGAGGACCTGGGCGACCGGCTGGCGCGCGTGCCGCGGGTGCGCACCATCGACACCAACTCCGCCGGGCGATTCGTCCGTGAGCGCGCGACCGAGTTCGTGGTCGAGATCGAGCGGGACCAGCTGGCGCGCTACGACATGTCGGTTCAGGAACTGGTCGCGCGCATGAACGCGGCCGTCGCCGGTCAGACCAGCGACGCGCAGCTCAAGATCGGCGGCGACGAGGTGCGCTACGAGGTGAAGCTCGAGGGGTACCGCGACACCGACGTGCAGGAGCTTCTCGAAACCATAATCGGCACCCCCACCGGCACCGGCATCCGCCTGGGCGACGTGGTCTCGATCGCCCCCGAGGATGTGCTCGCCTGGATCCGCCGCGAGGATCAGCAGTACGAGCGCACCGTCGCGTACGAGTTCGCCGGCCCGCGCCGGCTGGGCGACCAGTACTACGACGGGATCATCGAGTCCACCGAACTCCCGGTAGGATACGTGATCGAGGAGGCACAAGGGTTCCGCTGGAGCGAGGAGGACCGCCGACAGATCTACGCCGTGCTGGGGGTGTCGATCCTCCTCATCTACATGGTGACGGCGGCGCTCTTCGAGTCGGTGCGCCTGCCGCTGTGCGTCCTGCTCACAGTGCCGATGGCGCTGATCGGCGTCTTCCTGATGTTCTTCTACACGGGCGCATCCTTCACCCGGGAGGCGTACGTCGGGGTCATCATGATGGGCGGGATCGTGGTCAACAACGCGATCCTGCTGGTGGACAACATCAACCGCGTCCGGCGCAAGTCCGGGGGCGACCTGCACGCCGCCATCCTGACCGGCACCCTCGAGCGGGTACGGCCGATCCTGATGACCACGGCCACCACGGTGCTCGGGCTGCTCCCCTTGGTGCTCTTCTCCGAGACGGCCGACTCCACCATCTGGAACGCGCTCGGCTACGCACTCATCGGTGGACTGCTGTCCTCGACGGTCTTCGTGCTGGCCACGACCCCGGCCATCTATCTGCTCATCCAAGGACGACAGCCAAGGCCAGACGCCCATCCGGAGGCGGTCGCTTGACATCGCTGGGCAAACGATATGACAGGTCAACAGCTTGCATGTCTGGCTTCGCTTGTATCGCCAGACGACTTCGATCGCAAGCGGGCTCGGCACCATCGAGCGTCTTGTCGATACGAGTTCCTACTTGTCCGAGTACACGATCAAGACCGGCGACGACTTGGTTGTGGCGAATGCATCACTCTTCCCAAAGGAGGGAATCATGTCGAAACTGAGTAGACTACTTGCCACGGGCGTAGCTGGGGCGATGCTCGGGATGGTCCTCGCCGTCGCGGCTCCGCCAGCCCCCACCGCCGCGAATGCGAGTGCGTCGCTTGACGACTGTTATTGTTATGATGGGGCATCTGGAAGCTACCAGTGCGCTGACCATGACGAATGCGAGGCGGGCACCGAGAGTTGCTACGTGTCCTGCAACTAAGATCTGCGAAGTTCGCAGGGGAGAATGCCAAGTCATGATACGGGCGGTGGGCGGGCCACCGGCAGGTGCTCCCGCCTCGCCCGCATCATTGGCGGTTACCGTCATCCCGGGTTTTGCGGCTCCTCTTGCCACTACGCGAGGCCTCCCAGGGTGACCCTGGTGGCGGTCGCGTTACGCCGTTACCAAGAAATGACCGGCTTCCGGCGTGGACCGCCCTGCTCCATCGTCGACAGCGGCGGAATCTGGGCGCGGCGTTTCGCGATTCGAGGCACCGGGACCGTGCGCCGAGACGTCTCCGGCCTCGACGGCACCTTCCTGGGCTAGGCCGTCACATCCACCGACGATCTTGGCGTCGAGCACGTAATGGTCTACGAACTGCGCTGACCGCCTCGGCGCCCCAGCGTCACCGCGACAACTGGCCCTTGCACTGGATAGGGGAAAGATGAAGGGCATGGTGAACAGAGTAGCGTTCGCGGCACTGAATGCTGCCAACCTGGCGGCGGCGTGCTCCCTCATCACACCGGAGCACGAAGAAGCGACGCTGCACTTCGTTATCGACGATTACCACGGCGAGTTGCTCACCTGGGACGATGAACTCGTAGAGGTTCACCAATCACTTGACGATGCGGTCGGGCTCGCAGGTATCGAGATCGAGGTGTCCGGGATCGGCCAGACCCGGACGTTGTCCGGTGCCGACTTCCGTCCCAGTTTTTTTGGCTACATGCGGACCGAGGATATCGACGTGCCCGTGTCCGGGGACGTCGGGGTCATCGTTAAGGTTCGCCAGGGCGACGACGTGGTGGTCGAGGGTGCGATGTCGTGGAACCTGGAGCCAAACATCGCGTGGTGGATGTTGATCTCCCGCGCGCAATACCCACCGAATGACTGAGGTGGTCCCGGTTTTTTGGACAGGTCGTTAAGGTGTATTCCAGGACGGAACAGG
>JAJEBS010000291.1 GCA_022822425.1 Gemmatimonadota bacterium | reverse complement strand
AATGCCGAGATCGCGTCCTGCTGCCATCACGCGGTCCCAGAGTTCCATCCCCCGGCTGCCGTCCCGCAGGTAGATTTCGTAGCCGACCTCGCCGCTCCAGCCGGTGCGCGTCACGACCACCGGAATACCGTCGAGATCGGTGTCGGCGAACCAATAGTAACGCAACCCGCTCACTTCGTCCCCGAAGAGCCTGCGGATGACTTCCTTCGATTTGGGACCCTGTACCTGCATGGGCGAAACGTCCGGCTCGCACAGTTGGACATCGAGCCCGGAGTTGAGGGCGACTCCCTTCGCCCACAGCAGCACATCGCTGTCCGCCAGCGCCAGCCAGAAGTGGTTTTCGCCCAGCCGCAGGAGCACCGGATCGTTCACGATGCCGCCGTCCTCGGCGGTGATCAGGACGTACTTGCCCTGGCCGACGGCGCACCGGGTCAGGTCGCGCGGGGTGAGCAGGTTGGTGAACTCGAAGGCGTCCGGCCCGGTGATCTCCACCTGCCGCTCGACGCTCACGTCCCACACCGTGACCCCGGTCAGCAGCTTTTCGTACTCCGCGTGCAGATCATCGTAGCGGGTCGGGAGGAACATGTGGTTGTAGACCGTATAGCTCCGGCACCCCGCGCGCAGGGTGGACTCGAAGTAGGGCGATCTGCGCAGCCTCGCGCCGCGCTGGATGAGGGCCATGTCGAAGGTCGGGGACATGAAGTCTGCTCCTCGGATTGAGTCGGTTCAGGTGCATGCGGCTGCGCGGACCATGGCTAGTCCCGTCCGCCGAAACGCGCAACCCGCCCCGCGTCGCGCAGGATCTCGCGCGCTGCGAGCCGGCCCGCCCCCCCCGTGACCCCGCCTCCGGGATGGGTGCCCGAGCCGCACAGGAACAGGCGCTCCACCGGCGTCCGGTACCGGCCCCATCCGGGGACCGGGCGCATGAACAGAAGCTGGTCGAGACCCATCTGCCCCTGGTATTCGTCGCCGCCCGAGAGGCCGAGTTCGGTTTCGAGGTCGAGCGGGGTGAACAGGCGGTGGTCCACGATGCGCTCGCGCATGCCGGGAAGGAACTCGTCGACCACGTCGAGCACGCCCGAGAGCAGCCCGTCGCGGGTCGCTCCGTCCTCCCAGTTGCCGGACCGCAGCCGGTAGGGCGCGTATCGGATCTGGATGGAGGCCAGGTGGCGACCCTCTGGTGCGAGGGCGGGGTTGTGCAGCGTCGGAACCACCATGTCCAGGTGCGGGCGCGCCGAGCACCGGCCGTACTTGGCGTCGTCGCCGGCCCGCTCCAGGTACTCGAGGTCCGGAGCCACCAGGGTGTGGCCGGACAGGCGTTCGGCGGCGTCCTGGAGAGGCGGGAGCCCGTCGAGCAGCAGGTGCAGCGTGGCGGTGGTTCCGCACAACTGGATGTTCGTGACCCTGCGGTTGAACTCCGGGCCCAGCCGGGGCGCTCCCACCAGCCCGAAGAAGGTGCGGCGCGGCTCGACGCCCGAGACCACGCAGCGCGCGGACACCTCCTCTCCGCCGGCCAGCAGCACGCCGGTGGCCACCCCGTCGTCGACCCGGATGCTCTCCACTTCGGCTCCGGTGCGGACCTCCGCCCCGTGCCGGCGCGCCGCCTTCGCAAGAGCCTCGGAGAGCGCGCCGATGCCGCCCTTCACGAAGACCGAAGAACGAAAGCCATGGGCTTCGGTCCCCGCGGCATGGTAGAACATGCGGAACGCGCCGCCCATGGCGCTCGGACCCTGGCGGGCTCCCAACAGGGAACTCGTCGCCAGCATCCCCTTGAGTGCTTCGCCGGTGAACCAGTCGTCGAGGAGATCGCGCGCCGACAGCGGGATCGCGCGCAGCAGTTCCACCACGGTGCGCTTGCCGAGCCGGCCGGCACGAAGCAGCGGACGGAGCAGGCGCAGGCGCTCCCTGGCCGAAGCGTCGTGAAGGTCCGGTGGGGCGTGCTCCAGGGCGACCCGCAGCACACGCGCCATCGAGCGCAGGTAGTCGGCCCAGTCGGGAAAGCGCGCCGCGTCCGCCCGGCCGTGGCGTTCGATCTCGTCGCGCGTCCTCCCGGGATCGCGCCAGAGCGTAAGCGCCTCTCCGCCGCCCGTGAGCGAGGTGGCCACCGCGGGAGGATGCACCCACTCGAGTTCGCGGGCGTCGAGGCCGAGGTCGGAGACGATCTCCCGCTGGAACAGGCCCGCGTCCTGGGCGGCCAGGTTGACCCGGCATCCGGGGAAGACCGCCTCGGTCGCGGCCGCGCCCCCGACGACCCCACGGCGCTCGAGGACCAGCACCTGCCACCCCTCGCGGGCGAGCATCGCGGCGGTAACCAGGGCGTTGTGCCCCGCGCCCACCACGACCGCGTCGCAGACGCTCACCGTCCCCTCCCCCGTCGCCCGCGTCCGAGGTCGGCAAGCACCGTGTTGGCCGCGAGCTTGCCCGGGGCGCCCATGATGCCGCCGCCCGGGTGGGTCCCCGAACCGCACTGGTAATAGCCCCGCACCGGCGTGCGGTATTTCGCGTAGCCCGCGGCCGGACGCAGGAAGAAGAGCTGCGACGGGCTCAGCTCGCCCTGGAAGATGTTGCCCTGCGACAGCCCTGTGGTGCGCTCGATGTCCAGCGGCGTGAGCACCTGACGGTGCAGGATGATGTCCCTCAGGTTCGGAGCGTAGCGGACCAGCGTGTCGACGACGGTGTCGCCGAAGGCCTCGCGTTTCTCGTCCCAGGTCCCTTCGCGCAACTCGTAGGGTGCGTACTGGACGAAACACGACATCACGTGCTTGCCGGGAGGAGCCATCCCTGGATCGATCGCCGAAGGAATGACGATGTCGATGTAGGGCTCCCTCGAGAAGTCCCCGTACTTCGCGTCGTCGTAGGCGCGTTCCAGGTAGTCGAGGGACGGGCTGATGGAGACGGCGCCCCGCAGGTGAGGGCCGTAGCCGGGCATGCAGGTGAAGTCCGGCGCGGCATCCAGCGCGAGGTTGACCTTGCCGGACGAACCGCGAAAGCGGAACGCGCGCACGGCGTCGACCAGTTCGCCGGGTAGCTCATTCTCCTCGACCAGGTCGAGGAAGGTGCGGCGCGGATCGAGACTGGAGGAAACGACCCTCCCGTGGACCTCGTCGCCGTTGGCGAGCGCCACCCCCGTGACGCGTCCGTTCCGGACCAGCACCCGGGCGACCGGCGCGTCGATGCGGATCTCCGCCCCCGCCTCGCGCGCGGCCGAAGCGACCGCCTCCGCGACCGCCCCGGTCCCGCCCTTCGCGAAGCCCCACGCCCGGAAGTGTCCGTCGATCTCCCCCATGTAGTGGTGGAGCAGGACGTAGGCCGTGCCCGGCGAGCGCGGGCCCAGGAAGGTGCCGATGATGCCGCTCGCCGACAGGGTGGCCTTGAGCACGTCGGTCTCGAACCACTCATCGAGGAAATCCGCCGCGCTCATCGTCATCAGCTTCACCAGCAGGTGCAGTTGATCGGGGTCCAGCCCCAGGAAGTGCCGGGCAAGCCCGAGCAGCCCGGAGATGTCGCGCGGGCCGAGGCGCCCGGGATCGGGCGGTACGATGTCGAGCAGGTACTTGACCGCACGCGCCATGAAGAAAAGCGACCGGCCGTAGTCGTCGTAGGCCTCGGCATCGCGCGTCGAGAAGCGGGCGATCTCTCGCCAGCTGCGGTAATGATCGCCGTCGCGGTAGAGGCGGTCGCCGTCCGGGAGCGGGGTGAGCGTGCTCTCGAGCGGGAGAATGGCAAGCCCGTGGCGGGGCAGATCCAGCTCGCGGATGATCTCCGGGCGCATCAGGCTGACCACGTAGGAGAAGACGCTGTAGCGGAAGCCCGGGAAGATCTCCTCGGTGACGGTGGCGCCCCCCACCATCGGCCGCGCCTCGAGCACGCACACGTCCAGCCCGGCGCGCGCCAGATAGGCCGCGTGCACCAGACCGTTGTGCCCGCCACCGATGACGATCGCGTCGTAGCTGCGGGTCATCGATCTCAACTGCGCTTGCGCGCAGGGTCGAAGAAGGGGGTCTTCACCACCGTGGCCGGCACCTCGTGGCGCACGAATTCCACGGTGAGCTCGAAGTCCACCCGTCCGCCGGGGCGGGCGAAATCGCGCTGCAGGGTCGCGAGCGCGATGTACTTCTTGAGGATGGGCGAGAAGGTGGAGCTGGTGACGAAGCCGACCTGGGTGCCGGCGGCGAAGATCGGGACCGGTTCGCGTGACGCCCGGCCCGCCACCAGCGGGGGCAACCCCACCGAGGCGAAGCGCCGTTCGATGCGCGGCCAGTCGACCTCGAGCCCCGCGAAGGCCCACTTGGAGGGTCGGGCCGCTTCCTCCTCGAGCGCTCTCCTGCCCACGAAGTCGCGTCCCGGCCGCGGCTGCACCGCCCATCCCAGACCGGCCTCGTAGGGAGACGACTTGCGCGACTCGATGAGCGCCGTCCACGCGGACACGTAATCCACTTCCTTGAGCAGGAGCCCGGCTTCGATGCGAGCCACGTCCAGTGCGTCGAGGCCGGCCGCGGCGATGCCGTATCCCCGGCCGGTCTCCATGAGCGCGTCCCAGAGTTCCAGCGCGTGTTCGGGGCGCACCCAGATCTCGTATCCGAGGTCGCCCGTGTAGCCGGTCCGGGTGATCGTGACCGGAGCCGTTCCCACCCTGCCCTCGACCAACCCGAAGTACGGGACCGAGGCGATGTCCGCGCTGGTCACGAGCCCCGCCAGGATGTCGCGCGAGGTGGGTCCCTGGAGGGCGAGCGCCGCCAGCTCGAGCGAGATGTCGCGCACGCGGGCGTCCATCCCCAGCGCGCAGTCCTGAAACCAGCGCAGGCACGGATCGGCGGCCGTGAGGCGGAAGGTGTCCGCGCCCAGACACTGCACGGTGCCGTCGTCGATGAGCTTGCCGGCTTCGTCGCACCACGGGCTGTAGAGCACGCGCCCCTCCGGGCAATCGACGGCGTTGCGCGTGACGATGCGGTCCACCAGCGCGGCCGCGTCGGACCCCGTGATCTCGTATTTCCGCAGTGGCGAGATGTCGAAGAGGGCGGCCCCGCTGCGAACCGCGTAGTACTCGTACTCGTGGCTCGGTTCGTAGCCGAGGGCGACGGCGTACCCGGACCAGTTGCGCCAGCGGCGGTGTTGACAGAGTTCGCCGGTGCGCCGGTGGAAGGGAGTTTCGAGGAGCATGCGGCAAGCTGGCTGCGACTCAGAAGCGCAGCAAGGTGGTGACCGCAGGTTGGCCCGGCTGGATGACGATGATGTAGAGCCGGTCGTACTCCATGTGGTCGATGGGACCGTGGGGCTCACCGCCGAGCGCCTCCGCCAGCCGAGGCGTGGTGTTGCTGTGGCCCGAAACCAGATGACGTCCGGGGATCGCGCGGATCGTCTCCGCGAGCTCCTCCAGCTCTCCGGGGCTGTAGATGGTGAGCTCGACGCCATCGTCCTCGGCGATGGGACGTGCGGTATCGAGCGTCCGCGTCAGGTTGGTGGAATGGATGTGGGTGAAATCCACGTCCGCCAACAGCGTCCGCAGCCTCTCGACACGCTCTCGCCCCACGTCGTTCAAGGGCGAGTTCGGGCTGTCATCGAGCCGTTCGGCGTGGCGCACCAGAAAGACGGTCACGGCTTCGTCGGCCGCCGGAGCGGCGACCTGTGCGTCCAGGCGGATGGGCGCGCCGACCGCAGCCAGGCAGGCCGCGAAGGCAACCAGCGCGCTTGCGTCCGCGCGCCTGCGGAATCGCGGAATTCGCGATCGAGTCATGGAACCCGCTACTTGAGGGCGACCAGCTGGTCGGGATCCACCCGAACCACGATGTAGGTGATCGCCTCGGTAATCTCGCTGAAGCCGTGCGGCGAGTTGGTCGGGATGATCACCATGTCGTCCGCGGTGATGTGGGTGGCGGCCTGATTCTCCTGGGCCGCGGCCCAGATCATACCGACGGCCAGCGCGGCGGCGAGCAGCTTCGACATGGGTGCCTCCGGTCTTCAGTGTGGTCTTGTCTGGGCGGGCCAATACTAGGACATGGCGTGTGGTCCGGTCCACCGGATGCGGGAAGCCGGGTCGAGGAACTCGCAGGATTGGCCAGGCTAGGGCCCGGCGTTCCGCAGGGGTGCGAGGGCGGCGTCCTCGACCCGTATTCGCAGGAGCACGGCAAGTGTGACGAGGAACCCCATGATTGCCGCGATTCGCCATGCTCCAAAGATCATGGGAACCGACACGACCTCGCCCACGACGAGTGCGTAGTTCGGGTGCCGCATGAAGCGGTAGGGCCCCCGCACCACCAGCGGCGCGCCGGGAACCGTGATGACGCGCACGGTCCAGTACTCGCCCAGGCTCAGCATGACCCAGGCCCGGAATGCCTGCAGCAGCAGATAGACCCCGATCCACCACAGGCTCGGGGGCGTGCCGGGGTCGATGAACACGGCCATCGCCACGAACCAGGCAACGTACAGCGCGACGAAGAGCGGAAGATGCCAGCGCCCGACCTCTTCGCCACCCCGGGCCAGGAGGCGCGCCGAGTTGCGCCGGGAAAGCGCGATGTAGCCCAGATGCTGAAGGGCCACGATGAGCAGGATCAGATGGGTCATGCCTCGATCAGCATCATCGCGGCGGTGAATCCCGGGCCGAGCGAAGTGAGCAGGATGCGGCCCGTGGCGCCCGCTTGCAGGGCGCGTTCCAGGACGAACAAGGCCGTGGGCGCGGACATGTTTCCGTGACGGCGAAGGGTCTCCCGGGAATGGATCAGGGCATCCGGGGGCAGGTCGAGCGCCTCCTCCAGGGCGTCGAGAACCCGCGCTCCGCCGGGGTGCGCGGCGTACACGTCGATCTGGCCCAGCGAGAGGTCGCGGGACTGGAGGAAACCCTCGACCGCGCCGCGAAAGCGCCGCCGGACGATGTCCGGGATGCTGCGCGAGAACAAGACACCGAACTCACCCGCTTCGCCGAAGTCCCAACCCATGACATCCAGGGAGCCGGGCCAGGTGTACTCGCCCCAGTCCCGGACCGCCGGCCCCCGGCCGGACGTGCTCAGCACCGCGCCCGCGGCCCCGTCTCCGAAGAGCGCGGCCGCGACGACGTTGCTCTTCGACGCGTCGTTCTTCTGGAATGTGAGCGTGCACAGTTCGACTGTGAGGAACAGGACGTTCAGTTCGGGTTCGGCCCGGCACATCGCCCCGGCACGGGCCAGCCCCAGCACTCCGCCCGCGCAGCCGAGACCGAAGATCGGCAGGCGCCGGATGTCCGGCGGCAGGCGCAGGCGATCGATGAGCAATGCGTCCAGGGTGGGGGTCGCCAGGCCCGTGCTGGACACCACGACCAGTCCGCCCACCTCCCCCGGCTCCAGCCCGGCTTGGTCGAGACATCGTGCGGCGACCTCTTCCAGGATCGCCAGCGAACACTCGATGTAGGCGTCGTTGCGTTCGGAGAAGGTGCGCGGCTGGCGATACCAGTCCAGCGGCATGGAGATCTGGCGGGAATCGATTCCGGCGTTCGCGTACACCCGCGCCATGCGGTCGAAGTTGGCAAACGAGTGCGAAAAGAACTCGTAGCCGAGGGGCACAAGCTCTTCCTGCCGGTACGGGTGCGGCGCGTGTCCGCTGGCCAGGGAGTTGAGGCGAACGGCGTTGTCGTGTGGCGGCATCACTCTCCCCTCACCCGCCAGGCCTCCGCAACCTCCGCTTGATCTCCGGGTCGACGCGCGTGCCGTACATGGTGATGCCGGACAGGCGCGAGAAGTAGTCGTAGGCCGCGGCCGACACCGCTTCCACGACCGCGCCGCCGTTGCCGCCGTAGTTGGACATCACCGAGATCACGTAGGGGCGGTCGGGGACGTCCACCAGGCCCCATACCGTCGACACGCCGGTGATCCCGCCCGGCTTGAACGCGATGGGCACCTCGCGTGGAACCGGGTTGCGGATGGGTCCGCCCTTGAAGATCTCGAGGATCTCGCGCACCCTCGCGCACCCGGCCTCGTTCATCGGCAGGTCGCAGCTCGCGATCCGCTCCATGATCAGCGCGGCGTCACGGGGCGTGGAGAGGTTCTCGTTCCCGCGCGCGGATTCCTCCGGCTGGATCATCTTGCGCTGCAGCAGGGTGTGCTCGGCCCCGAGCGAGGCGGAGAGGGCGTTCACCTCGTCCATTCCCAACTCGTCGATGAGCACGTTGGTCCCGGTGTTGTCCGAATACACGATCATGTAGATCGCATAGTCCTCCAGGGACAGCGACGCGCCCCCGTCGGTCAGGTGAAGCAGCACCCCGCTGCCGCCGGTGCGCACCTCGTCAGTCATGTCGATGCGGCGACGCAGCAGCCCCGGCTCCTCCTCGGCCCGGCGGAAGAGTTCCAGCAGAATGGGGATCTTGATCGCGCTCGCCTGCGGGAAAACCAGCTCGTCGTTCACCCGGAAGCGATCCCCCGAGGTGAGATCGATGATATGCACGCCCGCGATGCCCTCATAGTCATCGACGATGCCTTCCAGCTCCGCCTGCAGCTTGCCGCGCAGAAGGGCGAGATGCTCCTCCTGGGCGGAGACCGGGGTGGCGAGGGAGAGGAAGAGCGCGGAGACGGCAAGGCCGAGGGCCATGCGGCAGGTGAGGATACAGTGCGGCAGCAATGGCGTCATGGTCCCTCCTGATGATGTGCTTCTGGCTGATGACGACGCGGCCATGGCGACCCCGGACAGCATCGAGGAGCAACCAGTACCGGGCCGTACCCTGCGCCCTAGACCCGCATCGCCGAGAAGACCGCCCGATGCGCGGCCACGATGCGCTCCAGCGCCTCCCGGTTGGGCTCGAGCGACCACTCGCCGCGCTCGGAGGTGCCGCCGAGCACGATGCCGTCGCTGCGCGGCTGCATGTGGATGCCCAGGCCGCCGCCGGCAACGGGAGCTCCCCCGAAGGTGCCGTAGGTCACGTCCGGCTGGGGAATGAGCACGGTGAGCTGTCCCTTGAGCGGGACCATGGTGCGGTCGTCGAAGAGATCGCGCGCCCCAAGCCCGGTGCAGTTCACGATGATCGACTCGTCCAGCTCCACCAGCTCGCGAGGCTCCGCGAACGTGCGGATGACGATGCGTCCTCCGAAGTCGACGAAGTCCCGGACCAGGGCGTCGAGATAGACCGAGGGTTCGATGCGCATCTGGGTGCGCTGGTTCGCATAACGCGTCGCAAACGGATGTTCCCCCGGCCCGAGCAGCCTGGTGCCCGTGCGAAGGTGCGCCGGAAGCAGCGGCTCGCGCGCCCCTTCCCCACCTCCCCGGGGCCGCGGCTCGTTGTCGCCCAGCGCGTAGCTGTGAATCCAGGACACGCCGTATCCCCGACCGACGAGCAACTGCAGCTGCCGATAGGAAATTTCCGCGGCCTCCCGGAACTGCGCGTCCCAGGCCGGCGTGCGCAGGTCATTGTCGATGAGCCCCGAGGTGGGAGTGAACCCCGCGAGCGACATGTTCGAGGTGGTGTTCGGGGGCACATCCATGGTGTAGATGGCCACGTCGAAGCCACGCCGCTGCAGCTGGCGCGCGGCGGTGAGCCCTGCGGCGCCGCAACCGATGACAGCGGCCCGCCGACTCTCGTGCTCCAGAGCCATCTCGGCGGCCATGGCACCCGTGCCCCACGAGAGCGACATCCCCGCCCCGCCGTGCCCGTAGTTGTGGATCACGATGGTCTCGTCGAGCCGCTCGGCGCGCAGCAGGAATCCCGCCGGGCGATGGGGACGGAGCCCCACGGTGGTGCGGATGATGCGATCCGGGTCCACCCGCACCGGCGCGAGCCGCAGCGGGGAGCGACCCGGCGCCGGAGAGCGCGCCGCGCACGCACCCAGCCCGCTCCCGAGCAGGCCCAGGCCACCGATCTTCAGCAGCGTTCGTCGGTCCATCATCGCTCCGTCCCATTCTTCCATGGCATACGTCTTCGCCGATTCCCCATCTTGGATGCCTCGCCAGCGACGAGCAACCTTTGAACGCATCAAGGTTGATATGCGTATCTGTACACGGTACACTCATTTGATCCGTACATTTCGGCACCGGGGCCTCAAGCGGTTGTACCGTCGTGCGGACGCGAGCAGAGTCCCGCCGGATCAACGAGAACGGATCGAGATCGCGATCGGGTATCTGGATGTGGCCAGCATCCCATCCGACCTCGATCTACCGGGCTACGGGCTGCATCCGTTGAAGGGCACGCTCGCCGGCTTCTGGAGCATCTCCATCAGCCGAAATTGGAGGATCGTTTTCCGGATGCATGACGGTGACGCATACGAAGTCGACCTCGTCGACTACCATTGACGCAACCTCGGGAGACCATATCCGATGGCGATGAGACATCCTCCCCATCCGGGCCGCAGCATCAGGGTTACCTGTCTAGATCCGCTGGGCCTGAGCGTCACCGACGCGGCGAGAGTCCTGGGCGTCGCGCGGCACACGCTCTCACGCCTGTTGAACGGCCACGCGGGGATATCCGCGGAGATGGCGATTCGGCTGGAAAAGGCAGGCTGGTCCAACGCGGAGTTCTGGATGCGCCTTCAAGCGGCCTACGACCTCGCGAGGGCGCGGGAGCGCGAGGACCGGATCCGGGTCGACCTCGAACCTCTGGGCCCGCGCCTCGACGAGCAGCAGGCAGTCGGCTGACTCCGGAGCGACTCAGCGGGGCAGGACGAACCCCACCGCCCGGTCCACATCGCGGATGTCCACCACCGCGCCGTCGGTGAAGTCGATCACGATGCGCCAGGGCTGCGTCCCGTCCTCGGCCGCGATCGGCTCCAGCCACACGCGCTCGATCCAGCGTATCCGCAGCAGGGCATCCTCCAGGGCGGCGAGCTGAAGGTCGGTCTCGGGCCCCGCGCCGATGTAGTAGTTGACCGTCTCCACATCGAAGGGATGGTTGATGCGCCAGCGGTTGAGGGCCTGGTTGACCGTCACCCAGTCCTCGCCCGTGTCGATGAGGTGCTGGGCGTGGAAGCGGAGCAGCATGCCGTTGTGCTTGGGGTTCCGCGCCAGCGCCTCCTCCAGAAAGCGCTCGTACGCTTCGACATCCCCCGCGGCCAGCGACTGCATCCCCTGCAGGAGCTCGGTGTCCGCCTCATCGGGCGTGGCCCGCACCAGCACCTCCGTGAGCGCCCGTCCCTCCTCGCTGAACCAGCCCGGAGGCTCGGAGCCGCGCGAGAGCCACCACTCGCGTCCGCCCACGAGGAGGCACAACCCGTAGATGACCAGCAGAATCCGGTACTTCTGATACCAGGGCATCCTACAACCCCTTCTGCACGCTCTTGTCGCGCACCTTCCAGATGAAGGAATCCACGTAGTAGTGGGTCAGCGCATACGCCGCGATCAGCGTCTCGGCGAAGAGGGCGTAGCTAGCCGCGTAGTCGAGCCCGGCGATGTTGAAGTTCTGGATGGCCGCGTAGGGCGCGAAGTTGACCACCCCGAACCCGAACTCGTCGAGCGGCCGGTTGATCATCAGTTGCACGACGATGGCGTACGCGCCCCCGCCCAGCAGGAACCACTTGAGCTTGCCCTTGCCGGCCAGGCGGCTCCAGAAACCCGGCTTCGACACCTTCAGGTCGGCTTTGCGCCTCATGAAGACGTAGACCATCACCATGTACTGGACCCCGTGCATGATCCGGTGGGCCACGTTGTAGATGAGGATGGAGTTGGTGTGCCAGGCCGCGAAGTACCACAGGAAATAGCTCGCGGCGATGAACACGTACTTGATCGGGTTGATGCGCCCGCCGTTCTGCACCAGGCGCCACAGGTGCACCGTGTAGCACGCCAGGTAGATGCCGAGGGCGAACCAGGCGACCTGCTGCAGCGTCTCTACGAAGCCCGCCGAGATGGGGATCTGCATGCGGTGCAGCTCGCGGATCCACAGGTGCCTGAACATGGGCGCCTGGATGAACATGTTCAGGTACAGCGTCCAGTGCAGCGCCAGGTCCCAGCGGCCGGTGGAGGGCGTGCCCGCGCCCGCCTTGAAGTCGTAGATGCGGCTGAAGCCGTGCTGCTGCATGATGCTGTGCTGATGGTCCCAGGCCGTGACCATGAGCAGCAGAGTGATCGGCGCCCAAGTGAGCCCCGCGGCGGTGAGCCCGAAGATGACGATGGGCCCGAGTATCAGCCGGTCCTTGAAGCGCGCCCACTCCTCCGGCATGCCGTAGCTGCGCACCCAGCCCGCGTAGTGGTGGGGCACCGTGATCCAGAGGTTGACCGAGGCCACCACGACGTAGGGCAGCCACATCTGGAAGCCCAGGGCGATCGCCACGGCCAGAAAGGGCAGCCCCAGGAACCACACCAGGTCGAGGCGCGGGTTCAGTATGTAGCCGGTGCGGAAGGGGGATTCGCCCAACCGGTTGCCATGTGTGGTCATACCTGATCCGTCCGGCGGTT
This sequence comes from Gemmatimonadota bacterium, assembly GCA_022822425.1. Lineage (GTDB taxonomy): Bacteria > Gemmatimonadota > Gemmatimonadetes > Longimicrobiales > Gaopeijiaceae > BD2-11. The sequence goes on along the minus strand of JAJEBS010000291.1, from coordinate 13,089 downwards.
GTCCGGGGGGACGAGGTTGACCGCGCACACCCTGCCAGCCCAACTCGCCAGCCCACCTCGCGAGCCAAAGCTCGCCAGCCTGCGGGACGGAGGTCAAGACGCCTCCGGCCGTCCCCGGCCCTGCTCCGCAATCGGCGCTGGAAGAACGCGTCCGTGATGACGGGAGACCCGGGGGCGGCGTAGTACGAAGTCCTCCCTCATGCGCTCCTGATGCAGGAGCTTGTCGTCTCCTTTCATCCACCCATGAGGAGGTTCCAATGAAGCGGCTATTGCTCGTTTTCGCCGTGATGTTGTTCGTTTTCGCATCCAGCGCTCCCGTCTCGGCTCAGGCCACGTTGTCGTTGACCGGCGGCGTCAACCTGTCGACGCTCACCGCCGACGCTCCTTTCGCCCGGGACGTGTGGCACTCCGAATCCCTCGCGAGAATGTCCGTCGGGCTGGCGGCAACCATCCCGGCCTCGAAGCACCTCGGGGTCCAGGTCGGCATCGCCTACGCGCAGAAGGGCGGTCGCCTGAGCGCGCTGGACAACAGCCAGCTGGTCACCGTGGACATGGCGCTCGACTACTTCGAGTTCACGCTGCTGGCCGTGCCGACCCTGCCCTTGTCGTCGTGGGAACGCTCCTCGCTTCGCTTCTTCGTCGGTCCCACGCTGGCCAGCCGGGTGTCCTGCGACTTCCACGCATCGGGCTGGCTCGGAGCGGAGCACGTCGCCGCCGCCGGCAGTTGTGACGCGGGACCGGACGAAATCGAAGCCGCGATGGACCTCGGGGTCGCCCTGGGCGGGGGAATCGCGGTCGGGGTGACGGACCGGGCCGCCGTGAACGTCGACCTCCTCTACACGCTCGGGCTCATCCCCATCGGTGGGGGAGACTCGTACTGGAGCGGACCAAGGCACCGTGTTCTGACTCTTCGGGCCGGCATGGCCGTTCCGATCGGCTAGCGGTTCGAGCAGCCCTCCCCGACAGCACGGTTGGGATCCAGCTCCGATTCCAACCTGGCGGGCTCGGAATCCGGCGAGGCGCGATTTCATACTACTAGTTCATTAGTTGACAGGTTGATGGACGCCGCCCCATCGTGCAGAATCGTGTTCCTCGCATTGGGAGCGGGTATGAAGCGCGCGCTGGTCGTGGGAGTGGTCACACTGGTGACCGGCGGATGCGGCGAGGGCACGTCCGACTCGTCAGCATCGAACTCGTCGCGGCAGGTGGGTGACACGACGTTCGTGTTCTCATCGGAACCCCTGCGCGGCACGGCCACCCTTCGCGAGGTCTCGCGCATCGGCATGATCGACGGGCCGGCGGAGTACCTGTTGGGCGCGTCGCCGACGTTCGCCGTCGGCCCCGACGGAAGCCTGTTCATCGCCGACCGCGGTACTCTTCGACATTACGACGCGGACGGCACATACGTCAGGACGATCGCACGCCGGGGCGAAGGGCCCGGCGAGATGACCTCCGTGGGCGGCATCGACATCTCGGCTGACGGGCTGGTGGCCGCCCTGGACAGGGGCAATCGGCGCGTCAACGTCTTTTCGCCCGACGGCACCCTCGTCCGGGAGTTCAGACTGGGGACAAGTCGGTCGGCTGGAGTAGCCCCATACGGACGGGATGCCATCCGATGGGACTACCAGGGTGAACTCTGGCTCGCACTCCATCCGCCCCGAAGCGGGTCGGACACATTGCGCGCAGGGCAGCAGAGACCGCTGTTCGGCCACCTGATCGACCACGAGGAAGTCACGGACACGGTGTTTCTCCCGACACGAGCCTGGGAGGGCTGCGAGCGCCGGCTCCCGGCATACTCCGGAGGATTCATGGAGGACAACCGCCTCCGCAACATGCCCTTCGCGCAATGGTCGCGGAGTCGGAGCGGCCTGCTGGCTTTCGGGTGTTCGGCCAGTTTTTCGATGGACATCGCTCGGTCGGATGGCCGCGTGTTGCGGGTCTCCAGAGAGTGGGATCCACCGGTCAGGACGGAGGAGGAGCAGGAATATTGGTCCGACGTGGACCGTTTCGGGATTGCCGAGCGTCGCAGTTTCAACGAAGCCCTGGTGAGGCTGGGCCGCGCAGCCGAGGTCAGGCCCGTTCCTCAGCTTCCGATCAATCCACGGGAACGTCCCGCGTTCCTTCGACTCTGGCTTGCGGACGATGGCGGACTATGGGCCTGGCGAGGAGCTCCCGGCCGGAGCCGGCCTTGGACCGAAGAGGAACGGAGCCTGCAAATGCAACGGCCCCAGCAACTGGGGGTGCCCGGGCGCGAGCTGCAGCCGCGATCATGGGAGTACTGGAATCCGACGGACGGGTTCGACGTCTTCGAAAGAGACGGGCGATGGGTCGGCTTCGTCAGCACACCCGAAACGTGGGCCGCAGCTCCCTATCCCGGAACAACGGATCCGTATTTCAGGGGCGACACGGTCTGGGCCGTGGTCAGGGAGGAATTCGACGTACGCTACGTTGTTCGGTTCGAGGTTGAATGGCCGTCGACCTGAGGGTCGCTTGCGTGGGCCTCCTGCTTGGCATTGCCTGCGGAGACGCCGAGGATCCTGCGCGGGCTCCCGTCGCCGCGGCCCTTGAAGAAGTGTTCGCCGTCGAATCGGTGATTACGTTGGGCGAGAACCCCGCAGACTCGATTGCCGAGATCGGCGTCTTCGGCGAGCGCCGGGACGGCGGCTATGTGATCGGTGACCGCTTCCTGCCGCGGGTGCGGACCTACGACGAAGAGGGGCGGCTGGAGGCGGCCTTCGGGAGATTCGGAGACGGTCCCTTCGAGTTTCAGCGGATCACGGCAGTGGCGGAGATGCCTGCGGGGGAGATCGTGGTAGTGGACGCCCGCCGGGGCCGGGCGACGTACCTGAGCGGGTCCCTGGTCCCCGACACCTTCGCAACATTTCCCGGGGTTCCCCTGGATGCCCGCGCGCTCGGATCCGATCTGCTCGTGCGGATGTACGGAGCAGGCCGAGACCGCTTCGGTCATCCACCACTCCTTCACCGCATGACGCCTGCCGAGGTGGTGTGGAGCAGCTACGAACTTCCGTTCTCCCTGGCCGAGAGGCCGTACTGGAGTTCGTTTGCGCCGTTCCCGATCGCGGTCGCCGGCGACACGACCTTTGCAATGTCCGGGGTCAGGTACCCGGTCACGGTCATCGACGGGTCGGGAGAGACCCTGGGCACCCTTGGAACTCCGTCCACCTCGTTCCGGCCGATTCGCGTACTGGAGAGCGGCGCACTGGCCGATCTCGCGAGCTACGGCACCACGCTGCCGGAGCTCCTGGCGAGCTTCGACGTCGTCGACCGCATCGACGCGGTCGGGTCGCACCTGGTCCTGACACGGGCTCGCTTCAACCCTGAGCGCCCGATTTCCCCCAACCGCGAGGTCCTACACATCTCGATCGAGGTCTACGATCGCCATACCCGGATCAAGCTCTACGAGGATGTGCCGCTTCCGGACGGATCCAGGGTGCTGGGTGGTGGACGATTTCTGTACCTGCTTGTGGACATGCACGCTCCGCCCTGGCGGATCGCGAAGCTCCGGTTCCGGGTCCAGGACTGAGGCGAAACCCAGATGTAAGGTATCCATTACATGTTGTAACTTGTGCATTACATTTCGTGGAGGTATCGTTCCCGGCGTAGGCTGCTCAATGCGCCTTCGTCCCGACTGACGAGGAGGAGACGGGGCGCGATGCCTGATCGGGAGACGCACATGCCGGAGACTCAACTCCACAACACCCTCCGGCGATACCGCCGCGATCTGGGCCTGTCGCAGGAGGCCCTCGGGGACCGGGTCGGAGTGAGCCGGCACGCCATCATGGCGATCGAGGCGGGGCGCCAGGTCCCGTCCACGACGCTGGCGTTGCGGCTGGCGAACACCTTCGATTGTGCCGTGAAGGACCTCTTCCGCCTCGATCCGGTCACTGAACTGGAGGTGCGCCTCCCTCCCCACCGCCCCGCCGCGACCACCTCCCCGCCCATCCCCTCCTCCCGGGTGGCCGTCGGCCGCGTGGGTGGCGGGTGGACGGCCCATCCCCTCCCCGCGCATGCGACCGGGGCGGCCGACGCGATCGTGGTGGACGGAGGAGCGGACGTATCCCGGGATGCCCCGTCTGCCCGCGTCCGCCCCGTGCGTGACATGCGGCAACTCGAGCGCAACGTCCTGGTCGCCGGGTGCGCCCCCCTGCTCGCCAACCTGGCGCACCGGGTGGGGGAAGGCTCCGTGGACGCGCGCGCCACCTGGATCCCCGCCAGCAGCCACCGCGCCCTGGACCTGTTGGCCGCGGGGATGGTGCACATTGCCGGGCTGCATCTGTCGGGTGGCGCATCGCGCGAGGCCAACGCAGACGCGGTGCGGCGGCGCTTCCCGGGCAAGCGCATGGTGGTGGTCAACCTGACCCGCTGGCACCAGGGCTTCGTGGTGGCCGCGCGCAATCCGCTGGAGATCCGCGACGCCGCCGACCTGCTCCGCCCGGGCGTGCGGGTGGTGGGGCGTGAGCCCGGCACCGGGGCCGACGAGCTGTTCGCTCGCCTGCTCGCCGATGAGCCCGGCGGACAGCCCGACTTCTCCGGTCCGGTAGCGGAGGGGCACCTCGACGTGGCCCGGCGGGTCCATTGCGGCGCGGCGGACGCCGGCGTCGCGATCGAGAGCGCGGCGCTCGCCTGGGGACTGGGGTTCGTGCCGCTGGTGGAGGAGCGCTTCGACCTGGTCATTCCGGCCTCCATTGCGGAGGCCCCCCCGGTGGCCCGCTTCCTCGACACCCTGGACGACCCCGGCTTCCGTACCGAAGCCGCCTCCCTGCCGGGCTACGACACCTCCATCAGCGGGCACGCGAGCACGCTCGAAGCCGGGAGCGCCGGGTCGTGAGAGGCGAGCGCGCGGGCATCGCGCTGGTCATTGCGGTCCTCCTGGGCTGCGCCCCTGCGGATTCATCCCGAACCCTGCACGTGTACGCCGCGTCCTCCCTCGCGGAGAGTTTCGCCGCGATCGAGCACGCGTTCGAGGCGGCCCATCCCGGCACCGACGTGGTAATGGCGTTCGCGGGCAGCCAGGTGTTGCGCCTCCAGATCGAGCAGGGCGCCCCCGCGGACGTGTTCGCTTCGGCCGACCCGGCGCACATGCAGGCCCTGGTGGAGCGCGGCCATGTCCGCGACGGGCGCATCTTCGCGCACAACCAGCTGGTGCTCATAGTTCCGCCCGGGAACCCCGCGCGCATCGAGTCCTTCCGCGATCTGCCGCGCGCCAGCCGGTTGGTGATCGGAACCGAGAACGTCCCCGTGGGCAGTTACGCGCGGCGGGTGCTGCGGCGCGCCGAGGCCGCGGGAGACGGCGGCTTCGCGGCTTCGGTGCTCGCGCGGGTTGCCTCCGAGGAGAGCAACGTGCGCCTGGTGCGGGCCAAGGTGGAACTCGGCGAGGCGGACGCCGCCATCGTCTACCGGAGCGACACCGTCGCGGCGGGTGGAGTGCGCGCCATCGAAATCCCGCCCGCCCTGAACGTCAACACCGACTACTCCATCGGCATCGTGGAGGGCAGCGTGAACCCGGATCTCGCCGCAGCGTGGCTCGCGTTCGTCCTTTCCCGGCAAGGTCGCGAGCTCCTGGCCCGGCACGGGTTCGCGGCGGAGTAACGACGCGTGAACCGCCAGGTGAACCTGCCCGACGCCCTGGGCGCCGGGCGATGGCCGTCGCTGGCGGCAGCGGTGCCCATGCTCGTGCTGCTCGCCCTTCCGGTCGTCGCGCTGGCGGTGGCCTCCTCGCCGGCCGAGCTGGCCGCCGGGGCGCGCCATCCGCTCTTTCTTCCGGCGCTCGGGCTGACGGCGCGCACCACAGTGCTGAGCCTGGTGGTCGTAGTGGCCGCGGGCACCCCGCTGGCGTGGTGGCTCGCAGCCTCATCGGGCCGCTGGGCGCGCGGCGTGGAGCAACTGGTGGATCTGCCCATCGTGCTGCCCCCCGCCGTGCTCGGCATCGCGCTGCTCCAGACCTTCGGCCGCAACGGCCTGCTCGGCGGCCCGCTGGAGGCGCTCGGGCTGCAGGTGCCCTTCACCACGGCCGCCGTGGTGCTCACCCAGGTGGTGGTCGCCTCGCCGTTCTATGTCCAGTCGGCCGCGGCGGCCTTCCGCCGGGTCGACCGCGACCTGCTCATCGTCGCGCGCACCCTGGGGCGATCGCCGGCCGGGGCGTTCTTCGGGGTGGCCGTGCCGGTGGCGCTCCCCGGGCTGGTCAGCGGGGCCGCTCTGGCATGGGCGCGCGCAATCGGGGAGTTCGGGGCGACGCTCCTCTTCGCGGGCAACCTGCCGGGGCGGACGCAGACCGCCCCGCTGGCCATCTACACGGCGCTCGAGTCCGACGTCCAGGCCGCGGTCGCGCTCTCGCTGGTGCTCGCGGCGGTCGCGGTGCTCCTGCTGCTGGGCTTGCGCGCGCTTCCGGGCGGCCGCCTGGGGCGGGTGGTGGCTGCCGTGGCCGCGGGGGCGGGGCGGCGGTGAGGCCGGCACAGTGATCGAGAGTGCCGGGATGGCGCCAAGGGGCAGAGACGGTCAGACGCACGTGGTGGAGGGCGTCAACTCCACCTGGCACGCCGAGGTCCACATGCGGGTCGGTGAGCTGGATCTGGACGTGCGCGTGGCGGGCGGCGTGCGCCCGGTCGCGCTGGTAGGGCCCAACGGGTCCGGCAAGACCACGCTGCTGCGCACCATCGCGGGGGCCTACCGGCCATCCGCCGGGGTCATCGCGGTGGGCGACCGCGTCCTGTTCGACTCCGGCCGGGGCATTGACCTCCCTCCCGAGGAGCGAAGGGTGGGCTACCTGCCCCAGGGCTACGGACTGTTCCCGCACCTGCGCGTGCTCGACAACGTGAGGTTCGGGCTGGCAGGCCCTTCACCGCGCGACAACGGTGCGCGGGCGTCCGCCCTGGCCGTGCTCGAACAGCTGGAAGCCGCTCATCTCGCCGAGCGCTGGCCGGAGACGCTTTCGGGCGGCGAGCGCCAGCGGGTCGCGCTGGCCCGCGCCCTGGTCACCGAGCCTCACATTCTGCTCCTCGACGAGCCGCTCGCGGCACTCGACGCGGCCGCGCGCCGCACCATGCGCCGCCGGCTTGCCGATCGGCTCGAGGCGAGCGCCGTGCCGGCCCTGGTGATCACCCACGACGTGCGCGACATCGTGGCGCTGAGCGCCGATGTCCACGTGATGGAGGAGGGAAGGATCGTCCAGCGGGGCCCGGCCGACGCCCTCGCCACTCACCCCGCCACCGAGTTCGTGGCGGAGGTCTTCGGGTCACCGCTGGCTACTCGGGGGAGCCGTCTTCGGCGCTAGCATCGTCCTGCGAGGAATGGCCTTCATCCGGCTCGGCATCGGCCCGGACACAGAGCGCGCCCAACTCTCCCGCGGTGATGGTGCACGCACCGAAGCGCAGTACATCCCCCCGATCGAGCAGCGCCTGACGGATCGAGTGCCACTCGTCGCCCCGGCGAACGAAGGTGCCGCTCCCCGTCGCGCGATCGGCGACGTGGATCCGACCCTCCGGAAGGCACACGACCTCGGCATGGCACCGCGACACGCTCCCGTCACGCAGCACGACATCGCACGTGCCTTTGCGGCCCACGGTGCGAGCGACGATGCGAGACACGTCCGAGTCCTCTCAGTTGCCGGTTTTGCGCGCCGGTTGCGACTGAAGCGCGAGACGAGGCCCGTCACCGAACTGCACGACAGCATCGCGCCGGAGCTCCCGGGGCGTGAAGGGAACCAGCCGTTCACCGTTGACCCATGTGCCCTCGCGTGAATTCAGATCCTCGATGAAGAAACGGCCGCCCTGGCGGATCACACGCGCGTGGCGCATGGAGACGGTCGGGTCGTGGATGACCTCGTCGACCAGGGCCGGCTGACGGCCGATGACCAGCCCGCCTGCGGCTCGCCGGAGCCTGTGGCCCTCAAACCGGATGTCGATGGGTGGATCGCCATAGTCCGAAGCATCGGCAACGAACCGAAGATCCGGAAGTGCGGCTCCGCGCGGAGCGGCTCCCGCGCCGCCGGGTCGGGCAGGACCGCCCGCCACGGCACCGCGGCCGGGCAGAAAGTACCTGAACGGCAGATAGAGCCCGGAACTGCGAGGGCGCCCGCGGTCGCGCACCCCCTCCGACCCCTGCTCGACCACCCGGACAACCTCCCGGCGCGGCGCGCGCATGGTGAGGAACATCAGGGTCGGAAACATGACCGCCGCCATGCCGAGCGTGATCCACAGACCCAGGGCCACCCGGTCTTCGGCCGCATCCATGCGTCTCTCCGTGGCTTCCACCGCCGACCCCGCGGCCTCCGCTGCGGCCTCCGCCGCCTCCATGGCCGCGCTGGCCGCCGCCTCCACAGCCAACTCCGCCGCGCGGGCCGCCGCTTCCGCTGCCTCTCTCGCGGCACTGGCTTCATCATCGGTGCAGCGGAAGTCGGTCGTATTGACGGTGATGCCGAGGGCCCGCAGTTCGCGCACCGCCTCCGTGATCCGCGAAGCCACGAATACGCCCTGTGACGCGAGGGCACTTCGGGTGTTCACGCCAACCACCATGCCGCAGTCGGAGATCAGAGGCCCCCCGCTGTTGCCCGGGTTGATCGCCGCATCGTGCTGAATCAGGTCCAGCTCTCGCCCTCCAGCCCTGACATCCCACGGCGCGCGGTACAGCCGCCCGATCACGCCTCGCGTCAATGTCGTCTGCAGCGACATTTCCCCGGTGATCGCATCCGCGATGCCGGGAAATCCGACGGCCCATACGGTTTCGCCCGTCCGCAAGGGCATGGTTCCGAGCAGCACTTCGGGCAGCGCCAGACCGTCCACCTCGAGCACGGCCAGGTCCAGTTCGGGGGATCCCCAGCGTACGCGGGCCTGTTGCATTCCGCCGGTGTGGGCCGAGATCACCTGATGTCGCACGCCGCCGTCCACGACGTGATGGTTGGTCAGGACGACGCCGGGAGCCACCACCGACCCGCTGCCGGTGCCGAAGCCGGCGGGAAGAAGGGTGACGACCCGCACCACGCTGCGGTCTGCCTCACGGATGCGGTCGACCGCGGTCCTGGACTGGGCGGCCACCGTCTCCGGGCACACGGCAAGAACGGACCAGAGGGTCCATGCCGCGACCACCCCTACGCCTGCGATGCCTCGGCTGGACATCGACGCTTTTCTCCTTCCGCTGGGCGAGCCTGCGTCTGGTACACCCCGCCGCCAAGGAGGTACCGGCGCGCGCGGCATGGTCGGGTGGTCGGGTTCGAAGTACGGGCTCAAGTACGTAACCTGGCTCCGTGGCCGGGGTAGATCACCTGATCACCATTTGGCATGTGTCTTGCGGGCATGGCGTGGCGAACCGGCTCGTCGCGCGGGCCTCCCACCTCCACCCACCGGAAGAGGATGACAGCCATGAAGAAGGGCATCCTGTTCGCCGTTGCGGCGATGTCCGCTTGTTCCTCCGCCCCGATCTCCTACTACGGCGTGGCGCCGCCCGGCAGGGAGACGGCCTACCAGTGCGCGGTCGCTCAACTGAATATCCTGGGCTACACGATCGAGGACGGGAACAGCGACGCCGGCTTTGTCCGGGGCCGCAAGCAGACGTCCGGTCTGGGGACCCAGATTTTCACCGGCAACACGTACCACGACGTGCTTACGGCAACGGCCTTCGACAACCCCGCCACCGGAGAGACCAACCTGAGGGTCGTGGCGACCCGCGTCGCGGAACATGACACGGGCCTGCTCGGGGCCCTCACCGACGAGCCGGAAGAGGGAGAGGACATCATCGCGCCCTCGGACAGCGGGAAGGGCGACGCCCGGGTGCTGCTGGCCAGCTGCGGGGTCTCCAGCGTGACGACTTCCGGGGGGCCGGACAGTTATCTGCTGCAAGGAGCGGCGGGTCCGCGCTGACCCCCGGCTCTTCCGCCGCCCTGGATTCTCTTTCCGCTCCCGACTCTCCCGCCGCCAGGGGCTCTCGCTTGTTCCTACCTCCCCAGCGGAGGCGTGAACGGCGGCGGCCGGCGGTGCTGCGTGGCCTGTTCGTAGGCGTAGCTGATGCGGATCAGGGTGGGCTCGTCGAAGGGCCGCCCCAGCAACTGCAACCCGGCGGGTAGCCGGCCGAAGGAATACCCCATCGGCACGTTGAACGCCGGGAAGCCGGTCGGCGGCGAGAGGATCGAGCTGTTCGCGCCGTAGGTGGTGTTCTCGTCGCCGATGAGACGCGCGGGGTAGTTGTAGGTCGGATAGACGAGAACGTCCACCTCGTGCTCCTCCATGACGGCGAGCACGGCGTCCTGCAGCCGCTTCTGCACCTCCAGGTACTCGGGGTAGTCCTCGTGCTCCTCGGGCACGTAGTCGACCTCCCGGTTGCGCTCCAGGCTGGCGCGCAGGAACGGATGGTAGTCGCCCGACTCGACCACCTCGTCCAGCGTCTTGAACTTCAGTTCGGGACGCGTGGCCAGGTAGTTCTCGAAGTCGTACCTGAGGCGGCTTATGCTCGGGAAGTCGCCGCGGATGTCGTCCAGATCCGGGATCTCGACGGGATCCACGATGACGGCGCCGGCGGCACGCATGTCCTCGAGCGCCTGCTCCATCACCCGCAGCACCTCGGGATGGATGGTGGTGGGCTCGTCTTCCTGCTGCTGCTCTTCCTGCGGCTCCTCGTCCCGGTCCTGCCCCTCACGCGCGCCGGACTCCTGGTCCCGGTCCACTGACGGCATCTCCTCGCCGGGCGCCAGCACCCCGCTTCCCAGCGAGCGCGGATCGTCGTAGTCGCGCGCCTCCTCGAACAGTTGGCGCAGCACACCGATGCGGGCGCCCTGAAGCGCGTCGGCATCGAGGAACTGGCGGTAATTGTCAGGGACCCGTCCTTCGCTCTCGAGCGTGACGGGGTCCGCCGGGTCCTGCCCCACGATCACTTCCAGTACCGCCACCGCGTCGGCGACGGTGCGGGTCATGGGACCGCCCACGTCGCGGGCGGCGCTCAGCGGGGCGATGCCGTCGCGGCTGGTGAGCCCCATGGTGGTGCGGAACCCCACCAGCGCCTGGTGCGAGGAAGGGCCGCGGATCGAGCTGCCCGTGTCCGAGCCGAGCCCCACGGCGCCGAAGTTGGCCGCCACCGCGGCCCCCGTGCCCCCGCTCGATCCGGCCGTCACCCGGGTGGGGTCGTAGGGGTTGCGGGAGAAGCCCGGCAGCACCGAACTGAGCGTGAACGCCCCGCTGGAGGCGAACTCGGCCAGGTTGGACTTGGCCAGGATGATCGCGCCCGCCTCCCGCAGCCTGCGCACCTGGTAGGCGTCGTCGGGCGGAATCGCCCCGCGGAAGGCGAGGGTCCCGTTGGTGGTGGGCAGGTCGTAGGTGTCGTAGTTGTCCTTCACGATCACCGGGATGCCGTGCAGCGGACCGGTGAACCCGGACTCCGCGAAGGCCGCGTCCAGTTCGCGCGCCCGCTCCAGCGCGTGCTCGCTCACGGTGATGATGGAGTTCAGGTAGGGGCCCTGCCGGTCGTAGGCTTCGATGCGGTCGAGGTAGTTCCGGACCAACTCCTCCGCGGTCACCCGGCCCTCCTCCATCGCCTGGTGGATGTCGGCGATGGTGGCTTCTTCGACCTGGAAGGAGGGGGTGCACGCGAGCGCGGGCAGGAGAAGCAGAAGGATCGATGCGCGCCAGATCGTCATGAGCCGAGACCTCGGGTTTCGCCGGGCCGGGCTACCCCATCCTCGACCTTCTAGAAAAGGTCGGAGGGATCGGGCTCCGCGCCCCGGTCCTCGTATCGATTGGGGATGTGGTCCCCGGTGACCATGTCCTGGTAGGAGAGCCCCGGCCCGACCATCGGATACACGTGCGCCTCCGGATCGATGACGACTTCCAGGAAGGCCGGGCCGGGGAACTCGAGGAACTCCTTCACCACCCGCGGCACGTCCTCCTTGCGATCCAGGCGCTTCGCGTACTCGAAGCCGTCCGCCTGTGCCGCCAGCACGAAGTTCTTCTTGCGCAGCGACTTGTCGCTCGCGGACAGGCGCCCCTTGAAGAACAGGCGCTGCCACTGCATCACCATGCCGTCGCCGAAGTTGTTCAGCACCATGACCTTGACCGGCAGGTCGTAGGAGGTGGCCGTCTCGAACTCCCCCAGGTTCATGCGGATGCTGGCGTCCCCGTCCACGTCGATGACCAGCTTGTCGGGGCGCGCGAACTGGGCCCCGATGGCCGCGGGGAGGCCGAACCCCATCGTGCCCATGCTCCCCGAGGTCAGCCACAGCCGCGGCTCGCTGAAGTCGCAGTACTGGGCAGCCCACATCTGGTGCTGCCCCACGCCCGTGGAGATGATCGCCTGGCCGCGGGTGATGCGGTTCATGACCTCCATGACGTAGTACGGCTGGATGAGCGAACTCTCGCGGTCGTAGTCGAGGGCGTAGTCGCGCTTGAGCGCGGCGACCTCGGCGTGCCAGTCGGAGAAGTCGGCGCGGAAGCCGATGGAGTGGCCGTACTCCACCAGGGCGTCGAGCGCCTCCGGCAGCATGCCGGTGTAGTGCCAGTCCGCCGGCTTGACCTTGTGGATCTCCGACGGATCGATGTCGAAGTGGATGACGCGCCGCGCCCTGACCGCGAACTTCTCCGGCACCCCGGCCACGCGGTCGTCGAAGCGCGCGCCCACCGCGATGAGCAGGTCGCAGTCGTCCACCGCGTAGTTGGCGAACGCGGTGCCGTGCATCCCAAGCATGTGCAGGCAGAGCGGCGCGGTGGTGTCGAAGCTGCCCAGCCCCATGAGGGTGGTCACGCCCGGGATGCCGAAGTCGTTGGCCAGCCGGCGCAGCGGCTCCGAGGCGTTCCCGTTGACCACCCCGCCCCCGGCGTAGATGAGCGGACGGCGGCTCTCGCCCAGCATGTCGAAGAACTCGCCGCACCGCTCCGGGCTCATCCTGCGGGCGCGCAGGGCGTTCAGACGACGCCGATACCCGGTGATGGGCAGACGTCCCTCCCCCTCGAAGGTCCCGGTCCAGTTCTGCACGTCCTTGGGCACGTCCACCACGACCGGACCGGGCCGGCCGGTGCGCGCGATCTCGAAGGCCGTGCGCATGGTGGCCTCAAGCTGCTCCGGCTTCGTCACCAGGAAGACGTGCTTGGCCAC
>JAJEBS010000158.1 GCA_022822425.1 Gemmatimonadota bacterium | reverse complement strand
AGGCCTCGACCTCCTCCGGAGTCGGGGGCAGGCCGGTCAGGTCGAAGGTGGCGCGCCGGATGAGTTGGCGGCGGTCGGCGGTCCCCAGCGGTTCGAGCCCCTGCTCTTCGATCTTCGCGAGCACGAAGCGGTCGATGTCGGTGCCGGCCCGGTCGACGTTCGCGGGCGCGGGGATGGCGGGATCGGACAGGGGCCGGAACGACCAGAAGTCACGCTCGGCGGCGGTTACGCCGCGCCGGGGGATCGCGAGCGGCGCGGTGATCTCGGCCCACTCCGCGCCGGCCTGGATCCAGTCGATGAAACCCTGGATTTCGGTTTCCGGCAGTTGATCCGCGTTGCGCGGCATCTGCAGGTCATCGTCCAGGTGCCGGAGCGCGGCGATGATGAGACTTTCTTCCGCGTTCCCCGGGATGATCGCGGGGCCGCGGCTGCCTCCCTGGAGCATCCGCTCGCGGGAGTCGAGCCGCAGGCCGCTGCGTTCGTCGTCGGTGTGGCAGGAGAAGCAGCTGCGTTCGAGGACGGGACGCACCTTGTCGACGAAGAGGCGAGCGCCGGGTGAGAGGCCCTCGTCGGCGAGCGCCAGGACCGTCGCCGCGGCTCCTTCCGCACCCTCGGCCACCGCGGGCCAGGGCGCGTCCATGCGAATCCACTCGATGAGCCCTTCGATCTGCTGCGGCGTGAGCGGATCTTCGTCGCGAGGCATCTCCTGCCCCTCGATCTCGTGGCGCACGGTCTGGATGAGGAGACTGCCGTCGGGATCGCCGGGGATGATCGCGGGCCCGGAGTCTCCCCCGCGCAGCATCGCATCGCGCGAGTTGAGGCGCAGATTCCCGCGGCGCAGCCGTCCGTGGCAGTCCATGCAGCTCTCGGCCAGCACCGGACGCACGCGATTCTCGAAGAACTCTTCGGGGGATTGCGCGGAGGCGGACCCGGCGAACAGCAACGCGCCGACGAACATGGGAAAGCCGAGGCTGAAGACTGGCCTCATCGCGCGGACTCCCTCGACTCCTGATGCGTGCCTGACGAAACGGGATAACAGTCTGTCATAATGCGACGGGGATGCTTCGGACGCAACGCGCGCGTGCGTGCCACAGGCGCGGCTACCTGTCGCCCTTCCTTTGCACACTACCCACACGCCGCTCCTCCTTCCAGCGCTTCTCCAGCCGGCGGAAGGCCTCGGTGAGCTCCGAGCGCGCCTGGGCGAAGTGTATGCGGAGATCGGGCCGGCCCTGCAGCCTCAGGAACAGGGAGGTGTCCTCGCGGACTTCGCGAGCCAGTTCCACCCAGAGCATGGCGACGAAGCCGCATACCGGAGCCAGCAGCGCGGTGGCGAGGGCCACCGGCGTCCCACCCACCAGGTAACCAAGGAAAACCACCAGGATCCACGTCGCAAACACTCCCGCCAGGAGTGTCAGCAACTTGATCGTCGCCGTGACCTCGTATTCGGGTCGCACGCGCCGCACCACAAAACGTGGAAGCCGGGTCACGGGCGTCCAGAGCAGGAGTCCCGCCGCCGCCAGAGGAAGTCCCAGTACCAGCAGCGCTCCCCGCACGAGGACGTATTTCGCGACCGGCAGGAAATAGTAACGAGGAGGCACGTCTCCCTCCCCCGCGCGGAGTTCGGCGTTGAGCGCCGCGTACCGCTCCAGTTTGTCGTTCAGTCGGCGATGCTCCTGCGGATCCGCCCTCCTGATCCAATCGAGCCCCATGGCAAAGCGCTGCAGGCGTGGGAAACGGGTTCCCAGCCGCTCGCGCCTGCGCCACGGCACCCACCGCGACTGACGCACATAGAGCTGCTCCGACACCTCCACGAGGGTCCGGTCGCTGTGGTGGTCGAAGTTGAGCGTCTGGCGCCGGATCCCCTTCGCGATGCGCGCGGTGAGCTTCTGCGCCGCGGCGATCGGGTCTTCCTCGTACTCCTCCTTCAGGTCCGTACACCTGATCGCCTTCGCGAAGCGCACGGTCACCGCCGTCCGCGCCAGTTCCTTGCGCGAGTAGGTGATTCCCACGGGAACGATCGACAGGCCGAGCCGCCAGTCGGCGCTCTCCTCCGCCTGCAGGGCGATACGCGCGGCGCCGGTGCGAAACTCGGCCAGCCGGGCCTCGGAGTGGCTTTTTCCCTCCGGAAAGATCTGGACCGCGCCACCGCCCCGAAGCACGTCGATCGCCGCCCTGAACATCTCTTCGTTGCGGTGCATCTCGTCCGGATCGTCCTGCCTGCGGTAGACGGGAATCGCTCCGAGCGCCCGCAGGACCGGTCCCAGAAAGACGCGGTCGAACAGCGGCGCCCTGGCCAGGGGGCGCACGATGCGTTCGCTGCAGCGGAAGATCAGCAGCGGGTCGACGAGGCTGTTGGGGTGGTTGGCCGCGACGATTACCGGGCCGTCGGGCAGGGGCGGCCCGTGCCGGTCGACGCGGTAGAAGACCCCCGCCGCCGCGCCGGTCAAGCCTGCGATCAACCTCGGAATTCGATCCAGGGCACTCCCCCTGTCGGCGGTTCCGGAGTGGCGGGTTTCGGGGCCTTCGCCTTCAGAATGACACGGTCGCGGTCATGGACACCGTTCGCGGCGCGCCCAGCCAGGCGGCGTTCTCGGTGATGGTGGACAGATACGCCGCGTCGCCCAGGTTGTTTGCCACGATCGAGAACTCCGTCGAGCGCAGCAGTTCGCCCAGAGCTTCGCCTCTGAGACTGACGTAGGCATCCACCGTCCAGTAGGCGTCGGCGTACCAGTCCGCCGTCAGACTGACGCGCCGGGACGACGTGTATTTTGCGGACACCCCGCCGCCGAGCGGTCCGCTGTGATCGAGCGAGAGAACCCACAGCCGGGCCGGTACGCCGGCCACATCGCTCCCGGCCACGATGCCCTGGTTCTCATCGACGAGCGGATCACCGCTCCCGATGTAATCCGAGTCGTTGAGGGTCAAGGCGGTGTAGAAGGACGTCCGTTCGGAGAGCGGCACCGTGGTCGCCACCTCCAGGCCGCTCGTTTCGATGCCACCCGCGTTGAAGTAGGCCCCGCCTCCGGCGATAAGGTAGTTGGGGCCCGCGGGCGTTTGCGGGCCGAGGTAGAAGATCCGGTTCGTGAAGTCGATGGAGTACCAGGCGACGCTCAACGCACCCCGCTCTCCCGCATACTGAATCCCGACATCGATGTTGGATGCGGTCTCGGGCTCGAGGAGCTCAAGACTCCGGCCCGGCACCTCGAGCAGCGTGCTGGCGATCGCCCGGAAGTTCTCGGAATAGCCTGCGAACAGGTCGAGGCCCTCGACCGGGGTCTCGTACGTGACGCCGCCCTGGAAGAGCAGCTTCGAATCGGAACCGACGTCGAGCGATGGATCGGCATGGAACTGGTCTTCGCGCGACACGCCGATCAGGAACTGCTTGACGCCGCCGCTCAGGGCGAACCGGCCCACGTAGAGCGTCTCCTCCAGGTACCACTTGAAGATGTTCTGCGGGAAGTCCCACTCGTACTGATGCCAGTAGGCCTGATAGTCCCATTTGACGCTGAGCGAGGGGTCGAGCATGCGGTGCCAGTCCCGGCCAAGGTCGCGCCGCGAGCCCTCGTACCAGATGCCGGCCCGGAGCGCGCTGCCGGCGCTGCCCAGCGTGGCGGACCACTCTTCGTCGAGGGTCAGGCCGAAGCGGTCCTTGCCGTAGTGGCTGTGGCGGTACGACTGCACCGCCGTGGCGCCCGGGTGGCACGCCGGGTCGACGGCCGGGCCGCCCGAACCGTAGTAGTTGAAGATGTAGGACGAAGTGCACCCGGGGGTCGGTCCGACCGCGACGCCGTCGGCGTCCACGAAGCGGATGATGCCGAGCTGCGTTCCGCCCCTCACCGGTGGATTCCCGGCGAGCTCGGATTCCGGTCCCCCCCGGTCGTCGACGACGTCGACGATGTAGGGGGGCAGCCAGTCGCCGCGGCCCCGGTTGCGGTGGTAGTAGACTCCCCCGCTCAGCGAACCAAGTTCGCTCTGCGCCCAGTCGGCTCTGACGTAGGCGAACGTGTTCTGGCGGCGGGTCTGCCACCCGGGCCGGTAGAAC
>JAJEBS010000299.1 GCA_022822425.1 Gemmatimonadota bacterium | reverse complement strand
GGCAGGCGCTGGAGAAGATCGCCGACGTCAGGGAACTGTACCGGGGGGAAGAGCGCTACCGGAAGCTCTTCGACTATTCGCGCACTCTCGAGGGACTGAGCCGGCACGCGTCGGTGCACGCGGCGGGGGTCGTGATCGCGCCCGGACCGCTCTCCGACTATGTGCCCGTGTGCGTCCAGTCGCGCGGAAGCGGGGTGCGCGGGAACGGTTCGACGCAGGCGCCGGGCGGAGGGATGGCGTCGCGCGACGGCCAGGCGCCCGATGTGGACGTGGTCACGCAGTACGACATGAACTGCGTGGACGACGCCGGCATGCTCAAAATGGACTTTCTGGGGCTGCGCACCCTCACCATCATCCACGACGCCGTCGAGCTGGTAAAGGCGAAACACGGGGCGCTGCGCCACCCGGAGACGGGCGCGGTCCATCCAACCATGGACGAAGTTCCCCTGGACGACGCGCGGGTCTACGAGATGCTCGCGCAGGGGGGTACGTCCGGCGTGTTCCAGTTCGAGTCCGCGTTGGCCACGGGAAAGTTGCGGGCCATGCGCTGCGACCGCTTCGAGGACCTGGTCGCCACCAACGCCCTCATCCGGCCCGGTCCCCTCGACTCCGGAATGACCGACGTCTATATCCGGCGCAAGCTGGGACAGGAGCCGGTCACCTATCCGCATCCCGAGCTGGAGGAATTGCTCGAGCCCACCTACGGCATCATCGTCTATCAGGAGCAGGTGATGCGCATCGTGAATATCCTCGCGGGATATTCGCTGGGCGAAGCCGACGTGGTGCGCAAGGCGGTGGGCAAGAAGATCCCGGAGCTGATTCGCGCCGAGCTGGCGACCTTCCGGGAGCGCGCCGCCGCCAAGGGGGTGGACGCCCGGATCGCGGCGGACCTCGCCGACCAGATCGAGACTTTCGGGCGCTACGGCTTCAACCGCGCGCACAGCGCCGGATACTCGCTCCTGTCGTATCATACCGCGTGGCTCAAGTGCCACTATCCCGCCGAGTTCATGGCGGCGCTGCTCTCGTCGGTGCTTTCGAATACCGACCAGGTTGTGAAGTACATTCTCGAGAGCCGGGAGCTGCACCGCTCCATCCCGGGCCTCGACGAGCCCATCGAACTGCTGCCGCCGGACGTGAACGAGTCGGGGTGGAAGTTCACGGTCACCGGGAGCGCCCAGATTCGATTCGGGCTGGGCGCGGTGCGCGGGGTCGGCGCGGCCGCGGTCGAGTCCGTGCTGACGGCGCGGGCGGAGGGTGGGCGCTTTGAGACGCTGTTCGATTTCCTGGATCGCATCGATACGCGGGCGCTCAACAAGCGGGCCTGCGAGGCGCTGATCGCGGCGGGGGCGCTCGACGCCTTCGGGCACCGGGCCCAGCTGGTGGCCGGACTGGATATCGCCTATGCCGACGTGAACGCCCGCCAGGCGGATCGGGAAGCCGGCCAGGAGTCGCTCTTCGGGGGGCTGGATGAGGTCGACGATCCGGCGCCGGAGCTGCCCGCGGTGCGCGAGTGGGCGGAACGCAGGCGGCTGGCGCAGGAGAAGGAGGCGCTGGGCTTCTTCATCTCCGGCCATCCGCTGGACCGCTTCAGCGACGCCGTGCACGTCTTCCGCGAGGTCAACACCTCCAGGCTGCGCAGACACGCGAACGCGTCCGTCGAGATCCCGTGCGTCGTGACCCAGGTGCAGCGGCAGATCTCGCGCAGGGACAACTCGGAGTGGGGGCGGATCACCATCGAGGACTTCCACGGAACCGCGCAAGTGCTCGCCTTCCGCGACGCCTGGGCGGCGGGCAGGGAGCCTCTGCAGCAGGATGCGGTGGTCCTCATCCGGGGCAAGGTGTCCGGCCGGGAGCGCGACGAGGAGGACCCGCCGATCTTCCTCGACGAGGTGGAGCCTCTGGACGACGTGCTCACCTCCGGGCGGCTGGCTCTGCGCATCGCGCTGGACGCGGGGACCGAAGTCCCGGAAGACGCCTTCGCCAGGGCGAAGAAGATGCTCGCGGGACATCCGGGAGACGCCCCGGTGGAGGTGCTCTGGCGGTCCGGCAACGGCGAACGCGACCGGCGGTTGCGCTCCAGGACGCTGAGGGTGGATCCGGGGCCCGCGACCTTGCGGGAGCTGCGCGAGGTGCTGGGGCAGACGCGGGTGGAGTTGGTACGGGCGTAGGCTGGTGGAGTGATGTCCTTCCTCGAGTGCTTGCGTCGGACTTCGGGACGGCTGGGGGTGCTTCTGGCGCTGCTGGGGGCGGCGGGATGTTTTCGTGTGAACACGCCGCGGGCGGCGCGGGTCTCTCTCCCCCCCGATGCGGAGCCGCGGCAGGAGTACAAGTCGCGTCTGGGCAATCCCGCGTTCTACGACGAGTTCGGTATTCGTTACCGCGTGCTGCAGACCAGCAAGGACTTTGTGCAGCGCGGGGTCGCTTCCTGGTACGGCCACCCCTTCCACGGGCGGGCAACCTCCACGGGCGAGACCTACGACATGTACGCCATGACGGCGGCGCACAAGACGCTCCCCCTCCCCACCTACGTGCGCGTCACCGATCTCGACACGGGCAACCGGGTGGTGGTGCGGGTGAACGACCGCGGGCCGTTCGTGGAGGGCCGCGTCATCGACCTCTCCTACGTCGCGGCGGTGAAGCTTGGAATCGCCGACAGGGGGATCGCGCGGGTGGAGGTGCGGGCGCTGGACCCGCCCGCGGTGGATCCGCCGCGGATGGAAGGCGGGGGCGGTGCGATGCGGCTTTGGGCTGGTCCCGCGAGCCCTCGTCATCGCGGTCCCCAGCCTTCCGCGAGCCCCCTGCATCCCTGGTTCACGACGCCGGCTGCTACTCCCGCGAGTCATCCTCCCGGTCCCAGGTGGTGAAGGGACGCTCCACAAGGTTGGTGTTCAGGTAGCTTGGATCGTCGGTGACCTCCTCACCCAGCCATTGGGGATGGGCGAACGTCTGGTCCTCATGGGACAACTCGATCTCGGCGACTACCAGACCGGCGTTCTCCTCGTGGAACTCGTCTACCTCCCAGACGTGTCCGTCGGGCCCGGGGATGTCGTAGCGGGTCTTTTCGATGAACGGGCGCCGGCATAGTTCGCCGAGCATCTGAATCGCGTCGCCGAGCGGAATCGAGTATTCGAATTCGGACGCGCGCGGGCCGACCTTTTTGCCCTTCACGTTGAGCGTGGCCCCTTCGCCGGCCGTGCGCACCCGCACGGAGCGCGTGTCGGAGGTGGACAGGTAGCCCTGGCGGATGCGGACCCCTGTCACGCCGGACCTCGATGCAGCGGCTCTCCATGCATCGGACCGCACCAGAAACTTGCGCTCGATCTCGTGCGCCATCGCGGTCTTCGCCTGCCTCCCGGGTTGCGTGGCGGATTCCTGCCAACCCAAACTGCGGCTCGACAGCCGGTCGCCAACAGGGGCGGTCTCCGCGTCATTCGGGACCGCCGCGGCGAACAGAGGAGCATGGGAATGGATGGGTCGTTGCAGAAGCAGGGACCGCCGAAGAGGCGTTGGGCGGCGCGGGGGCGCGGGATGCGCGGACAAGGCAGTGTGCGGGGGCTTGGCGGAGTGCGGGGGCTTGGCGGAGTGCGCGGGCCTGGCGAGGTGCGCGGGCCTGGCGGCGCGGGCGTCTCGCGCCGTGCATTCCTGGGTGCTGCGGCCGGGGCGGCCCTCCTCGGACCCGGGTTGCCGTCGTGGCGCCGGGCGGATCCCTACGTGCTGGTGCTCGGGGTGGCCCAGGATGGCGGCATGCCCCAAACCGGGTGCTACGCGCCCCGGTGCGACCGTGCCCGCGAGCGCGAGCAGCCGCGCTACGTGTGCTCTCTCGCCATCGTGGAGCCCGACGCCGGGCGCTACTACCTGGTGGACGCGTCCCCGGATCTGCGGCAGCAAATGGACCTGATCGACGACCCGGGCTTTCGTGCGCGCGCTCAGGCGCGGCGGCCCTTCGACGGCATCTTCCTGACCCACGCGCACATGGGGCACTACCTGGGGCTCGCCCATCTGGGCCGGGAGGGCCTGGGGATCGCCCCCACGCCGTGCTATTGCAGCCCGGAGATGGCGGGCTTCCTTGCATCCAACGGCCCCTGGAGTCTGCTCGTGGACGAGGGGCGTCTGGACCTGCGTCCCGTCGAATTCGACCGCTGGTACGAGATCGACGACAGCCTCTCCGCCATGGCCACCCCCGTTCCCCATCGTCCCGAGTTCTCGGACACCGTCGGCTGGACCTTCCGGGGTCCGAGCCGCTCCCTCCTCTATCTCCCGGACATCGACAGCTGGGAGGCGTGGGACCGGGATGTCGCGGAGGTCGTGCGCGGTGTGGACGTGGCCCTGCTGGACGCGACCTTCTACAGCCCCGGGGAGGTGCCGGGGCGGAACATCGCGGACATCCCGCACCCCATGGTGCCCCACTCGATGGATCTGCTGCAGGAGGTTGTGCGGGGGGATAGCGAGGTCGCGTTCATCCACCTGAACAACACCAATCCGGCGTTGGACGAGGCTTCGCCGGAGGCCCGGGAGATCGCGAGCCGGGGGTTCTCCGTGGCGACCGAGGGGCAGAGGTTCGGGCTGTAGCCGGCTGCTACGGGGTGTGGCGGCGGAGGATCGCCCGTCCGCCCAGCACCGCGCCGAACCCGATGGCGGAGCCGAGCAGGCCGACGACGCTGGCGGTGAACAGCGGCGGAAGGTTGTCGATGAGGCCGGTGCGGACCGCGACCCAGAGCATCACCCCGAAGGCGATCGCGGCAAGAGCCTCGGGCGAGCCGGCGCGGCGCGTGTAGAGGCCGCCCAGGACGGGCACGAAAAGGCTGACGGCGAGCAGCGCGTAGAAGATCGTGAGGGCCTCGATGACGCCCGGGAGCACGGCCGCCAGGAGGATGCCCAGCGCGCCGCCGGCGAGCGCCGCGATGCGGGCTACGCGCAGGACGGTGGCGTCGGAGGCGTCGGGGCGGACGAAGCGGCGGTAGAGGTCGCGCGAGAGCGAGGTCGAGAGCATGAAGAGGATGGCGTCCGAGGAGCTCAGCTCCGCCGAGAAGACGGCGGCGAGGCCGAGGGCTCCCAGCCACAGGGGAACGCCAACCGTGAGCACGAGCGGAAGGGCGAACTCGTGGTCGGCCAGCGCCGGGTCGTAGACGCGCGCGATCATTCCCAGGAGCGGCGGGACGGCGGCGAAGACGAGGAGGGCGACTGCGGTGGCGGCGAGGCCGATGCGGATCGCGCGGGCGTCGACCGCACCGTACGCCTTCTGGATGAGGCCGGGGGAGATGACGAATCCGGGCGCGACCAGGGCGAGGTAGATCCACCCGGATTCGCCGCTCTGCAGGAAGTCCAGGCCGTCGGGCGGGGCGGCGGCGGCGACCGCCTCCCAGCCGCCTGCGGTGGCCATCGCCCAGGGGAGGGCGATCCCGAAGCCGGCGACCATGACGACCAGTTGCACCAGGTTGACCCAGGCGGCCACCAGGAGCCCGCCGGCGGCGAAGTAGGTGGTGGCGACCACCCCTCCCACCACCACCCCCCATCCCCTCGGCCACCCTGCCACGACCGTGAAGATATCGGACATCGCGATGAGCTGGCCGGCCAGCAGCGCGAGCGTCCCGAGCCACAGCAGCACGGCGATGATGGCGCGCACCGAGGGGCCGTAGCGGTCGTCGAGGTAGTCGCCCAGGGTGAGGTGGCCGCGGGCGCGCGCGACCGCCCAGATGCGCGGCCCCACCCAGAGCGCGAGGACCAGGGTGCCGACTCCCGCGGAGCCCACCCACCACCAGCCCGCGAGGCCGTCCCGATAGCCCAGGCCGGCCGCCCCTATGGTGGTGCCCGCGCCGATGTTGGCGGCGAGGATGGTGGCGAAGAGCAGCCCCGGGCCGAGCGACCGGCCCGCCACGAAGAAACCTCCCGCGTTCGAGACCCTCCGCCCCAGCCAGAGGCCGAGGCCGATCAGCCCGGCCGAGTAGGCGAGGAGGAGCAGGAGGGTGGTGTTCACGGTTGGGTGGGGGGAGGGTTGGGTGCGGGGGCGGGATGGGCGGGGGCGGTGGGATTCTCGGATGGGTCGGGGTGGCCGGCGGGCGGGGGCGCGGGATGGCTGCCGGCCGGGGCGGTGGGATGCCCGGACGGGTCGGGGTGGCCGCCCGGCGGGGGCTGCAGGTCGGTGGCGGTGGGGAGGCCGGGGAGGGGGGTCGCGCTGCGGACGGCGTCCAGGATCGCCGCCGCGACCACGTCGGCCGCAAGCGCGCCCACCTGCCCGGCGCTCGCCCGCGCGCTGTCGGCGAGGGTGCCCGTGGCGAGCGAGAAGGTGGTGTCGCCGTCGCCGGGAGTGTGCGCCGGGTAGAGCGCGCGGGCGTACCCGTCCTGGGCCATCAGCGCTACCCGGGCGGCCTCCGCCTTGGTGAGGCGCGCGTTGGTGGCGACCACACCGATGGTCGTGTTCCGGCCGGCGGACCCGCTCGACGGTCCTCCTGCGCGAAGGAGGACGCGGGCGTCCGCCAGGGTGGTCCCGTCCTCGGTGCGCACGCCCGCGACCACCCGGCCGGTCGCGGGGTCGATCACGTCGCCCACGGCGTTGACCGCCACCACGGCGGCGACCACCAGCCCGGTGGGGAGCGTGACGGAAGCGCTTCCGACCCCGCCTTTCATCGCACGGCCCATCCCCGCCAGCTTGCCGACGGTCGCACCCGCGCCCGCACCGACACTGCCGGACTCCACCGGGCCCCCGGTCGCGCCGACTGCCGCCCGGTACCCGCACTCCGGTCCGGGACGCACCGTCCAGTCCCCGCCCACGCCCAGATCGTACAGGATGGCAGCGCTCACGATGGGCACGCGCACGACCGGACCGACCGGGTACCCCACCCCCTGCTCCTCCAGGTAGCGCACCACGCCGCTGGCGGCGTCCAGCCCGAAGGCGCTGCCGCCCGCGAGCACGACGGCGTTCACGATCTCGACCGTGTTGACCGGATCGAGCAGGTCGGTCTCACGCGTGCCGGGCGCCCCTCCCCGCACATCCACGCCCCCTACCGTGCCTTCGGGCGCGAGCACGACCGTGCACCCGGTGGGACGCTCCGCCAGGGTGTGGTGTCCCACCCGGATCCCGGGCACGTCGGTCAGGCCGCCGCCGGGACCAACCTCGCCGATCTCCTGCGACCAAGCCGGATCGGCGGCCGGCAGCAGCACGGCGGCGACAATGCCGGCCGACCGCAGCCAACCGCCGGAGGCGGAAGTCCAAGCACCCGGACCCGCCGATCCGGGCCGCGTGTGCCGCCGGCTCGCACATCGATCGTTGGACCGTGCCTGGAGTAACGAAGAGAGATGCCACATGCGGTCAATCTCCATCGGTAACGAACGCATGGGAAGCCCGGACGCCATACCGGCCGGCCCGGCCGACCGCCACGACCGAGTGAAGCTCCGACCCCACGCGCGTCGGGCGTCCCACGGCGCGCCGTCGGCGGAAGACCGATTCTACCCGATTGCCGCCCATCGGTCTCCGCGCGATCTTCCGGGCGACTCGCTCAATCCTGCATCCCCGCGCCCCTCGATCCGTGATCACCATCCGCCCCATCCGCCGCGCGCTCGTGCCGGTCGACGCCCCGGCAGCAGACCGCGTCAGCGCCCCCAACTACGACGAGTTCCAGAGCGACGACGAAGTGCGCGCGCTCATCCGGAAGGCTCCCGAGAGTGTGCTCCGCGTGACCATGCCGCACTGCGATCCCGGGGCGGAGGAGGACGTCGCCGCCGACTCTCTTCCCGCGCTCGCGCGCGCGGCCGCCAACATGCAGGCGCTCGTCGACAGCGACAGCGTACGCGTCGCGCACGATCTGCTCTACGTCTACCGCATCGACGACCCGACCCGTCCCGGCATCGACCAGATCGGTCTTGGCGGCATGGCGCGCATCGATGAGATCCGGACCGACGCCAGCCCGGCCGCCCCCATCATCCGCAACGAGGGCGTCCGCGAGCCGAAGGCGCGCGGGCGGGCGCAGCTCATCGAGGCCACCTCCGCCTTCATCGGCACGGTCAACTGCGCCGTTCCGGACGCGTCAGGGGCGTTCGCCCGCGCCCTTGAGCGACTCGCGTCGGATCGCGCGCCCGACCACGGAGCCGACGACAAGCGCGGCTGCCGCCACGACATCTGGCTGATCGACGACCCTTCCACCCAGGCGCGGCTGATCGCGCTCGCAGCCGCCGAGCCGGAGGCCTACGTCGCCGACGGCAACCATCGCAGCGCCGCCGCCGCGATGCTCGACCGCGAGCACTTCCTGTGTGTCTTCTTCCCTCTTGGGCGCATGTCGCTGGCCCCCTACAACCGCCTCGTGCGCGACGTCGGGCTGGAGACCGAGGTGGTGCTCGCGGGTCTGCGCGAGCGCTTTGCGATCGAGGAGGTCCCGGAAGCGCATCAGCCCGCCCGAACGCACCACATCGGCCTCTATGCGGGACACGCCTGGTACCGCCTGCGCCCGCTTCCCGGCAGCTACGACGAGCGCAACGCCGTGGAGTGCATCGACGCCGACATCGTCCAGCGCAACTTCTTCGAAGCCGTCCTCGGCATCGCCGAACCGGGCGATCATCGGCTCAACTTCGTGGGAGGAGACCGCGACCTCGACTTCCTGCAGGCAGGCGTGGACAGCGG
Organism: Gemmatimonadota bacterium; assembly: GCA_022822425.1. Lineage (GTDB taxonomy): Bacteria > Gemmatimonadota > Gemmatimonadetes > Longimicrobiales > Gaopeijiaceae > BD2-11. Next base: position 34,283 of record JAJEBS010000299.1, on the reverse strand, counting down.
CGAGTATCGCTACGCGGTCACGCTCGCGCCCGTCACCCTTGGCCAGTTTGCGGCGGTGTGTCGCCAGAATCGCATCATGCCGCCCAAGTCGACCTGGTTTCAGCCCAAGATCCGCAGCGGGCTGGTGATTGCGCTGGAAGAGGAAGAGGCCGGGTCGAAGTAGCCGCGGTTGGCACGGTCGGCCCGTGGTCCCCATTCTTACGGATGCCCAGCCGTCAGACCGCAGGACCGGAGGTTGTCCCGATGCTCGACTCCAATTCCACCCGACGACGTTTCATGGCCCATTTCGCCGGAACCGGGCTGGGCGCCACCCTGCTCCCCGGCGTGCTCTGGGCCAGAATGCAGGAGGCCGGCGCCCGGGAAGTCACCGCCGAGATGTTGGGCGATGCGCTGGCGATTTCGGGTCTCGACTTCAGCGAGGAGGAGCGCGAACGCATGCTCGAGTCGGTGAACGAGCGCGTGAGCGACTATCAGGAACTTCATGAACTGAAGATACCGAACGACATCTCGCCGCCCTTCCACTTCAACCCGCTGGTTCCGGGCATGCAGGTGGACCGGTCGGTCACACCGTTCAGAATGAGCGACCTGCCGAAGATCGAGCGGCCCTCGAACCTCGAAGACGTCGCGTTCTGGACCGTGCGGGAACTCGCGGAACTCGTTCGCACCCGACAGGTGAGTTCGGTCGAACTGACCGAGATGTACCTGCAGCGCCTGGAGCGCTACAACCCGCTGCTCAACTGCGTGGTCACCCTCACCGACGAGCTGGGGCTGGCGCAGGCGCGCGAGGCGGACCGGGAGATCGCCGCCGGACGGTATCGGGGGCCGCTGCACGGCATCCCGTGGGGCGCCAAGGACATCATCGCGACCCGTGGATACAAGACCACCTGGGGCTCACCCGCCTATCAGGACCAGGTGATCGACATGGACGCGTCGATCATCGAGATGCTGCGTGAGGCGGGCGCGGTGCTGGTCGCCAAGCTGACCACCGGAGAGCTGGCCGGAGGAGACCGGTGGTTCGGGGGCCAGACGATGAACCCCTGGGACCCGTCGACGGGCTCCGGTGGTTCTTCGGCAGGTCCGGGATCCGCTACGGCGGCCGGGCTTGTCGGCTTCTCGATCGGAACCGAGACGAGCGGCTCCATCCTGGGACCCTCGTCGCGCTGCGGCCTCAGCGGGCTTCGTCCGACGCTGGGCCGGATCAGCCGGTACGGGGTGATGGCGCTCTCCTGGACCCAGGACCGGCTGGGCCCGATGTGCCGCTCCGCCGAGGACTGCGCGCTGGTGATGCGGGCGATCTCGCGTCCCGACGGGCTCGACCTGAGCGTGCAGGACCTCCCCTTCAACTGGGACGGCACCCGCGCGGCTACCCGGCTGCGGGTCGGGTACCTGGAGGGGGCGTTCGAGGAGATCGAGGAGACCGACTACCGGACCGCCCACCAGCGCACCCTCGAGGAGCTCGAGTCCCTCGGTTTCATGCTGACGCCCATTCACATCCCCGAATGGTCGATCAACGTCACCGCGCACAGCGTGGAGATGGCGGTCTTCTTCGACGAGCTGCTCCGTTCAGGCAGAGCGGAACTGCTGGGCCGCCAGACGCGCGCCGACGGCTTGCGGTCCGCCAGGGTGATTCCGGCGGTCGAGTACCTCCAGTCACAGCGCGCGCGCACCATGATGATGATGCAGCTCGCGGAAGCGACCTCGGGGGTGGATGTCTATCTCATCCCGCGGGCGCCGCGCCGCCCGCCCGACCAGTCCTCCGACGAGCCGCCGCCCTACAGCCACGGCCGCAACGCGAGCAGCATGACCAACTACGCGACCCATCCCGCCCTTGCGGTGCCCAACGGCTTCAATGATGCCGGGCTCCCCACGAGCATGACCTTCTGTGCACAACCCTTCCGTGAAACGGAACTGTTGACCGTGGCGCGCGCGTATCAGGACGCCACCGACCACCACAGGCAATACCCGGATCTCGACAGCACGACGTCCGGATAGGACGAAGCCGGGAAGGCCGAAGCCCGGCGCGGAAACAGCGCGATCCATGATCGATGCACTCATCGGACGGACGCCGACGCTGCGCCTCGAGCGCGTCGTGGAGCCGAACATGGCGGAGGTGTGGCTCAAGCTGGAGGGCATGAATCCCGCCGGCTCGATCAAGGACCGGACGGCGCGGGCCATGATCGACGACGCCGAAGCGCGCGGATTGCTCCAGCCCGGAGGCACCATCGTCGAGCCCACCTCGGGCAATACCGGCATCGGCCTCGCCCAGATCGCGGCCTGGCGCGGATACCGGCTCATCCTCTGCATGCCTTCGTCGATGAGCGCGGAGCGCAAGCGCACGCTCAAGGCCTACGGTGCCGACATCGTCCTCACCGACCCGGAGCGGCGCATGCTCGCGGCGCGGGAGGAGGCCGAGCGCATCGCGTCGGAGACCGGCGCCTTCTACCCGGACCAGTTCTCCAATCCCGCCAATCCGCGCATCCACTACGAGATCACCGGGCCGGAACTCTGGGCCGACATGAAGGGGCGCATCGATGTGTTTGTGTACGGATCGGGGACCGGCGGGACCATCAGCGGGGCCGGGCGGTTCCTGAAGGAGATGGATGCGCGCATCCAGGTGGTGGCGGTCGAGCCGGCGCGCTCGCCGGTCATTTCGGGGGGCGAACGCGGGCAGCATCAGTTCCAGGGAATGGGACCGGGGTTCATCCCCGAGAACCTGGACCGGACGGTGCTGGACCGGGTGATCACGGTGTACGAGGAAGACGCGTTCCCATTGGGGCGGCGCCTCGCCCGCGAGGAAGGTCTCTTCCTGGGGATGAGCAGCGGCGGCATCGTATGCGCCGCGCTCCGGATTGCGCGAGAGCTCGGGCCCGGCCACCGCGTCGCCGCCATCTCGCCCGACGATGGCGCGCGCTACCTGACCACCGCGCTGTACTCGCCGGAGGAGTAGCGCGAGTCGCCAGCATCCCGGCGCTGGCAGGGGGACTCGCGCGCGTCTAGTATTTCGGTGTCTGCCCATCAGTACATGGAGGAGCCCATGCGTTTCGTCTCCGCGCAGCCCATACACCGTGTTGTTGCCGTCTTTGCAGCCGCAGCCCTCTGGACGTCGGCATGTTCTCCGGCGGATGACGGACCCCGCACCTATTTCGAGGACCCGGACCTCCAGCGCCTCTACAGCCGCATGATGGAGGAAATGGCGCCCGACCGCGGATGGGAACGCGTGCGCTACATCGCCTTCGACCGGGTCGTGGACCGCGGGGGCCCCGTCCTCGACCGGCGTTCCCACCGGTGGGACGTCTGGGGCGGGATGTACCGCATGGAGGGCGCCTCGGGCGAGCAGGGAATCGTCGCCGTCATCGACACCAACAACCCCACGGAGGGCGAGCGCATCTGGCTCGATGGCGAACTCGTCACCGAGCCCGCCGTGTCCGACTCGCTGGCGGACCGCGCCCACGGCAGCTTCATCAACGACACCTACTGGTTCCTGATGCCCTACAAGTGGGCCGACCCCGGCGTCAACACCGTCTATCTGGGAGAAAGGGGAATGGACGGTCGGCCCTATGAAGTGGTGGAACTCACCTTCGACGCCGTCGGGCGCACGCCTCAGAACAAGTACCGCGGCTGGGTGGACCCGGAAACCGGCCTTATGGCCTACTGGCAGCACTGGCGCAACGCCGGCGACCCCGAGCCTGCCTTCACGCTGGCCTGGACGGAATGGACCCGCCATGGCCCGCTGCTGCTCTCCGCGGGGCGCCCGGATTCGACTGGCTACTCGCGCGTGAACTTCGACAACATGGAGGCCTCGCTGGAGCTGCCGGAGGGGATGTTCGAGGGGCCGGGAGGTTAGGCTTCCCTACCCGCCCTCCCCCGCCTGCTGCTCGTCACTCGACAGTGTTCCGACGCTTCGCACTATGAGAGTGCCCGAGCCCTCGTTGGTAAAGATCTCGCGCAGCAGGCTGTCGCGTGCGCTTCCGGAAATCAGGTGCACGCGGGGGACGCCGCCCTCGATGGCGCTCTCGATGGCCGCTGCCTTGGCGAGCATTCCACGGGCGAGCACGCCCTGCTCGCGCAGCTCGCGGAGCCCCGCCAGGTCCAGGTAGGAGATGAGTGTCGCCGGGTCCTCCAAGTCGTGGAGGATGCCGGGCGCCGACATGGTGAAAACGAGCTTCGTGGCCTCGAGCGCCGTGGCGAGCGCGCTCGCCACGGTGTCGGCGTTGATGTTGAGCAGGCGTCCCTCCGCATCCGCGGATAGCGGGCTCACCACCGGCACCCATCCCTGGTCCAGGAAGACGTGCAGCGACGAAGGGTCGACGGACTCGATGTCTCCCACGAATCCGAAGTCCACGGGATCCGGGCCCTCCCCCTCCATGTGCACGGGAGGACGGCGCGTGGCCGTGACCAGACCGGCGTCCACTCCCGAGATGCCGACGGCGCGAAACCCTTCCTTCCGGCAGGCGCCCAGCAGCGCCGTGTTGACCTCGCCGCTCAGCACCTGGGCGGCGACGCGCAGATCCTCGGACCGCGTGACCCGACGGCCCGCCACCATGCGGGGCTCGTGGCCCAGACGACGCGCGAGTTCGGTGGACTGGGGCCCACCGCCGTGCACGAGAACCAGGCGGATCCCGAGGGAGTTGAGGATGCCCACCTGTTCCATCAGAGCATCGATGCGCCCGGCGCCCTGCAGGACCTCGCCGCCCACCTTGAGGACGAAGATGCGCTCGCGGAAGAGGCGCACGTAAGGCGCGGCCGCGCGCAGGCCGGCAAACCCCCGGTCGGCTGCCCGCGAGCGCTTCACGTTGCCTCCTTCGGCATGGCCCGCAGGGCTTCGGCAAGCTGCGCTGCTTCGGACGCCCGCAGCGTGAGCGGAGGCATGACGCGCAGCCATGCCGGGTCCGAACTGGTTCCCGCGAGGATGTCCTGGTCCAGCAGGGCATCGCGAACTTCGCGCGCGGAGGTCGTGCACCGGAGTCCGAGCAGCATGCCGCGGCCGCGGATCCCGAGCACGGGCCCCGTAACACAACTGGCGCGAAGCTCTCGCTCGCGCGTCGCGACCTGTTGCAGAAGCCCCTCCTCGCGGATGGTGTCCAGCACCGCTTCGATGACCGCGCACGCGAGCGGACCACCCCCGAAGGTGCTTCCCATGTCCCCGATTCGCAGCTGATCGCCCAGAACTCGTGACATGATCAGCGCGCTGCAGGGGAACCCGGCGCCGAGCGCCTTCGCGGTGGTGAGCATGTCCGGAACCACGCCGGTGTGCTCGATCGCGAAGGGCTTCCCGCTCCGCCCCATCCCGCACTGTACCTCGTCGGCGATCAGGAAGGCGTCGTGGCGGTCACAGGCCGCGCGCAAGGCACGCACATGGTCCGATTGGAGCATGTACGCGCCCGCGATGCCCTGGATGGGCTCGATGATGACGGCTGCGGTCCTGTCGTCGATGGCGGCGGCGGCCGCGGCCGCGTCGTCGCGCGGCACGAAGGTCACGTCGAACGGGGTGTCCGGGAAGCCGTACCAGCGCTCGCGGGCCCGCCAGGTCACGGCGGCGGCCGCGGCCGAACGGCCATGGAATCCGTGCTCCAGCGCGACCACGCGCCTGCGGCCCGTCAATCTGCAGGCCAGCCTGAGGGCGTTCTCGTTGGCCTCCGCGCCGGAATTGACGAAGAAGACGCAGTCCAGATCGGCCGGGGCGAACGCGGCGAGCTTGTCGGCGGCGCGCGCCCGCACGCGCAGCGCGTTCACGTTGCTGGTGAACATCAGTTCGCCCGCCTGCCTGCGGACGGCTTCCAGCACTTTCGGGTGACCGTAGCCGAGCGCGCACACCGCGTGCCCGCCGTAGAGGTCGAGCAGCCGGCGCCCGTCGGCACACCGGAGATACGCGCCCCGGCCCGATAACGGCTCCACCGGCAACTGGCCGTACACCTGGGCCAGATGCCGCGCCTCGGCCGCGCGCGCGTCAGGAACGAGTGTCGGGGCCGGAACGTTCATCTCGGCGCCCGGTCCCGTCTGCCGAAGCCGGCGACGCTCGCCACGGGCCGCGCGTTCACATCCACGCCGCTGCGGGGGTGGCCAGACCGGTGGTTTCGGGAAGCCCATGCAGCACATTCATCCATTGGATCGCCCCTCCGGCGGCGCCCTTGACCAGGTTGTCGAGCGCCACCGCAACCGCCAGCGTGCCCCGGTTCACCGCCGTGGCCAGACAGGCGTGATTGCTGCCCACCACGTCCTTCAGCCTCGGCGGCGCATCGACCAGGTGCACGAACGGCGCCTTCGCATAGTGACGGGCATAGGCGTCGCGCACCTGGCCCGCGTCAACGCCGTCGAGCAGCCGCGCATGCAACACCATGTAGATGCCGCGCGCGAACGGGCCGGATGCCGGAACGAAGTGCAGTTGAACGCCTCGGCCGGTCGAAGCCCGCAGGATCCCCTCCACTTCGGGGGCATGGCGATGCGCAAGCGGCTTGTAGGCGAACATGTTGGCGTGCCGGGTCGGATGGTGGGTCGTCGGCCTGGGAGCGCGCCCCGCCCCGGTGCTCCCCGTCACCGCGCTTACCATCAGGCTGGGATCGACCAGCCCGGGGCGCATCAGCGGCATGGCGGCGAGCAACATCCCGGTGGCGAAGCATCCGGGATGGCCGACGTGGCGCGGCTTGCGTGTGGTGGCGTGTTCCGGCAGCAGGCTCCGGAACATCGGCATGCGATCCGGGGCGCCGTGCTCGATCCCGTACACGGCTTCGTAGGCCTCGGCGTCGCGAAAGCGAAAATCGGCGGATACGTCGACCACGCTCGGGACGCACTGCCGCTCCTCACAGGCGCCGAGGGCCCGGTCGACCAGTTGGGCGCTGGCTCCGTGGGCGGCCGTCGAGAAGATGGCGCAGCGGTCGCCGAGCGTGTCGGGCAGGTCGTCGATGGCAGTGAAGCGCAGGCCCGGCCACGCACCGCGCAGGTTGGGGAAGACCGCTTCCACCGCCTCGTGCCTCCGGCTTCGCGACACGACCGCGGCCGGCCGGATGCACGGATGGGACGCGAGCAGGCGAAGCAGTTCGCCGCCCACGTAGCCGGATCCGCCGAGGACGATGGCGGGAATCGACTCAGGCATGTGTCCCCAGCCCGATGCGGCCGGCTACGGCATCTCCGAGCCGGGCGCCGTGGGTCACGGCGTTGACCCCTTCCAGCCCCGTTCTTTCCCGGATGATGTCGAGCCCGACCTGGTTGTCGGTCGCGGGCCCGGTGATGAAGGCGGGAGACATCCCGAACTCCTCTTCGAGCAGCCTCGCGCCGCCCCAGGCAGCTACCGGGTCGGACGCGCACAGGAGCAGGCACGAGATGTTTGCGCGCACCGCGTCGTCCCGCAGGATGGCTTCCACGCCGTATGCGCCCAGGATTCCGTCGCCCAGTTCGAAGACGATCGCGTCGGGACGCTCGGCCGCCAGGCGGTGCAGCATGGTGCGCGCCAGGTCGGGCGCATTCCCGGGCCCGGTGCTGACCACGCCGAAGTCGGTGAAGATCGACGTGTTGCGCGCTCCCGCGTCCTCCATGGCCAGGATGTCGCGCCGCAGCGAGACGCCGGTTGCCTTGAACGCGTCGACGACATGTCCCCTGTGGCGGAGGCGCCCGATCACCGCGCACGCCGCCGCCGTCTTGCCGGAGTTCATGCACGTGCCGGCGAGGGCCACCACGGGGACTCCCCCCAGTTCCAGCGGGGCCCCGGTGTCCAGTGGATCGCCGCCCACCCGGGCCGGGACGCCCACGCGTTCGCCGAGATAGGGGAAGTCGAGCACCACCCCGAGCACCCGCGCATCGAAGGGCTGTCCCAGAGATGCGTTGACGGCGTCGCATATTCCCAGCACGCCGCCCATGTTCAGGATCTGCACGATGTCGCCCGGGCGGGTGGCTTCGGGGACATGGCCGGAGTAGCCGAACAGCGCCTTGCGGTGGCCCAGAGCGCCCACGACGACATCCCCGCGGCGCACGCGCGCCATGCGTCCGCTGGCCAGTTCCAGCTGGTTGTAGGAGGATTTCTCGTTCAGCACCTCGACTGCGATCATCACGCCCTCCTCGCTCGGAATGCGGTCGCCGACGCGGATTTCGCGGTCGGCACCCAGGTCCGAGGCCACGGACGCCAGTTTGTCGATGACGATGCTACGCATTGCCACCGCTCCGGGAACCCGTGAGGCCGGCTTCGCGCCGCAGCCGGCCCATCAGGGCACGCTGTTCGCTGCGGTTTCGCGTCGCGATGAAGATGGTGTCGTCGCCCGACAGCGTCGCCAGGACCTCCTTCCAGCCCATCCGGTCGAGGAAGAGCGCGATGCGCTGGGCGGCGCCGGTCGCGGTGCGCACCACCGTGAGATTCGGACCGGCCGCGTGCACCGCACGGGCGTAGCTGGAGAGCGTGCGGCGGTCCTGCTCCAAGAGGTTGAGAGGCCTCAGGCTGTAGCCGCCCGCGCCCTTCATCGCTCCCAACCGGGCCAGGTCCCGGCTGATGCAGGATTGGGTCACGACGATCCCGCGTTCGCTCAGCAGGCGCACGAGCTCCTCCTGGCTGGCGACTTCGCGGTTCTTCAGGATTTTGGCGATCAACGCCCGGCGCTGTGCCGCAGCTGTTCGTCGGTCTGACATTCTGGCAGAGAATCGCAGGGGAATCCGTCGTCGGTCTGACATTTTGGCGGACGCCACATGACAAAATGGCATACTAATCGTGGTATGCACATGATATGCAGTTGCGCGGAATCGTCAACCCCCTGCTGGCATTGGCTGCGGGCGAGGAAGGCTCCGAACAATCTCGTTCACCCCCGGCAGTGACGTGAATGGAGGAATGCCGCCGATTCCGGAGCGCCCCGCGCAATGTCGCGGATCATCGCAGTCCCGACACCTCCTCCGGGAGCATCGTGCGCAGTTCCGGTCGCTCGTCGACGGCGACGGTCCCGGTGGCGCCGCCTGTATCGAAGCGGAGCGGATTCCGGCAGATTACCGGTTCTTCGAACCGTTTGCAGCACAGGGAGGCTGCGTGAGCGATCCTGCCAGACGCGACCTTCTCTGCCGGCCGGTGGAGCACGTCGACATCCGTGCGTTCGACGCCCGTCCGGTCATCGACCAGTTCCGGCGCACGGCCATCCAGGCCCGCAACCTTGCGCGCGCCGCGGACATCTGCTCGGAGATGCTCGCCGACCGGGACTGCACCGTCATACTCACGCTCGCGGGATCGCTCGTGTCCGCCGGCCTCAAGACGGCGCTGGTGACGCTGATCGACTCCGGCATGGTGGACGTGGTGGTGTCGACGGGCGCCAACATGGTGGATCAGGACTTCTTCGAGGCCCTGGGGTTCAGGCACTACATGGCGCCCGGCTCGCCCGAGCATCCGGTGGTGCCGGATGAACGTCTGCGCGAGCTGGCCATCGACCGCATCTACGACACGTATATCGATGAGCGGGAATTGCGCATCTGCGATCGGACGATGAGGCGCATCTTCGACGGGCTGTCCGCGCGCCCGTATTCGTCCCGTGAGATCCTGACCGAAATGGGTCGCTTCCTCGATGGGAGCTTCCCCGAGTCGGAATCGGTGGTGCTTTCGGCGTACCGGAAGGGGGTTCCGGTCTTCGTGCCCGCCCTCAGCGACTCCTCCGCCGGGTTCGGCATCGTGCTGCACCAGGCCGCAGCCGCGCGCGAGGGGCGCGCATCGGTGTCGCTGGACTCGGGGAGGGACTTCCTCGAGCTCGCCCGGATCAAGCTCGCTTCCCGCGCTTCGGGGCTGCTCATGCTCGGCGGAGGGGTCCCGAAGAACTTCGCTCAGGACATCGTGGTGGCGGCGGAGATGCTGCACGAGGACGATGCCGGCTCGGGGCGGGCGTCGGCTCCGGAGGATGGGACAGGGAGGGTGGCGGCCGCGGAGGTGTCGATGCACCGGTACGCCGTGCAGCTCACGGTTGCGGACAGCCGTGACGGGGCCCTGTCGGGGTCCACCCTGCGAGAGGCCACCAGCTGGGGAAAGGTCGAGAGCGCGCGCGAACAGATGGTGTTCTGCGAAGCCACGCTCGGCTTTTCGCTGCTCGCGAGCGACGCCTGGCACCGCCGGGCCTGGGAAGGCCGGCCCGAACGCAGGTTCGCGGATTGGCTCGAGGAGCACGCCGGCCCCGGGCGCGAAAATACTCTGGCGGGACTTCCCGGCTAACCCTTCGCGATCTCCTCCGCGGCCATCAGCGACAGCGCGCAGAAGGTGAGGGTCCCGTTGGCGCAGCCGCTCGAGACGATCGTGGGCGCGCCCACCACGAACAGGTTCTCGTGGTCGTGGGTGCGTCCCCAGCGGTCCACCACGCTGGTCGCGGGATCGTCGCCCATCCGGCACCCCCCTCCGGGATGCTCGAACAGGCGTGACGCCCGCGTGGTCATCATGCGCCCGCCCGCCGCGCGCGCGAGCTCGTCGAAACGGCCCTGCAGCGTCTCGTGGGTGTGCGGCTCCAGGTCGAGGGTGGCCTGTCCCGCCACGTAGTCGATGCGCGGCATCGGATCCCCGTGCGCGTTGCGCCTGCCCGGGTCGAGCGCGAGGCGGCTCTCCGGGGTGGGGATCACGTCGTAGTACGACCGGATGCGCGCGGTCGCGGTGGACCGCGTGCGCCGACGCCAGTCGGCCATCACTTCGTCGCCCCAGAGGACCCTCCCGTCGTCCGCCGTCAGACGGGCTTCGCGGCCCACGGTCGATTCCCAAAGCCGGATGTCGTGGCGCAGGTAGCGGTCCAGCGGCCCCGGACTCGCGAAGCGGTGCGACAGCAGGCTGTTGTTGGGAAAGATCCCCGGGTACAGCCTCATGGGCAGCTCGATGAAGCCGCTGGCGAACCAGTGCCCGGTCATGTAGCGGCCCACGTTGTCCGTGCTGTTGGCCAGACCGTTGGGGAAACGGCTGTTGGCGGACAGCAGAAGGAGATGCGAACTCCAGCTGTGACCAGCCGCCAGCACGAAGGTTCGCGCCCGGAATTCGACCGGCCGGTCGGGGGCGTCCTGATGAAATCCCGTGGCCGACTCGACGCGGTCCGAGCCCGATGCGAGATCCAGCGAGCGAATCAGCGTGCGGTCGTGAAGGCGCATGCGCCGGGCGGCGAGCAGGCGGTCGAAGGCGAAATCCGGAGTGTACTTGGCGCCCGTCGGGCAGACCGCGCAGGTGTCGCAGCGCTGGCACACATTGCGTCCCTGCCACGGCTCGGTGTTGCGCGCCCACGGCTGGGTCCAGAAGGGGATGCCGGCCGCGTCCGTCCACTCGCGCATGCGCAGGAGATTCCAGGAGAGCGGGAGGGGCGGCATCGGATACGGCCGGGAACGGGGATCGTACTCGGGCGGGCCCTGCTCCCCGGCGACGCCCATGCGCTCCTCGGCCTCCTGGTAGTAGGGCTCCAGGTCGTCGAAGGTGATGGGCCAGTCGTACCCGACCCCGTAGAGGGAGCGCACCCGGAAATCCTCCGGCGAATACCGGGGCACGGCGCCCCCCCAATGCATCGCGGCGCCCCCGAGGACCATCGACTGATACATCTCGCCCGTGCCGGTCTGGCCGGGGATGTGGTCGTTCGGGTAGGGGTTCTCGCCGTACGCGAGCATGCGCGCCCGGGTCGCCGTTCTCTCCTCCAGGGAAGCCGTGCGCCCGCCCGCCTCGACGACCGTGATGGACGCCTCGGTGCGCTCCGCGAGACGTTCCGCGACCATGGCCGCGCTGATGCCTCCGCCGATGATGCAGACGTCGCTCTCGATGACCTGGCTCATGACGCGGCTCCCGGCAGCGGGGCGGGCTCGTCCCCGGCGCCCGCGAGGCCTCTGCACTGCTGTTTGGCGATGGCCCGCCCGTAGCAGAGGTCGGTCGCGACCGGGGAGGCGAAGAAGTGGGCCGCGAGCGCGACGGCGATGTGCGCGGCGTTCTCCGGCCTGCCGGAAGCGGGACCGGCCCGGCGCACGTGCGGCTCGAGGATCAGCCGCCGCTCAGGCACTCCGACCTCGGCAAACGAGGCCCCGAAGCGCTTGCCGCTCTCGATGTCCAGCCCGCTCAGCTGCGCGGCCCAGCCCGGCCGCGGGTCCGGCCCCGTGTAGACCGTCTCGGGCACCAGGTACGGATGGGCCATCTCCGCCACCGGCTCCAGCCCCTCCGACCAGAGCTCGAAGGCGGCCACCGACCGCTCCCGGCCCTCCGCGCCCAGCTCTTCCGGCAGCACCGCCTCGCCCACGGCCCGAAGCGTGGCCGGAACGAGCGCGTCCGGACTCTCCGCCGCGGTTGGTGCGCAACCCGGCAACGACACCACGGCTACCGTCGCGGCGGACTGCTTCAGGAAGGTTCTGCGCGACTCGGCCATGGGCTGCGTCTCCTTGCATGGGCGGAACGTGAGATCGCCGGTTGTTCCGGAAATACTAGATTACTCGGGTCGACCTCTCAAACGGCCAACCCGGAGGACGAATGGCCGATTCCCCGCCCTACGCCATCACGCCGGCCATCCTCGCGCGCATCGAGGAGATCGGCGAGGCGATCGGGCGCGCGGAGGCCACGGGCGTGATTCGCGACCTGCGGCTGCGGCAAATCAACCGTATCCGCACGATCCGCGGATCGCTCGCGATCGAGGGCAATACGCTGAGCGAAGAACAGATCTCGACGATACTCGATGGCAAGCCGGTCGCCGGCCCTCTGCGGGATCTGCAGGAAGCACGTAACGCCATCGCCGCCTACGATCGCTACACGAGATGGGACCCGGCGAATGAGGACGACCTGCTCGCGGCCCACGCGATCCTCATGGCGGGGCTGCTGCGCTCCCCGGGGCGTTACCGCTCCGGGCCGATTGCGGTGATGGGTCAGGGAGAAGTCGATCACATCGGGCCGCCCGCCCGGCGCGTTCCCCGACTCATGGGCGACCTGCTGGCCTGGGTCGGCGCCACGGACGAGCATCCCCTCGTGACGAGTTCGGTCTTCCACTGCGAGTTCGAGTTCGTTCATCCCTTCGAGGACGGCAACGGACGGCTGGGACGACTATGGCAGACGCTGATCCTGACCCGCTGGAAGGCGCTCTTTGCCGGGATCCCGGTTGAAAGCCTGGTACATGCCCGGCAGAGCGACTACTACGCGGCGATCCGGCAGAGTTCAGAGGCGGGCGAGAGTACCCCGTTCATCGAGTTCATGCTCGCAGTGATTCTGGCGGCGCTCCGCTCGGCATCGTCGAGCGACCAAGTAAGCGACCAGGTAAGCGACCAAGTAGCGCGCCTGCTGGCGTCCCTGAACACGGGCCCGAAGGCTGCGATCGCCCTCATGGCCGAGCTGCAGCTCTCGCACCGGCCGTCCTTCCGAAAGAACTACCTGCATCCGGCGATGGCGTCCGGATTCGTGGAGATGACCCGTCCCGACTCGCCGAGAGCGAGGAATCAGAAATACCGCCTCACCCCGCGCGGGCGAGATGCGTTACTCCGGATCGCCGGCTCCGCCTGAGGGGGAATCGGCCAGCGAGAGAAAGTCCTTCGCCATCGCCGGCCCCGCGGCCTCGTCCTCGTGCTTGAAGAAGACGAAGGCGTCGTTCCAGCGCTGGCCCTGGACGCGCTCCATCCATCGCTCCAGCTCATCGCGGGTGTAGCCGAGGCGGCGCATGCGCAGGTAGCCCCAGGTGCCGGAAGCCAGGGGTGCGTCCGGGGGCAGGCCCGGCAGCGGTTCGTCCACGTCCGCGTGCACGAGGGCGAAGTCGCGGTCGGCCAGCAGGGTTCGCACCTCGTCGTCGAACCAGGAGGGGTTGCGGAACTCGAAGGCGGCGCGGGTGCCGTCGGGAAGCAGATCCAGGAAGGCGGCCAGACGCCCCGCATCCTTCTTCATGTTGGGCGGCAACTGAAAGAGAATGACGCCCAGCCGCGGTCCGAGGGCGGCGCAGGTCTCGACCAGATACGTCGTCTCGTCGGTGCTCGACAGGCCGAGGCGCTTGAAATGCGTGATCCGGCGCGATGCCTTGATCGAGAAACGGAAGTCCTCGGGCACCTGCTCGGCCCACTTCATCAGCAGATCGACCCTGGGCAGCCGATAGAAGGTATTGTTGATCTCGACGGCCGGAAGCTCGCCGGCGTAGTGCGAGAGGAAGGCCCGCTGCGGCAGCTTCTCCGGATAGAAGCGGCCCTTCCACTCCTTGTAGGAGAAGCCGCTGGTTCCCGTCCAGATGCGCATGCCGGAATGATGCACGGGAGCCGGGGGATGCGCCAGACGACGCCGCTCCCGGAGCCGCGGGGCGCAGCCGCCGAGTCTTGTGTCCGCCTCGGTTCGCGATAGTCTTCAACGGGTTGCCGGGGGGATCGTGCAAGGGATGCCAGGACGTGGAAGACGATGCTGAGGATGTGGGAATGAAGACGTCGGCGCAGTTCAGGGTCTCCGGCGGGAATACGGTGCTGCTGCTGGGTACGACCAAGGGAGCCTTCCTGGCTCGCGCGCGCGATGGCGGCGGCTGGGAGCTGGCGGGCCCGCACTTTCCGGGCGAGGAAGTCTATGCGATGGCGTACGACGACCGCGTCGGCCGGTCGCGTCTGTGGGCGGCGCCGGGCAGTCCCTTCTGGGGGACGACGCTCCGCTTCTCCGACGACTTCGGGGCGACCTGGTCCGGGAAGGATGAACGCCGGGTCAGGTTTCCGGAGGATTCGGAGCTCTCGCTCAAGCGCATCTGGCAGATCCGGCCGGGTTCGGCGGTCGAACCCGATGTGATCCATCTGGGGGTCGAACCCGCGTGCCTCTTCGAGTCGCGGGACGCAGGGGAATCGTGGCGGCCGGTGGAGGGCCTTCTGAACCATCCCCATCGCGAGCGCTGGCAGCCGGGCGCGGGCGGGCTCTGCCTGCACACCATCGTCGGGGACGGCGAGCCGGGCGGTCGCATGATGATCGCCATCTCGGCGGCCGGCGCCTACCGGAGCGACGACGGCGGAGCCACGTGGGTGGCGCGCAACCAGGGCGTGCGCGCGGAGTTCCTCCCCGACAAGCACCCGGAGTTCGGACAGTGCGTGCACAAGATCGCGCATCACCCCTCGAACCCGGGCCGGCTCTTCCTGCAGAACCACTGGGGACTCTACAGGAGCGAGGACTGGGGGGATACCTGGGTCGACATCGCCAACGGGGTTCCCTCGGATTTCGGCTTCGCCATGGCGATGCATCCGGGAGATCCCGACACCGTCTACATCGTGCCCATCGAGTCGGACGGCTTCCGCTGCACGCCGGACGCGAAGCTGCGCGTGTACCGGACGCGGGACGGCGGGGCGAGCTGGCACCCTCTCACCGAGGGGCTTCCGCAGGAGAACGCGTACGAGACGGTGTTGCGCGATGCGCTCGCGACGCTGGCGCCCGGGCAGGTGTTCTTCGGGACCCGCAGCGGCAAGGTGTACGCGTCGGGCGACGACGGCGATTCCTGGGAGCTGGTGCGCGACGGGCTCCCTCCGGTGGTGTGCGTGAAAGCGTGCGTGGTGTGAGGATCGTGCTCCCCGAGGCGTTGAGGGAGCTGGCCGGGGGGAGGGCGGTGGTAGAGGTGGGGGTGGCCGGCGGCACGAGCGAAGTCGGCGGGGTGCTCGGCGCGTTGAGCGCTTCCCACCCCGGCCTGTACGACCGCCTGATGACCGAACAGGGTGCTCTGCGGCCCCATGTGAACATCTTCGTGGACGGCGAGAACATCCGCTTCACGGGCGGGCTCGGAACGCTGGCCGGGGCGGGCAGCGAGATTCTCGTGCTTCCCTCGATCAGCGGCGGATGAGCGGGCGCTGCGGATGAGCGTGAGCGCCGGATGACTCAGGCCCGCTCCCTCTCCTTCGAGGTCGCCGGGGGCTCGGTCTCGGCGCTGCTGGTGCGCCCCCCCGAAGCGAGTGCGCTGCTGGTCCTCGGACACGGCGCGGGCGCGGGCATGCGCCACGTCTTCATGGAGGAGATGGCGGGGCTGCTGGCCGCGCGCGGGGTCGCCACCTTCCGCTACCAGTTCCCCTACATGGAGGCGGGTCGACGGTATCCCAACC
The DNA here is from genome assembly GCA_022822425.1 of Gemmatimonadota bacterium. Classification (GTDB taxonomy): domain Bacteria; phylum Gemmatimonadota; class Gemmatimonadetes; order Longimicrobiales; family Gaopeijiaceae; genus BD2-11. The sequence goes on along the minus strand of JAJEBS010000299.1, from coordinate 18,314 downwards.
CGCAACGCATTCTGACCGCCACGGTGCGGAGGGCGGTTGCGGCGGCGCACGAGGCCGTGCCCGACCTGCCGCTCTTTGCGGGAGGCAAGTCCATGGGCGGGCGCATGACCTCGCTGGCCGCGGCCGACGCTCCGCTCGCGGGCGTGCGCGGGATCGTCTTCCTGGGCTTCCCCCTGCACGGTATCGGCAAACCGCCCGGCATCGAGCGGAGCGAGCACCTGCACGAGGTCGAGGTGCCCCTGCTGTTCGTCCAGGGCACCCGCGACCGGCTGGCCAACCTGGACTTCCTGCGCCCGGTGGTCGAGCGGCTGGGGCCCCGTGCGGCGCTGCACGTGGTCGAGGGCGGGGACCACTCGTTCAAGGTGCTCAAGAGAAGCGGCCGCACCCACGAGGACGTGATGGCGGAGGTGGCCGGCGCGGTGGCGGGGTGGATGGCCCGAACCAGCTAACCCAGCCAGCCCATCAACCGCTCCAGCGCGGCAACCAGGTCGGGTTCCTCCTCCAGCACCGCCGCCAGCGGGTCCGTTCCCAGCGCCGCCATGCGCTCGGGCGCCGTGCGGATGGTGTGTTGCTCGATGGCCAGCCCGTCCTTCACCTCGCGCCACTCGAGCGGCATGGAGACGGGGGCGCCCGGTCCGGGCCGCACGCAGAAGGGAGCCGCGATCAGCTTGCCGTGGCCGTTCTGCAGATAGTCCAGGTAGACCTTCCCGTCGCGCCGGCTCACCCGCCGCTCCACCGTGGCGATCTCCGGCAGCTCGACCGCGATCACACGGCTCATCACCCCGCCGAACAGCTGCGACTGCTCATAGGTGCAGCGCCGCCCCAGCGGGATCAGGACATGCAGCCCGGATGACCCGCTCGTCTTCACGTAGCAGGGAAGCCCAGCCTCATCGCACACCCTGCGGATGCGCCGGGCCACCCGGATGACGTCGCCGAACGAAGCCTCCTTGGGATCGAGGTCCAGCACGCACCAGTCCGGGCGGGAAGGCGTCTCCAGGCGGCTGTGCCAGATGTGCAGCGGGATGGTGCCCATGTTCGCGATGTAGAGGATGGCCTCCGGAGAATCGGCGACGAAGTAGTTCAGATCGCGCCCGGAACTCTCCGAGAAGACGGTCTCGGTGCGCAGCCACTCCGGGGCCCATTCGGGAGCGTCCTTCTGGTAGAACGACTTGCCGTCGATGCCGTCCGGGTAGCGGGTCATGACCAGCGCGCGGTCCGCCAGATACGGGAGCAGCCAGGGCGAGATGGCGCGGTAGTAGTCGATCAGGTCGCCCTTGGTGTACCCCTCCACGGGCCAGAACACCTTGTCCAGGTTGGTGAAGTGCACTTCGCGCGCGACGCTCGGGGGATGCACCGGCAGAGGCTCGGCCAGCGTCTCGGGCAATGGATCGTCTGTCTCGAGGATGCATTCCCGCGGCTGCTTGTCCTCGCGAAAGCGGACGAACGACGGATGGCGCAGCAGGCCTGCCTCGGTCCAGTTCTTGTAACGCACCTCCGCAACCAGCTCGGGGCGGACCCAGCGCTGCACCCGGCCGGGCATGAAGACTCCCTCTCCGGTGGCCGGACACTCCGCGACCTCGATTTCCAGAAGCATCTCGCGGATTTCGCTGAGCTGCCCCGCCGTGAACCCCGTGCCGACGCTGCCCGCGTGCACCAGTGTGTCGCCCTGGTAACGGGCCAGGTGCAGCGAACTCAGCGCTGGTCGCTCGTCCTGCGGCTCGGACCATCCGACGACGACGAAGTCCCCGGTCTCCACCGCCCGGATCTTCATCCAGGAGCCCGAACGCGCCGACACGTAGATGCTGTCCGCCTTCTTGGCGACCACGCCTTCGAGCCGCATCTGCGTGACGTGTTCGTACATCACCTCGCCCGTCTCGGCGATGTGATCGCAGTAGTGCAGCGGCCCCGCGGGAGGCAGCACCTCGCGCAGCATCTGCTTGCGCGCCAGCAGGGGCAGGCGGCGAAGGTCCAGGTCGCCCACCGCCAGCAGGTCGAAAACGTACATGCGCGCCGGAAGCTCGACCGCCGCGCGCTGGATCCCGGCGTGGTTCTGCAGGCGGCCCCGCTTCTGCAGCCGGGCGAAGCTGGGGAGGCCCGCGGCATCGTGGACCACCACCTCGCCGTCGACAATCACATGGCCGAACGGGAGGCCGCGCACGGCCCGGGCGATCTCCGGAAAGGTCGCCGTGAGATCGTTCCCGTTCCTCGACCAGAGCACCGCCTCGCCCCCCTCGCGGGCGCCGATGATGCGGTAGCCGTCGTACTTGATCTCGAACACCCATCCCGGGCGCGTGAACGGCGTGTCCCGCGGGGTCGCGAGCATCGGGCGCACCCCGCGGGACTGGACCCGGCCCTCGCGCGCGCCCAGCTCCCGGACCCGTTCCTCCACGGCTGCCTGGCGCCGCCCCGGATGGGCGACCTCGTTGACCGCGAGCCCCGAATAGACCGACTCCACCGGGTAGGCCTCCGTGCCGCGTTCATCCACCCACGCATCGGACTCCTTGATCAGGAGCCACGAGTTCTCGGTCTGGCGCGTCTTCACCAGCGTCCAGCGGCCGTTCAGCTTGAAGCCGCGCAGATCGAAGAGCAGCTTGCCGCTCCTGAGCCCCGCGCGCGGATCCTCGACCGGCACCCACACGCCCTTGTCCCAGAGGATGACCGAGCCGGCCCCGTAGTTGCCCTCCGGAATCACCCCCTCGAATTCCGCGTAGTCCAGCGGATGGTCCTCCACGTGGACCGCCATGCGCTTGTCCCGAGGATTGGGCGATGGGCCCTTCGGCACGGCCCACGAGAGCAGCACCCCGTCCAGCTCCAGCCGGAAGTCCCAGTGCAGGCGCGTGGCGTCGTGCTGCTGGACGACGAAGAGGCGGCTCCCGGCGAGCGCCGCGCCGCCGAACGGCTCCGGGGTGCGGGACGCCTGCCTTTTGGCGCGATACTCGGCGAGCTTGTCGGGCTTCCCTTTGCCCCCTTCGCCAGCCATCATGTAAGCTCCCCTGCCAGTTACGGATACCGATTCCCCGGGGACATCATGGCCGCACGAGCGATCGGAACCTCCAGCATCTCCTTCGGTCTCGTCACGATCCCTGTCAAGCTGTTCGCGACCAGCAAGTCGGGCGCGCGCGTGAGCTTCAACTGGATCGACCGTAAGACCGGCGTCCGGGTGCGTCAGCAGTACTTCAACCCCGACAACAACGAAGTCGTGCCCAGGGACGACATGGTCAAGGGATACCAGTTCGCGAAGAACCAGTTCGTGATCCTGGAACCCGACGAGCTCAAGGTGCTGGAACAGCCCAAGACCGACGCCATCGAGATCGCCGAGTTCGTCCCCGCCGAGCAGGTGGAACGGGTGTACTTCGACCGGGCCTACTACCTGGGCCCGGACCGGGGCGGCGCCCGCGCCTATCGGCTGCTGGCGGCTGCGCTGGAGCAGACGGGACGCGTCGCCGTCGCCCGCTTCGCCACCCGCGGCAAGCAGTACCTGGTGATGGTGCGGCCGTACAGAGACGGCCTGATGCTCGAGCAGTTGCGCTACAAGACGGAGGTGCGGTCCTGGGAGGAGGTCCCGGTCGAGGAGGGGGAGATCAACCCCGCGGAACTCGATCTGGCGGTCCAGATGATCGAGCAGAAGACCGCGGATGAATTCCAGCCCGACGACTACAGGGATGAAGTGCGCGAGCGGCAGCTCGAACTCATCCAGCAGAAGATCGAGGGCGAGCAGATCACGGTCGCGCCCTCGGCCGAGCCCCAGGCCCAGATCATCGACCTCATGGCGGCGCTGAAGGCGAGTATCGCCGGAGAGGGCGGCGCGGGCGGAGAGGGCGGAGGGGCAGACGAAGGGACGGGGGCGAAACCCGCGCGGAGGGCCGCTACGGGCTGAGCGCCATCACGATTTACCCCGGCAACGGCTACGCCCGCCCCTCCGCACTCTCTGCAGTCCGTCCGATGGCATCGAGCGCGGCTGTTACTTCGGGATCGATCTCGTCCCTCGGCACGTGGCGAGCGAGCACATAGTAGCTTTTCTTCGGCATCACGTTGGGCAGGCCCAGTCGTTCGAAGTAGTCGGCGAATACCGGGTTGAGGAAATCGTTGCTGGCCTTGATGTCCGGATCCCAGGGCGAACCCTTTCCAAGTCTCTTCAGCGCCCGCTCGATGGCCTCGACAGACTCGTGCATGGCGTTGATGCGCCTCGTCTGTTCGGTCTCTGCGAATAACGGCCCAGGGGTGGCTTCCTGAGCTGACCTGGCCGCGTATCGCTTGAGCGTGCGCCGCGTAGCCACATAGTTCTCGATCTCGTTTCGTGCCCACATGCGGTGCTCCAGCGACGGCACGTCCGGCAACTGCTGACCAAGGTTGTCGAAAAGCGCTATTCCACGAAGGTTCGGAAGCGCCTCTCGAAGCGCATGGAAATGGTTGGCTGCCGCGGATGGCTGATTGCGAACATAGTGCACAAAAGGGCGTTCCAGAGCGCGCAGTGCGGACTCGTGACCAAGACGCGCGGCGAATGCCCGCAAGATCGACAGGTCCGTCGATCCTTCCAGATACAGGACCCACCCGGTTTGCTCCGCCTGGTAGTAGTGTTCGAAGCCGAATTCCCTGAGGGCCTTCTGAACCTGACTACCGCGGTTGTCCATACGATGGGGAGGACCAACGAAGGCGATCACCAGATCCCGGCCTGCAGCCTCGTTAAGGAGAATCTCGGAATGACTGGCAGCGATGATCTGGCTGCCCGTTCCCTCGGCCGTGTCGGTGAGCATCTGATAGGTCTGCCGTTGGCGAAGGATCTCAAGATGAGCGTCAGGTTCGTCCAGGAGCAGCACGGCGCCGGGGTTGGCGTACATGTAGGCCAGGAGGAGAAGAGTCTGTTGGAGTCCGCGGCCGGCCGACGACAGGTCGAGTACGACCCCGTGCTCCCGGTAGCTCATCGCGATCTCGCCACGCTCCGCGATGTAGCGCGGTGGCCGCAATTCGGCTCCGAACAAATCGGAGATGCCCCGGACCAGGTCCGTCCAGCGCGTCTCATCCTCGTAGACGCTGTGGCAAAGGTTGCGAAGCACCTCGGCCGTGCGTCCTTCTCCGACGCGGACGTTAACGGCTCCCTGGTCCAGACGTGTTTCCGTAGCCGCCAATCCCGACATCGGGGGCAGAAACGCGATCTCAACCTTGCCTGCCGCCTCCGGCACGGTCATCCGCTCCGGGTTGCGGGCTTCCGACAGCCTCAACGGTCGGCAGTAGAAGGACTCCTCGTTGGCATAGTCGAACTCAAGCCCGCAGACCCAGGGCGCGTTCTCACCCACACCGCTGACGGTAATGTCGATCCGGATGTTGCTGGTTGTCTGCTTCCCGTCCACCCGGTGCACGTTACGTACTCTGAGCCGGCGCCACAGCAGGTTGGCGTGTGGAACCGGGATCGCGACAAGGTCGCGGCGGTTGACTGCTACGCCGGGGCGCCTTTCCGGGGTCTTCTGTCCCGATCGCTTCTCGCTCCAGCGTCGGCGCCCGATGTCCCACAAGGCAAGCGCCTGCATTGCCGACGTCTTACCGGAGTTGTTCGGTCCGATGAAGACCACGGGGCTCCCCAGCTCGATCTCCACCGAGTCGAAGCGCTTGAAGTTGCGGATCGCAAGGTTGGTCAGCATGGGGCCGTATCCAACGAACGCCAACATGAGAAGGAGAGGAAACGCGGCGACTGCTCGGAAAACGATGGTGAGTTCCCGAAGGGCGAGCAAGCATCTGGACACGCGAGCGGCGAGACCGATCTGCAAGCCGTCACACGCGATGTTAGCAGGCCAGCCACGGAGTGCCTAGTCGATCCCCCCGCCCGGCTGGGCCGCGCTCTCCACCCGTATCGACAGAATGTCGATGTCGTGGTACTGCTGGTGGCGGATGGCTGAGGCGTAGTGGCGGAGCAACCTCAGCGGGATCTCCGACCCGCCGGTGGGAGCTCCCTCGCTGAGCATCACCAGCTGGTCCTCGATGTTCGTCTCGTCGGTGGTCGCGATGAACTCGAGGTCGGCCGCGTCCCCGTCGCTGCCGGCGATGAGAAGCAGGCGGCGTTCCGACTCGTCCGCGTCTTCATCTCCGCTCTCATCCCCGCGCATGAGGATGTGGGCGGTCTCCTCGCCCACGGCGCGCAGGCGCCGCTCCATGTCCTCGCCCCAGCGCTTGCGCGCGGCGAACTTCACCATGAAGTCGTCGATTTCGGACCAGATTCCGGACGTGAGCCGGGTCTTCAGGCGCGACCGCCGTCCCCCGACCAGTTCCTCGAATATCGCCAGCAGGATGACGGTGAAGCCGCCGACGGTCATGCCGTTGCCGAGAAGCTCGGCCCATATTCCCTGGAAATACTCCGGATAGATCCAGTCGAACTGGAACGCGAGCCCGATCCAGAACGCGACGCCCACCACCAGGCCCTTGCGAAAGTCCAGGCCCTCCTGCAGCAGAATCTTCATCCCGAAGACGAAGATCAGGGCGACGATGATGATGAAGTATGCCGCGACGACCGGCCCCGGGATCGCGATGATCAGGTTGATGAACTTGGGAAGAAACGCGAGCGACACGAAGACGATGCCGACGCAGACACCGATTCGGCGGGCGGCGACGCCGGTGAGCTCGGCGACGCTGATGCTCATGCCGTAGGTGGTGTTCGGAACCGTCCCCGCGAGTCCGGAGAGCAGATTGCCCAGTCCATCGGCCGAGATGGCGCCCTGGATGGAGCGGAAGTCGATCGCGCGCGGCCTGCGCCACGATACCCGCTGAATCGCGATGGCATCCCCGAGCGTGTCCAGCGCGCCCACCAGCGTGACCATGATGAAGGACGGCAGCAGCGCCCAGAACTCCGGTCGGAAGCTGAGGTCGACGCCCGGATAGGCCAGCGGCGGCAGCCCGATCCAGGCAGCTTCCGCGACCGCCGACGTGTCGTACAGACCGAACCCCAGCCGGGCGGTGAGGCACCCCGCGACGATGCCGATGGCCGGCGCCCACAGACGGAGCGCCCCGGAGGCCCGCAGCGGGACGAGGATCATGACCAGCAGCGTCACCCCCGCGATGACCGGGCCCGCGGCGGGCGAAACATCCGCCGGCACCTCGCCCAGCTTGCGAACGATGAGAGGCGAGAGGGTGATCGGGATGAGCAGCAGCACCGTGCCGGCGACCATGGGCGTGAAGATCCGCCTGAGGAGCGCCATCCTCGCCGCCAGAACGAACTGAACCAGCGCCGAGGCGATGATCAGGGTCGCGAGCATCCCCGGTCCGCCCTGCTCGAGGGCCGTCACGCTCACCGCCAGGAACGCGCTCGTACTCCCCATGACCAGGATGTAGCCGGCGCCGATGCGGCCCACCTTGCGGGCCTGGATCGCGGTCGTCACCCCGCTGATCACCAGCGCCGCGCATACCGCCCACGAGAGATAGTCGTCGCTCATGCCGGCGACGGTGATCATCACCGTGGGCGTCAGGATGACGCTGGCGATGCACAGGATGGCATACTGGATGCCGAGCCCGGCCGTGATCGGGAGCGGAGGACGCTCGTCGGGTTCATAGCGAACGTCCTGCCGGTCGATGCCCGGGCTCATCGGCCTTCCTCGCCGCGACTTGTCATGCGCATTCCCCGGTCGAGTCGGTCCCGGATGTTCAGGGTGTATGCCCCGCGCCGCGGGATCAGCTTGTCGCGGACGGCTCCGTGTCGGCGCGCACCATGGCCGGCAGGCCCCACGCAATCGCCAGGTGCGCCGGCACCGTGACCACCAGATGGTAGCCGTTAACCTGGTCGATCCCGGGAACAACCTGCATCACGAGGCCGAGGACCGACACCCCGGCGGCCAATTGCGCCGTTCGGGTCGCCAGCCGGCGCCACCTGCCGGCAAAGACCGCCGGGACGAGCGCAACCGCCAGCACCAGCGACAGCGGGTTGGCCTGGAGGAAGTTCTCGTTCCAGTGCATGAACTCATGGGCGGTGAAGTGGGACACGATCATCACCAGCCCGGACAGACCCGCCACGAGGGACCAGATGCCGGCGATCCCCGCGAACTCCGCCCGCGCGAGCCTGGAGATGCGCGGGTTGGCTGCCCTGACCCGCGCCGCGGTGCCCACCCACGCTGAACTCGCGAGCAACCCTGCCAGCAGCACCCCGGTCAGGGCGAACCAGAGGAAGCGCGGGGGCGGTTCCGTGAGGGGGACGCGGGCCGGCTCGTCCAGTACGGCTTCGGAGGTGACGACATCCGTCTCGCGCAGGAAGTCGCGCATCATCATGGGAATGAACATCTCGTCCCAGGCGGTGATGGGACGATCGCCGCGCCCGCTCATGAAGAAGTCGAGCGACACGTAGACCAGCGGATTGCCTTCGGTGAGACGGCGCGTGTGAAAGCGGAATGTCTCCCCGGGGAGGTTCGCGAAGCGCGCCCGCAGGCTGCCTCCCAGAACCGTGTCGAGGGCGTCCCGGGCACGCGTCGAGCAGTTGTCGAGGAAGTACTGGTACCGGTAGTACGCGTTTTCGGGGCGCCGATTGAGTTCGACCATCTCAAGCAGTTCGAGACGCCGGGCCGGGGTCAGATCCAGCTCCTGTTCCACGACGCCGCGGTCCGAGGCCACATAGCTCGCGATCATTCCCTCGGAGGAGAGGCCGGCCATCCAGTACTGCCAGTCGCCCAGGAGAAAACGCCAGAAGAAGCCTTCCTGGCTCAAGTCGAACATGCCCCAGTTGTACGAGATGTCCAGGCCCGTGGCCGGATCCTGGATGCGGATGGCGTTGTGGCCGAACATCTCGTAGACCACGGGTCCGGCTCCGACGGTGGTGAGAGAGACGCGCAGTTCGGAGCCGGGTTCCGGCTCCGGGAGTCCCTGCTCCCCGGGAGCCGGCTCCTGACCCCCTGCCGCCGCGGCCGGCCAGGTCGCGCACGCCGCCAGCGAGGCCGCCAGGAACAGGCTCGTTCGGCACATCCCGCTCGGTTTCGACACCGGCGATCACCTCGTTGGTGAGGACAGGGCCCGCTTCTTCCCCGCGCCGTACACCGTCTGGCGCGCGCTGCTCTTCCGGCGAGGCCGCGGGTCGGCAGGCGGAAGATGGTTGCGCGACGGTGACCACGGAAGGCCGGGCGCCACGCGGGGCGTACGCGCGGAGCTCCGGCGGAGCCGGCCCGCGACGGCGGACCGGTAGCCCGCATCGTCCTCACGGCCTACACTGGCGGAGGCATGGACGCCGTGTCGGCCCGAGCCACCCACGGTCGCCCGGCAAACCCACCGACCAGCCAAGGAGCAACCCCGATGTCCGTGGTCCCCCTTTCGCACCGCCGCACCGCCCCCCGCCCGACCGCTTCTTCCGCGTTCGTCACCCTCGCCGCCCTGAGCGTGCTGGCGGCCGTGGCCGGGCCCTCGGCCGCCAGCGCCCAGCGCCAGTACGCCGCGGCCGCGCACGGGGGCAACTACATGCACAACTTCTACTTCCCCCCCGCCCCCAGCTCCACCCCATGGTATCCGGCGTGGTCTCCGGACGGCGAGCGGATCGCGGTGGGCATGAGCGGCTCGATCTGGAGCGTGGACCCGGAGACGGGAATCGCAACCGAACTGGCCCGCTCCGGGGACTATCTCTCCTCCCCCAACTGGTCGCCGGACGGGCGCTGGCTGGTCTACACCGCCGACGCGGGGGGCGGCCCCATCCAGCTGGAGATCCTCGACACGCACACCGGCGAGACCCGCCGGCTCACCGACGACGACCAGATCTACGTCGACCCGCGCTTCTCGCCCGACGGCCGCCGCCTCGCCTACGTCTCCACCCGCTCCAACGGCTATTTCGACATCTACATCCGCGAGATCGCGGACGGCTCCTGGACAGGTGAGGAGATCGCGGTCTCATACGACAACACCTTTGGACGCGACCGCCTCTACTTCGGGGCATGGGACATGCACATCTCGCCCGCGTGGCTGCCCTCCGGCGACGAGCTCCTCATCGTCTCCAACCGGGACGTGCCGCTGGGGAGCGGGAACGTCTACCGCGTTCCGGCGCGCGAGAACGGCATCGACGAGCGGGTCCCGGTGCTGGAGGAGCAGAGCCTCTACCGCACCCAGCCCGACGTGTCCCTCGACGGCCGCCGCTTCGTCTACTCGTCCACGGCGGGCGCGGCCGACCAGTTCAACAACCTCTACGTCCAACCCACGACGGGCGGCGAGCCCTACAAGCTCACCTTCTTCGAGCACGACGCGTTCCACCCGCGCTGGTCGCCGGACGGCGAGTGGATCGCCTTCATCAGCAACGAGGGCGGGCTGCCGCAGCTCGCCCTGCTCGAGACCTACGGCGGGGCGCTCCGCACGGTGACCATCCAGGAGCGCCGCTGGAAGGAGCCCATGGGCACCCTCACGGTCACGACCCTGGGCCAGAACGGGGAACCCTTGGGCACCCGCGTCCATCTCACCGCCTCCGACGGCAAGCACTACACCCCCGCAGGAGAGTACTCGCGGGTCAGCCGCGCCGGAGACCGCATCTTCCACCACGCCGGCGTGTTCCAGGTGGAGCTGCCTCCCGGTCCCGCGCGCATGCTGGTGACCCGAGGGTTCGAGCACGCGCCGCAGGAGTTCGACCTGAACATCGCGGCGGACGAGAACCACCGCGTCAGCGTGCACCTGGAGGAAATCTCGGACCTGAGCGACCAGGGCTGGTACTCGGGCTCCACCCACGTCCACATGAACTACGGCGGCAACCTCCACAACACCCTCGAGAACCTCATGATGATGTCGGAGGCCGAGGACCAGGACGTGGTGGCCGAGCAGGTGGCCAACAAGGACAACCGCATTCTGGACCACCAGTTCTTCGTACCCGGGGGCGGCGCCCATCCCCTCTCGCGCGACGACATGGTGCTGGTGGTGGGCCAGGAATACCGCCCGCCCTTCTACGGACACGTCTTCATGTTCGGCATGACCGACCACCTCATCTCCCCCTTCGTGACCGGTTACGAGCAGACGGCCATCGAGAGCCTCTATCCCTCCAACACCGACATGTTCAGAAAGGCGAAGGCGCAGGGCGCCATCACCGGTTACGTGCACTCCTTCTACAACGGGGATCCGCTGGAGGGGACGCTGGGAGGCGCCAAGGGGTTCATCGTCGACGCAGCCCTGGAGGCCGCCGACGCGGTGGAGTGGTCCACGCCGCAGGACGGATACCCGCCCCTCTACGCCGTGTGGAGCAACGACGTGCGCGCCGCGGTGGTCGGCGGCGAGGACTCCATCTCCAATCTGCAGGCAACCCCCCTGGTGGGTTCGATGCGCACCTACGTGCGCACGCCGGACGGCAAGCTGTCGATGGAGGGGTGGTTCGACGGGATGCGCGCCGGCAACGCCTTCGTCTCCAGCGGGCCCCTGCTCGACGTCAGCGTCGACGGCCGCATCCCCGGAGAGGAGCTGGCGCTGCCCGCCGGCGGAGGCGAGGTGACGGTGGCGATCCGGGCCTGGGGAATCGTGCCCATGCGCACGGCGGTCGTGGTGATGAACGGCGAGGTCGTGGAGGAAATCCCCTTCGGGGGGGACCGGCGCTCGCTAGAGGTGGAGCGCACCTTGCGGGTGGAGCGGAGCAGCTGGATTCACGTCCGCGTCCAGGGCGACCCCGAGGACCGCTTCCCGCTCGACACCTCCTACCCCCTCGCGCTCACCAACCCCGTGTGGGTCACGGTGGGCGGGGCCCCGGTGCGCAGCCGCAGCGCCGCCGACTACGCGCTGCGCTGGATCGACAAGCTCCAGACGATGGCCGAACTGTGGCCCGGCTGGCGCTCGGACGCCGAAAAGGAGCACGTGTACGCCCAGTTCGACGAGGCGCGCGCCATCTACCGCGCCCGCAGGGAGGAGGCCGCGCCGGGGACGTAGTCTCCCTTCCTCCCGGGGGACGCTCGATTCACGACGCCGTGGCCGCGATCCGTGCCAGAGGCAGGGCGTGCAGGCGCACCGGCCCCCTGTGGAATGGAAGTGCCTGCAATCCGGTGTAGATCAGCACGCCGCGTTCAAAGGCGGTCCCCGCGAATCCGGCCAGGGCCGCGAGGCCATCGAAGTCCCGGCGCCGGACGGTGGCCGAAGCCTTGACCTCGACGCCGACGATGCGGCCGTCGGGGCGTTCCAGCACGATATCGACCTCACGCTTGCGCCTGTCCCGAAAGTGGTACAGGTCAACCTCCTCCTCGGCCCACTCCGCGTGCTTCGCGCACTCCATGAACAGAAGTGTTTCCAGCAGCGCCCCGTAATGTGGGCTGGTGAGGAGCCGGGCTTCCGTGCGAAGGCCGAGGAGGTGCGACGCGAGACCCGTGTCCACGAAGTGCAGCTTCGGCATTCGCACCGCGAGTCGCCGCGCCAGGTTCTTCCGGTATGAGGGGACCCGACGTATCAGGAACATGAGTTCGAGGATCTCGGCGTAGCTCTTGGCCAGCTTGTCGTTGAGTTCGAGGTCGTTGGCGAGGTTGGCGTACCTGAGCAGGTTGCCGCTCAGCCCCGCCAGGTACGGGGCCAGTGCGCGGAGCCGGGAATGGTAGTCGCCGCGGGCGCTGTAGAGTGTGTCGAAGTCCTTGAAGAAGCGCCCCTCCGTATACGACCGGAACCAGGTGGTGCGTGCCCGCCGACTCATGCCCTGGACCTCGGGATAGCCACCTCTGAGGATCAGCCTGGCGATCTCGTCCCGGGTCGGGGCTCGATGGTCGTGCGCCGCAGCGGGCGCAGGGGGAAAATCTCCCGCCAGGAGGCAGTCGATCAGGTTCTGCCGGCTGCCCCGAAGCTCGGCGATCGACAGAGGCAGGAGCTCCAGGCGGGCCATGTGACCGGGCAGGGCTTCCCGGGCTCGCGCCGACCGGAAGATGTCGGCCGAGCCGGTAAGGAGGAACAACCCTTTGCGCGGGAAAGCGAGCCCTCGCCGGTCAGGCGGCGCACTGCCGAACCGGTCCGAAGCCTCCTTGATGGCGGGCACAAGCTCCGGAACCTGCTGGAATTCGTCGAGCACGACCGACTCGTCATGGAAGGACCTCACGAAGCCGTACGGGTCGGAGGCTGCCGCCGCCTGCACGGCGGGGTCGTCGAGCGTCAGGTAGCGCATGCCCAGCTCGGCGGCGACGCCGCGGACCAGGGTGGTCTTGCCCGACTGCCTTGGACCCGTCACGTAGACAATCCGGAACTCGCCGAGCATGTCGAGCACGCCGGAATAAAGGTGTCTGGAGTACATCGGCAGATTTGGGAAGAGCGGCGCTATTACGAGAAATCCTACTCCTTGATACGAGAAATCTCACCATCTAATACGAGAAATCCAAGCCCATACTACGAGAAATCAAAAGAGGACGGCACGAGGTGATGGAGGGGCGCGCGGGGTGTGGACCACCAGACAGGCATCAGAGCGGGCGGCGGACCTCCGTCCCCCTGAGGCTCAACGCGCCTCAGCCCTCCGGGCCCGAATACCTCACCTCGCCGCCGACGATCGTGTACACGACCTCGGTGGCGGGGATGTCCTCCTCCGGGATCGTCATGATGTCCCGCGAGAGGACGACGATGTCGGCCAGCTTGCCGGGGGTGAGCGAGCCCTTCAGGTGCTCCTCGAAGGCGGCATAGGCGTTGTTGATGGTGTAGCTCTCGAGCGCCTCTTCGCGCGTCATGCGATGCTCGCCCGAGAGCACCTCGCCGTCGTTCATCCGCCGGCTCACCGACGAGTAGAAGCTCGCGATTGGCGAGATATGCTCCACGGGCACGTCGGTGCCGTTCGCGATCATGACCCCGGCATCCAGGATGTCACGCCACACGTACGAGGTTTCGACGGCGCGCTCGAGCCCGAGGCGGAGGGGGAGCCAGGGACCGTCGGAGGTGGCGTGCACGCCCTGCATCGACGCGATCACGTCCAGTTCGGCGAAACGCCCGACGTCGGCCGGGTTGAGGTGCTGGGCGTGCTCGATGCGCCAGCGCAGGTCGGTCCGGTCGGGGTTGGCTGCGAACACCTTCTCGTAGAGGTCGAGCACCTCCCGGTTGGCGCGGTCGCCGATGGCGTGGGTGTTGACCTGGTAGCCGTGCCTGATGGCCACTTCGGCGGTGCCGGTGATGTCCTCCACCGTCTCCAGCACCAGCCCGGTGTTGTCGATGTCGATGTAGTTCTCGAGCAGCCAGGCCCCGTGCGACCCCAGAGCCCCGTCGATCTGGCGCTTGATGGAGCGCACGGCGAGGAAGTCGTTGCCTTCGGGGATGATGCGATAGTCGGGCAGCTTCTCGTCCATGACCTCGTTCGACTCCCGCCGCACCATCACGTAGAGGCGCACCGGGAGCGTCCCCTCGGCCGCCATCGCGCGCAAGCGGTCTATCGTCTCGAAGTCGCTCCCGGCGTCCTGGAAGGAAGTGACCCCGAAGGCCAGCGCCTCCTCACCGGCCAGCTGCACCGCGCGCCTGAATTCGGCGTCCACGTCCTCGGGCGAACGCCCCTCGCCGGCACGGTCGATGGCGTCGTCCACCAGGAACTGGGCAGTCTCGCGCAACAGACCGGTCGCGGCGCCGGAAGCATCGCGCACGATGGTGCCGCCCGGCGGATCGGCGGTGTTGTCGTCGATCCCGGCGAGTTCCATCGCCAGCGCGTTGGCGAAGGCCGCGTGGCCGCTGGCATGCCCCAGGCTGACCGGATTCTCCGGGCTCGCCGCCGAGAGCGCGGTGTGCAGCGGCACGCCATCCACGTTCGGCTCTGGCGTCGAGGTCCACTTCTCCTGATGCCAGCCGCGTCCGGTCACCCACTCGCCCGGCGGCGCCTGGGCGGCCGCGTCCCCGACCATCCGGACGATGTCGTCCCAGCTGGTGGCGGTGGTGAGGTCGAGGATCATCTTCGCGCGGCCCAGGCTCATATAGTGGCCGTGCCCCTCGATGAAGCCGGGAATCACCAGCCGTCCGCCGAGCTCGACGACCTCGGTCGAGGGCCCGACGTGGCCTGCGATCTCCTCGTTCGTCCCCACGGCCGTGATGGTGTGCCCGGTCACCGCGAGCGCCTCCGCCTCCGGCAGGGCGTCGTCCACGGTCACGACCTTGCCCCCCGTCAGCACCAGATCCGCATACTCGGTGCCGCCGGGTTGGCAGGCGGCGAGCAGGACACCCAGCAGGAACGCCGATCGCTTGAGCGGAACAACGAGAGACAGCTTGCTCATGGGAACTCCAGGCAGGACGGAGCGGCGGATGAAACGGAGGCGACCCGAGTCTGCCAAAATGGCAGACTCATCGGCTGCGGGAGCGAGAAAGCCTGCCAGAATGGCAGACTCTGGAACCGTGTCACAGAATAGCGTCAGGGCACCATGCGGTCCAGAAACGCGCGCTCGTCCACCGTGAGGCTGCGCGCGCCGAACGCCTGCACCTTGCGGAGCAGCGCGATGACCTCGGCGCGGTTGAGCTCATGCAGCTCGTCCACCGGGATGAGTTCCCACTTGCGCCGCATTTCGGCCTCGGGCCGGGCCTTGACCACCCCCTGCATGCGCCGCCGCACCATCCGGCGCCGGCGCTCCCGGGCCCAGAGGTAGACCAGCGCGCCGGCGAAACCGCCCAGGTGCGCGAAGTGCGCCACGCCGTCGTTTACCTGGGTGATGCCCGCGAACAGGCTGAAGCCCGCGAGGAAGAGGATCAGCCAGCGCGCCCGGATGGGCAGGATGCCCCAGATGTAGACCGGCTCGCGGGGCCAGTAGCGGGCAAAGCCCAGCAGCACCGCGAACACCGCGCCGGAGGCGCCCACCACGGGCGCCATGGGCGGTAGAAAGGAGAAGAGCGCGCCCCCGAGGCCGCCCAGCAGGTAGAGCCTGAGGAAGTGCGCCGACCCCATGCGCAACTCCAGCCGGGGGCCGAAGAAATAGAGGCCCAGCATGTTGAGGGCGAGATGCCAGAAACCGGCGTGGAGGAACATGTAGGTGAGGAGCGTCCACGGCCGCAGATAGGCCAACTGCGGCACCAGGGTGAGGGCCCAGAAGCCGTCGGATCTCGGCCCTGCGACCGCAAAGAGCAGAAAGACCGCCACGTTGGCGGTGATCAGACGTCTGACCCACGGTGTCATCTCGGGCCGACCCTTCCGTGCACGGTTTCGTGAGGGGCTGGACGCGGAGCGGCGTGGGGCTGGCTGCCGCGGGGCCGCGCCCGCGCCATCAGTACCAGCGCCCGGCTCGCGTGGTTCCGGGTTTTGCGCTCCGGGTCTGGTGATTCGGCGGCTCATCCGCGCATATTCCGGGTCCGAATCCGAACCGATACCTGGAGAGCCGGATGATGAGTTCAAAGTCGCGCTGGATGCTCCCGCTGCTCGTGGCCCTGGTCGCCTGCCAGGGGGGCGAGGCGCCGCCCCGGACGGGCGATGGCGCCCCCCCGACCCTGGGCCTGCGCTCACAGGACGGCATGGTGTCGTCCGCCAACCTCATCGCCAGCGAGGTGGGCGCCGGGGTGCTGGCCAGCGGGGGGAACGCGGTCGACGCCGCCATCGCCACCGGCTTCGCACTGGCGGTGGTCCACCCGACCGCGGGGAACATCGGGGGCGGGGGCTTCATGGTCATCCGCAGCCCCGACGGCAGCGCGACCGCCCTCGACTTCCGCGAGAAAGCGCCCCTGGCCGCGCATCCCGAGATGTTCACGGACGAGAACGGCGAGTACTCCTTCGACATCCACCACGGCAGCTATCTGGCGGTCGGCGTGCCGGGAACCGTGGCGGGCTTCGCCCTCGCCCACGAGCGCTACGGCAGCGGGACGCCCTGGGCGGATCTCGTGGAGCCCGCGGTGGGCCTGGCCGGCGACGGCTTCACCCTGAGCCCGGCGCTGGCGCGTTCGCTGGCCTCGGTGCTTTCGCGCATGGAGCCCTATCCCGCGAGCGTCGCCCAGTTCTCGAAGGACGGCGTACCCTACGAGGAGGGCGAGCTCTTCCGGCAGCCCGATCTGGCGCGCACGCTGGGACGCATCCGGGACCAGGGCCACGACGGTTTCTACGCGGGCGAGACCGCGCGTCTCCTGGCCGAGGAGATGGTGCGCGGCGGCGGCATGATCACGGAGGAGGACCTGGCCCGCTACCAGGCGCAGGAGCGAACGCCCATCCATGGTACCTACCGGGGCTACGACCTGGTCTCGATGCCGCCCCCCTCGAGCGGCGGCACCGCCATCGTTCAGATGCTGAACATCCTGGAAGGCTTCGACCTGGCGTCGATGGGGCACAATTCCTCGGCCTACATCCATCATCTCACCGAGGCGATGCGCCTCGCGTACCGCGACCGGGCCCAGCACCTGGCCGATACCGATTTCGTCGACGTGCCGCTGGAGCGGCTCACCAGCAAGGACTACGCGGACGAGCTGCGGGGCGGGATCCACGGCGACCGGGCCGGACACTCCGAGCCGTCCCAACTGGTCATGGCGGAGGAGAGCACCGAGACCACGCACTACTCGGTAGTGGACCGCGACGGCATGGCGGTCTCCGTCACCTACACGCTGGAGCAGGGCTACGGCTCCAAGATCACCGTGCCCGGAGCGGGCTTCCTCCTCAACAACGAGATGGGCGACTTCAACGGCAAGCCCGGCCTCACCAACGACCGCGGACTGATCGGGACGGAAGCCAACCTGGCGCGGCCCGAGCAGCGCATGCTGTCGAGCATGAGCCCGTCCGTGCTGTCGCGCGACGGCGAGCTGGTGGCGGTCATCGGAACTCCGGGCGGGCGCACCATCATCAATACCGTGATGCAGCTCGTGCTCAACATCGTCGACCACGGCATGACCATTGAGGAAGCCGTGGCCGCGCCCCGGATCCATCACCAGTGGCTCCCGAACAACGTGCGCATCGAGGAGGGCGGCGTTGCGGATGCGGACCTCGCGGCGCTCGAGGCGATGGGCCACGAGGTGCAGGTGCGGGGCAGCCAGGGACGGGCCAGTTCGATCGGGGTCGACCCGGCGACCGGCGAGTTCGTCGGCGCCCCCGACCCGCGCAGCCCGGACGGGGGCGCGGCGGCGCCGTCGGGAAGCTGACGGCTCCGGGCACCGGTCGCGCGGGACCGATCGGACCGCGTTCGTGAAGGACCCGAACGCACCCGCACACCCGTACCTGATCGTCTTCGCCCTCTGGCTGCTCGTGTTCTCGGCGAGCTGTCAGACGATGGTGATCGCCCCCATCCTGCCCCTGATCCGGGAGGAACTGGGCATCGCCGATGCCTTCCTGGGCACCCTGGTCACGGTCTACAGCCTGATGGTGGGGATCATGGCGGTGATCTCCGGCCCGATCTCCGACCGCATCGGGCGGCGCCGCATCCTGCTGCTCGGTTCGGGAGCGATGACCGTCGCCCTCGCCCTGCACACGTTCGTGGATTCCTACCCGGAGTTCCTGGTGGTGCGCGTGC